>JAFAEC010000008.1 GCA_023424215.1 Pseudomonadota bacterium
CCCGCGGCCCGCGCCCCCTCGCCCGCCCCGGCCACCGCGCGCGGCCTGTCGACCCTGTCCTCGGACCTCCAGTTCGAAGGCTCCATCACGGGCGGCGGCGACCTGCAGATCGATGGCGCGATCAAGGGCGACGTCCGCGTCGGCCGTCTGATCGTCGGCGAGACCGGCGCGATCGAAGGCAACGTCTCGGCCGACTACGTCGAGGTGCGCGGCCGCATCGTCGGCGCCGTCTCGGGCAAGCAGGTCAAGCTGATCGCCACCGCCTACCTCGACGGCGACATCACCGCCGAACAGCTGTCGATCGACATCGGCGCCTACTTCCAGGGCCGGGTCCTGCAGGGCCGCCGCGAGGCTCCGTCCGCCGCTCGCCCGGCCGCCGCCCAGCCGTCGTCGCCGGTCGCCAGCCCGACCCCGCCGCAGGGCGACGATCACACCCACGTCATTGAGATGAAGCCCGTCGCCTGATCGGGCGGAGTGACTGAAAAAAAGGGCCCCGGGAGCGATCCCGGGGCCTCTTTCATTCCGCCGTCGAGCCGCGCGTCTCGCCGACGCGGGCGGCCAGGGCCGCGCCCATGAAGGCGTCGAGGTCCCCGTCCAGCACGCCCTGGGTGTCGGACGTCTCGACGTTGGTCCGCAGGTCCTTGACCATCTGGTACGGCTGCAGGACGTAGGACCGGATCTGGTGGCCCCAGCCGATGTCGGTCTTGGCGTCGGCCAGCGCCTGCGCCGCCGCCTCGCGCTTCTGCAGCTCCAGCTCGTACAGGCGGGCGCGCAGCATCTTCCACGCTTGCTCGCGGTTCTGGTGCTGCGACCGCCCCGCCTGACACGCGACGACCGTGTTGGTCGGCACGTGCGTCAGGCGCACCGCCGAGTCGGTCTTGTTGATGTGCTGGCCGCCGGCCCCGGAGGCCCGGTAAGTGTCGGTGCGCACGTCGGCCGGGTTGATGTCGATCTCGATGGCGTCGTCGACGACGGGCGACACCCCGATCGAGGCGAACGAGGTGTGCCGCTTGGCGGCCGCGTCATAGGGGCTGATGCGCACCAGCCGGTGCACGCCCGATTCCGACTTAAGCCAGCCGTAGGCGTTGGGGCCCTTGATCTGGATGGTGGCCGACTTGATGCCGGCCTGTTCGCCGGCTTCCTCGGCCTCGACCTCGACCTCGTAGCCGTGGGCGCGGGCCCAGCGGCTGTACATGCGCAGCAGCATGCCGGCCCAGTCGTTCGACTCGGTGCCGCCGGCGCCGGAGTTGACCTCCAGATAGGCGTCGTTGCCGTCGGCCTCGCCGGACAGCAGGGCCTCCAGCTCGGCCCGGGCGGCGCGTTCCTTGATCGCCTTCAGGTCGGCGCGGGCGCCCTCCAGGGCCTCCTCGTCGCCTTCCTCGTCGGCCATATCGGCCAGCATGACCCCGTCCTCGAGGCCCCGCTCCATCTCGCGCACGGCGTTGACCTGGGCCTCGAGCCGCGAGCGGTCGCGGCTGACGGCCTGGGCCTCGTCGGGATTGTCCCACAGGGTCGGATCCTCGACCCGGGCGTTCAGCTCATCGAGCTTCCTGAGTGCGGCATCCCAGTCAAAGACGCCTCCTGAGCAGAGCGATGCTCTGCTCGATGTCGGCCTTCATGGCCTCGACATCCGGTCTCATCGCAAACTCCTGCGACAACAAAAGGGAACGGCGCGCCGTTCTCGGGCGCGCCGTGGTGAGCCCTACCTAGGGCCTCAGTAGAGTCCGCTCAAGTCCTCCGCCGGCTCCTTCTTGGGCGGCGGCGGGGTGGCCGGCGGAGCCGGCGCGTCCGAGGGGGCCTGGCCGGCGGCCGCCTCCTGCTCCCGCCGGATCACGTCGTAGTAGTTCTGCGGCCCGGTCGGCTGCGGCGGCGGCGCGGGACGCTCCTCCTCGCGGCGACGCTCGGTGCCGGGGCGGAACGCCTCCTCGATGCCGTTGACGGTGCGGAACACCGCATTGGCCGGCCGCACGAACGGCCGCGCCGGCCGTTCCCGCAGCGCCACCTCCATAAAGTCGATGAACACCGGCACGGCGGTCGCCGCCCCGGCCTCGCCCGAGCCCAGCGAACGATTGTCGTCGAAGCCGACGAAGACCCCGACGACGATGTCCGAGGTGAAGCCGACGAACCAGGCCGAGCGGTATTCGTTGGTGGTGCCGGTCTTGCCGCCGATCCACTGGCCGAGCCCGCGCGCCCGCACCGCGGTGCCCCGCTGCACCACGCCCTCGAGCATCGAGCTGATCTGGTAGGCGGTGATCGGGTCGATGACCTGTTCGCCGCGCGGCTCCAGCCGCGGCGACTCCTGCCCGGTGAACGGCCGGCCGCAGTCCCGGCAGCGCCGCTCGTCGGCGCGGAACAGGGTCTCGCCGTCGCGGTCCTGCACCAGCTCGATCAGATAGGGATCGATGCGCCGGCCGCCGTTGACGAAGGCGGCGTAGGCCGCGGTGAGGTCGTAGGGGGTGGTCTCGCCCGCCCCCAGCGACACCGACAGGTTCGGCTGCAGATCGTCGGAGACGCCCATCTTCTTCGACAGGTCGACGATGTTGCGCATGCCCACCGCCTGGGCGAGGCGCACGGTCATGACGTTGCGCGACAGCTCCAGGCCGCGGCGCAGGGTCTGCGGGCCATAGTACTGCCGGCTGTAGTTCTCCGGGCTCCAGCGCGTCCCGTTCGGCCCGCCGGCGAAGCTGATCGGCGCGTCCAGCACGATCGAGGCCGGCGTATAGTCACCCTCCAGCGCGGTGGCGTAAACGAAGGGCTTAAAGGCCGAGCCGGGCTGTCGCCTCGCCTGGGTGGCGCGGTTGAAGCTCGACAGGGCGTAGGAGTAGCCACCGACCATGGCCAGCACCCGGCCGGAATAGGGTTCGATCGCCACCAGCGCCCCGTTGACGCGGGGCACCTGCTTGAGGGCGAACTGGCCGTTGCGCGGCTCGACGAAGATCAGGTCGCCGCGGCGCAGCTGGCGATTGGCGTTGGCCCAGGCGGCGTCCTCGGCGAGCAGCGAACCCGTGCGATCGCTGCGCGCCGTCCGCACCCGGACGGTGTTCCCGGACACGCTCTCCACGGCCGCCGCCTCCCAGGCGCGGCGTTCAGGGGGAGCCGTCTGCTTCAGCGCCTCCTCCTGCCAGCCGTCGGCGAAGTCGGTCGTGCCCCACGGCCCGCGCCAGCCGTGGCGGCGGTCATAGTCCTCCAGCCCCCGCATCAGCGCGTTGCGCGCCGCCGACTGGAGCTGGGGATCGAGCGTGGTTCTCAGATAATAGCCGCCGCGATTGACCTCCTCGCGCCCGAACTGCGCGATGGCGCGGCGCCGCGCCTCCTCGACGAAGAAGTCGGCGTCGGCGTACTGGGCCCGCCGGGGCGCGTCCTGCGTCACCAGCGGCCGGGCCCGCGCCTCGGCGTAGCTGGCCTCCGTCAGGAAGTTGCTCTCGCGCATCTCCCGCAGCACCCAGTTGCGGCGTTCCAGCGCCCGCTGCGGATGGCGCTTCGGATGGTAGTTGTTGGGCCCCTTGGGCAGGGCCGCGAGGAAGGCCGCCTCGTCCGGCGTCAGCTGGTCCAGCGACTTGCCGAAATAGTTGAAGGCCGCGGCCGCCACGCCGTACGAGCGATAGCCGAGGAAGATCTCGTTCAGATACAGTTCGAGAATCTGCTGCTTCGACAGCGTCGCCTCGAGCCGGTTGGCGAGAATCGCCTCCTTCACCTTGCGGTTGATGCTCGTCTCGCTGGTCAGCAGGACGTTCTTGGCCACCTGCTGGGTGATCGTCGATCCGCCCTCGAGACGCCGCCCGGTCGCGGCGTTGAAGACGTTCTTGAACATCGCCCGCCCGAGGCCGGAGACGTCGACGCCGCCGTGATTGAAGAAGTTGCGATCCTCGGCCGCGAGGAAGGCCTGGATCACCGGCAGGGGGATCTGCTCGTAGGGGACGTAGATGCGGCGCTCGTCGGAGAATTCGCCGATCAGGGTCCCGTCACCGGCGTAGACCCGGGTCGCCGTGGCGGGCCGGTAATCGGCCAGATCGGTGGCGTCGGGCAGGTCGTGGAACAGCCAGGCGGCGTAGATCGTCACGATCAGGCCGGCGAGGGTGATGCACCCGAGAAGGGCGACGCCGGCCAGAACGAACCAGCGTTCCGGGATTCTGGCCTGGATATCCTGCAAGCGGAGCATGGAAGCGGGTTTAGCCCGCGTCGGGAGCCTCCGCCAGAGCCGCCGGCGACGCGCTCGCGCGACGCTCCAGCTCCTGTCGCGCGGCGGCCACGACCGCGGCGTCCATCTCGGCCTGCGCGGCCATCCAGCGGAGGTAGTCGTCCGGCGGTTCCGACCAGGCCCGGCCGCGGTGCTTGCCGAAGGGAATGCGGTCCAGCCGTCGCGGCTGGCGGGTCCACTCGAGCATCTGGTCGACCGAAGCCTCGGCCAGCATCTCGATCAGCAGATGGGCCGTGACCCAGGCGTCGGGGCCGGCGCGGTGGGCCGGATTGGCCAGGCTCCGGTCCAGCCGCAGTCCCCGCCAGTAGCGCAGAACCTGGTTCGAGTGGCCGGGCGCCTGCGGCCACACGACCTTGGCCGCGCGCACCGTGCAGATCCACGGCAGCCCGCCCGTGGCGGTGTCGGCGATGAAGGCGCGCTCGAACTGGGCGTTGTGGGCCACCATCACGTCGGCCGGGTCGGCGAACATGGCGCGCAGGGCGTATTCGTCGCAGTGCGGGTCCGCGTCGCAGAAGTCCTCGGGCGTCAGGTGGTGCACGGCCATGGCGTGGACCGAGATTTCGCCCCGCGGCCGGAACAGGCGCGACACCGGCGGCAGGGCGCGCCAGCCGTCGCCCTCGCGCACCACGTCCACGAAGCCGACCTCGAGGATTTCCGAGGTCCGGTCTCCGCCCGTGGTTTCCAGATCGACGACGCGAAGGCGCATGTGCCCCAGATAGGCGCTTCCGCCGACGGAAGCATCCGTACGGAGGCGTTTTCGGTTACGGCTGGCCGGCGGCCGCCGAAGACGACGCCATCTGCAGGCCGGCGGCGGGGGCGTCGAAGTAGCGGTCGATACCTTCAGCCACGGCCCGCATCAGCCTGCGGCGCGCGCGGCCGTCGCCCAGCAGGCGCTCGTCCTCGGGATTTGTGATGAAGCCCATCTCCAGCAGCACAGCCGGCACGTCGGGAGCCAGCAGCACAGCCAGGCCGGCGTCGCGATGGCTGCGCCGCAGCAGCGGATGATCCGCTTCCTCGAGCTCGCCCAGCAGGGTGCGGGCCAGCTGGGCCGACCGATTCTGGGTGGCGCGCTGCGTCATGTCCAGCAGGATGCGGTCGACCGAGGCGTCGCGTCCCGGCAGGTTCAGGCTGCGCTGCCAGTTCTCGCCGCGGGTGAATTCGCGCACGGCCCGCCCGGCGCCCTGCTCCGACAGGGTGTAGACGCTGGCCCCGCGCGTGGCCGGATCGGCCCCGGCGTCGGCGTGCAGCGAAATGAACAGGTCGGCGCCGGCCTGCCGGGCGATGGCCACCCGTCGGTAGAGACCGACATAGACGTCGCCGTCCCGGGTCAGCCGCACCCGGTAGCGCCCGGACCGCTCCAGCTCCTGCTTCAGCGCCCGGGCGGCGGCGAGGGTGATCTCGCTCTCGTTCGCGGTCGCGCCCCGGGCTCCGGGATCACGGCCGCCGTGGCCGGCGTCGATGTAAATCAGCGGGCGTTCGGCGGGCCGCGCCGGGCGTTCGGGCGGCCTCGGACGCGTCGGAGCCCGGCCCGTGGCCTTCAGGTCGACGACGTAGCGATAGTGCTCGACGCCATCGCCGGGCGGCAGCAGGAAGCGGCGCTCGATCTCGGCCGAGGTCGCGAGGTCCAGCTCCAGCCGCGCGGAAGCGCCGCTCCCCGCGACGCGATAGCCGCGCACCAGCCCGCGGCCGCTGCCGGACAACCGTTCCGACGGCGCCACCCCGGCGAGCGCGAGCACCAGCCGGCCGTCCGAGCCCGGCTGGATCACCTCGCCGCGCGAGGTCCGGTCCAGATCGACGACCACGCGGGTCCGTTGGGCGTCGCCGCCGAAGCGCACGCGCAGCACTTCGCCCGCCGCGCCGGACGCCAGTCCCCGCCCCGCGGCGAACACGGCCACGCAGAACACCACGACCGCCAGCGCGATCGTGGCCCGATCGCGGACGCTCCACTCCGAAGTTTTCAAACGCGACAAACCGAACATTCGCCCGGAACCCACCTTATGCCTTGTCGCCATTCTGCCCGAACGAGGTCGACAACGGGTTAAGGCGGACGCGCCTTTCATTTCGCCTCTGCGATGACTATGCTTCTTTCGCTCGCGAACGATCGCGTCCTTCCTGCCCTGGCGGAATCCGGACGCGCCCTCCTCGCGGCGATGCTTTTCACTGATCCGAGGACCGGCCGGCCGCCCAGGCGACGACGATCCGACGACCGGGCCCGGAGCGCCGCTTCACAGCGCGCGGCAGGCCCAGGACCGACTAACCCGATGGGCGTAACCGCCAGCCTCACCCTCCGGTCCGATACGACCGATATCGCCCGCGGCGCCCGCCGCGGCGACGAGGCTGCGCGCCATCGCGCCCCCACCCCCATTCGGCGAGCCGCCCCGCCCGTCAGCCGCGCGCTGACCGGCCTGGCCCGAGCGCGCCAGAGAGAGACCCTTCATGTCAAAGACCATGTTGATCGACGCCGCCCACGCGGAGGAAACCCGCGTCGCGATCGTCGAGGGCCGTCAGGTCGAGGAATACGACTTTGAATCCCGCGCGAAGCGCCAGCTTCGCGGCAACATCTATCTCGCCAAGGTCACCCGGGTAGAACCCAGCCTGCAGGCCGCCTTCGTCGAATACGGCGGCAACCGGCACGGCTTCCTGGCCTTCAACGAGATCCACCCGGACTACTACCAGATCCCGGTCGCGGATCGCGAAGCCATCATGGCCGAGGCGTCCAGCGACGAGGACGCCGAGGACGATCTCGGCCGCGAAAGCGCCGACGACGAGCACGAAGGCGGCCTCGCCGACGAGGAGCGCCTGAAGCGTCGCCTGATGCGGCGCTACAAGATCCAGGACGTCATCAAGCGCCGCCAGATCCTGCTGGTGCAGGTCGTCAAGGACGAGCGCGGCGGCAAGGGCGCGGCCCTCACCACCTGGCTGTCGCTGGCCGGCCGCTACTGCGTGCTGATGCCCAACACCGGCAAGGGCGGCGGCATCTCGCGCAAGATCACCAACGCGGCCGACCGCAAGCGCCTCAAGGCCGCCGCCGCGGCGCTGCACGTGCCGCAGGGCATGGGCCTGATCATCCGCACGGCCGGCGCCAAGCGCACGAAGGCCGAGATCAAGCGCGACTACGAATACCTGCTGCGCCTTTGGGAGACGATCCGCGAAACGACGCTGCGCTCCAACGCCCCCGCGCTGATCTACGAGGAGGAGAACCTCGTCCGCCGCGCCGTGCGCGACATGTTCGACAAGGACTTCGACGGCATCCAGGTCGAGGGCGTCGAGGGCTTCAAGGAAGCGCGCGACTTCATGCGCGTGCTGATGCCGTCGCAGGCCAAGAAGATCCACCTGTACCAGGGCTCCCGGCCGCTGTTCGCCTCGAACGGCATCGAGGAGATGCTGGCCCAGATTCACCAGCCCACCGTGCCGCTGAAGTCGGGCGGCTATCTGGTCATCAACCAGACCGAGGCGCTGGTCGCCATCGACGTCAACTCGGGCCGCGCCACCAAGGAGCGCAACGTCGAGCAGACGGCGTTCAAGACCAACCTCGAGGCCGCCGTCGAGGCCGCCCGCCAGCTGCGCCTGCGCGATCTCGCCGGCCTGATCGTCATCGACTTCATCGACATGGAGGAGTCGAAGAACAACCGCGCGGTCGAGAAGGCGCTCAAGGACGCGCTGGCCAAGGACCGCGCCCGCATCCAGATGGGCAAGATCTCCGGCTTCGGCCTGATGGAGATCAGCCGCCAGCGCCGCCGCCTCGGCGTCATCGAGGGCGCGACGGAAGTCTGCCCGCACTGCCAGGGCGCCGGACGCATCCGCTCGGCCGAAAGCGCGGCCCTGATGACCCTGCGCGCGGTGGACATCGAGGCCGGCAAGAACGGCGCCGGGACGATCCACCTGCGGGTCTGCACCGCCGTCGGCCTCTACATCCTCAACCACAAGCGCGACTACCTGCAGCGCCTGCTGGCCCAGCGCGGCCTGAACGTGGTCGTGCTGATCGACGACACCCTCGGCCAGGGCGAGCACGCCATCGAGCGGACCGAGACCAACGAGGACTTCACGCCTCCGGAGGCGGCCGAGGCCTGGGTCGATCTCGAGGACGACTTCGACGCCGCCGCCTGGGAGGACGAGGAGGAAGAAGAGGACGAGGACCTCTTCCTCGAGGAAGATGAGACCGGCGAGGAGGACCTCGAGGGCGAGCCGCGCGAGCGCGCCGAGGGCGAGGCCGGCCGTCGCCGTCGCCGTCGCGGCGGACGTCGTGGCGAAGGCGAGGCCGTCGAGGCCGCCCCCGCCCCCGTCGCCGACGAGGACGACTCCGAAAGCGGGCGCCGTCGCCGTCGCGGCCGCCGCGGCGGTCGCCGGATGCGCGAGGACGGCGAGCGCGACGCCTTCTTCTGGGTCCGCGGCCGCACGCCGTCGCTGGACGATCCCTACGTCTGGTTCGACCCGATCAACCCGGAACGCGCCCCGCGCGCCGAAGCCTCGGCCGCGACGTCTGACAGCGATGTCGACGAGGTCGTCGGCGAACGCCCCGAGGGCGAACAGGGCGGTGAGCGCAATGGCCGCTCGCGCCGTCGTCGCGGTCGCGGCCGTGGCCGGGATCGGGGTTCGGACGCCGGCCTGACCCACGAGGTCAAGGTCGAAACCCGCGCCACCAACGAAGGCATGCCGCCTGACGGCTCGCCCGACACGCCGATGGCCGTGATCGTCGAGGACGAGGCTCTCGAGGCCGCCCCTGCCGTGATCGAGGAACCCAAGCGTCGTCGCGTCCGTCGCAAGGCGTCCGCCTCGGCCACGCCGGCCTCCGATGAAGCCGCCGTTTCGACGGTCGAGCCGAACGAGATCGATGAAGGCGGCCAACCCGCCGCGCTCGATGTCGCCCCGTCCGTCGAGGCCGCGCCTGAAGCCCCCCTCACCCCGGCTCCGGAACCGAAGCCGGCCCAGGTCGTCGAAGCGGTCGTCGCTCCGGAGCCCGAGGTGGATGTCGCCGCGATGATCGCCGAGGATCCGAACCAGATCGTCGCACCGCCCGAAAAGCCCAAGCGGGGGTGGTGGCGCCGCTGATCGGTCACGATTAGGCTGTCAGGATGCAGGCGGGGGCCGGTCGCTATTGGAGTAAAGCCATGAAGTGGCTTCCCCGATCTGCATCCCGCCTTCTGGCGGCGACGGCGGCGGGCCTGTGCGCGCTGCTCGTCGCCGGCCAGGCCGCCGCCCAGAGCCTGATCCGCGATACGGAGGTCGAGGGCATCATTCGCGAATGGGCTGATCCGGTCTTCGTTTCGATGGGTCTGAACCCCAGCGACGTCGAGGTCCTGTTGGTCAATGACGGCGACCTGAACGCCTTCGCCACGCGTGGCCGGATCATGGGCGTCAACACGGGCCTGATCCTGCGCACCAAGAACCCCGGCGAACTGCTGGGCGTGATGGCGCACGAGGCGGGGCACATCAAGAACCGCCACACCCTGCGCGACGGCGCCCAGAATGCGGGCCGGCAGCCGATGATCATGTCGATGGCGCTGGGCGCGCTGGCCATCGCCGCCGGCGCGCCCGACGCGGGTGCGGTTCTGATCGGATCCAGCGGCTATTTCGGCACGCTGGGCGCGCTCCACTATATGCAGAGCCAGGAGGGCGAGGCCGACCTGACCGGCGCCCGGGCGCTGGAGGGCGCGGGCCTGTCCGGCAAGGGGCTGGTCGACTTCTTCGAGAATTTCCGCGCCCAGGAAGTCTTTTCCGACGATCGGCGCTATCCCTATTTCCGTAGCCACCCGCTGTCATCGCAGCGCATCGAATCGATCCGCCGCTATGTCGAGGAACAGCCGCATTACGGCGTGCGCGACACGCCCGAGCGGATGGCCCAGCACGCGCTGATCCTGGCCAAGAGCCACGCCTTCATGGATCCGCCCGCGACGACCCTGCGGGCCTATCCATCCAGCGACACCTCTCTGCCCGGCCGCTACGCCCGGGCCATCGCCTGGTATCGCAACGGCCAGACCGAACAGGCCCTGACAGCGGTTGACGCCCTGATCGCGGGCGATCCGACCAATCCCTATTTCGCCGAACTGAAGGGGCAGATCCTGTTCGAGGAAGGCCGCCCGGCCGAGGCCGTGGTCGCCCATCGCGAGGCGGTGCGCCTGATGCCCGAAGCGCCCTTGCTGCGGATCAACCTGGCCCACGCCCTGATCGAGACCAACGACAAGGCCAATCTGGAAGAGGCGATCTCGAACCTGAAGTACGCCACGGTGGCCGAGACCGACAATACGATGGCCTGGCGCCTGCTGTCCCAGGCCTACGCCTCCGAAGGCAAGGAGGGCGAGGCGCGGCTGGCCTCGGCCGAATACTATTTCGCGGCCGGCCAAGAAGACCAGGCCACCCAGTTCGCCCTGCGCGCCCGCTCCATGCTGGACCCCGGCTCCATCGAATGGCGCCGGGCGGTGGACATCGTGCTGGCCTCCGGCGCGACGCCCGAGGACCTGCGGGACTTGGATCGCCGCGACGCGGCCCGTCGACCGACGACGCTGAACTGACCTTTCCCCCTACCCGAATCCGTACAAGACAGGCTTCATGACCGATCCCGCTCCTACGCCCGACTCCCGGCCTTCCAAGACCGCCTGGCTGACCGGCGCGCGCGCCGGCTATGTCGCCCTGGGCGTCTCGGTCGTGGCCCTGGGCCTGGCGGCCGCGCCCTGGTTCACCGGGGCCAACGTCCGGTCCTATCTGCTGAGCCACCCCGAGGTGCTGCAGGAGGCCAGCGCGGCCCTTCAGGACAAGGAAGCCCAGGCGCGGGTCGAGACCATCAACGATCTGGCCCAGGCGAACGCGGCCCTGCTGAAGCCCGATCCGCGCGATCCGGCCTTCGGCCCGGCCGACGCCAAGGTCACGGTGATCGAATTCTTCGACTTCCGCTGCCCCGGCTGCAAGGCGGTGGCCCATGACTATCGCGCCCTGATGGCGGCCCACCCCGAGGTGCGGTTCGTCTTCAAGGACTGGCCGATCCTGGATCGAGGCGAGGACGTCACCTCGCAGTACGCCGCCCGCGCGGCCCTGGCCGCGCACCAGCAGGGCAAGTATCTGGCCGTCTATGACGCCCTGATGACTGAGCCGGCCCTGACGCCCGAGGCGGTCGACCGCATCCTGGCGGAACACGGCGTCGACATGACCCAGGCCAAGGCGGCGATATCGAGCATCGACGCCACCCGCCACATCACCGACATCCACACCACGGCGGCCGCGCTGCAACTGCAGGGCACGCCGACCTTCTTCGTCAACGGCCGCGCCAGCCCCAGCATCGACCCGGCCGAAATCGGCCGACTGATCGAGGCGGCGAAACGCTAGGCCTTGATCGACCGAGGATGAGTCGCCTGGCGATTCCGCTGAAGCCGGGAATCAAGGTCCATCCGGAATCAGGCGCCAGACGCACGCCGGCGCCCCCGCGCCTTCGTCGCGAGGTTGGGAGGGCTGGGCGGAGCGCCGGGCCTTCGCCCGGAGTTCTGTGATGTGAGTACCGTTTCGACGAAGGTTGGACGCTCCGCGCGAAGGATTGGCCTGCAAGCTCGGGGCGCCGAGTGGTGGCGGTCTTATCGCCTAACCCCATAAGCCTGCGGCGGGCCGGCGGGGTCTGCGAAACCCCGTCCGGGTGCGGCCGAGTATCCCCCTCGACCCTCCGCCCCCGCGCGTCCGGTACGCCGGCCGGCGAGGCGGCGCGGGCCGTCGCAGACCCGCCCCCGCTTCCTCCGCTCCCGCCGCCGCAAGGTCGCAGGCCTTACGAGCCCTCCGGTGCGACGGGACGAGGAAAGCATGGCACGGTTTCCAGGTCAGGCGGGCGGGAGGGCGCGAGAATCCGGCAAGCCGCTGGAATCGTTGCGGTCGGGGCAGCGGCATTTGGAGAGTTGGCGGGTTCGGCCTGACATCCTCTCGCGCGTTTCCGTTCACCGAGAGGCGCGCGCAAGAGCACCCGTCGGCGACGGCGTCAGTGCAGGGTGCGGAACTTCAACGTGCCGGGGACGGCCTTCAGAACGCCCAGCGCCTCGCGGTCGTAATCGCGATCCACGTCGGTGATGACATAGCCGACCCGCTCGTTGGTCTTCAGGTGCTGGCCCAGGATGTTCAGGCCGGCGGCCGCCAGCGCCTGGTTCAACTCCGCCAGCACGCCCGGCTGGTTCCGGTGGATGTGCAGCAGCCGGTGCGCGCCCGACACCTCGGCCAGTTGCACATTGGGCAGGTTGACGCTGAAGGTCGTATCGCCCCGGTTGAGATAGCCCAGCAGCCGCTCGGCCGCGAACTCGGCGATGGCCTCCTGCGCCTCTTCGGTGGAGCCGCCGATGTGCGGCGTCAGGATCATGTTCTTCAGCCCCTGCAGCGGGCTTTCGAACGGGTCGGCGTTGGTGCGCGGCTCCTCTGGGAAGACGTCCACGGCCGCGCCGGCGATCCGGCCCGACCCCATCGCCTGGGCCAGGGCGCCGACGTCGACCACGTGGCCGCGCGACAGGTTCAGGAACAGCGCGCCCTCCTTCATCCGGCCGAACTGGGCCGCGCCGAAGATGGCCTTGTTCTCGGCCCGGCCGTCGACGTGCAGGGTCACCACGTCGCTCTCGGCCAGCAGGGCGTCCAGCGAACGCATCCGCCGCGCGTTGCCGAGCGCCAGCCGTTCGGACAGGTCGTGGAACAGCACCCGCATCCCCAGGTTCTCGGCCAGCACCGACAGCTGACTGCCGATGGCGCCGTAGCCGACGATGCCCAAGGTCTTGCCGCGCAGCTCCTTGGAGCCCGTGGCCGACTTGTTCCAGCGGCCGACGTGCATGTCCGCCGACTTGTCCGGCACGTCGCGCATCAGGACGATCATCAGGCCGATGGCCAGTTCCACCACCGAGCGGGTGTTGGAATAGGGCGCGTTGAACACCGCCACGCCGTGGTCGGCGGCCGCGTCCAGGTCGATCTGGTTGGTGCCGATGCAGAAGGCGGCGACCGCCATCAGCCGGTCCGCTTCCTCCAGCACGCGGCGCGTCACCGTGGTCTTGGAGCGGATGCCCAGCACGTGCACGCCCTTGACCGCCTCGATCAGGTCGTCCTCGTCCAGGGCGCCCTTCATCGTCTCGACGGTGTAGCCCGCCTCCTCCAGTCGTTCGACGGCGGCGGGGTGGATGTTCTCCAGCAGCAGCATCCTCATGCGGCTGCGCGGAAAGGACCAGCGGCCCGCCAGCCCTTCGGCGTGCAGCACCTCGTCCAGCGAGGCGGCCTCGGCGTCCGCGGCCTGGACCACCGGGGGGCGGCGCACGACCTCGGTGAAGGCGTAGAAGGCGTCCGCGGCGCCCGCCAGCTTGACCTCCGCGTCGTTCCAGCCGTCGCCGACCATCACCACCCGGCCCGCCAGGTTCAGGCCGTGGATCGCCTGGGGCTTGCCGTCGGCGTGGGACAGGGGATTGGCGTCGTCGACGCCCGTCACCCGTCCGTCGTCGTCATAGACCAGGTCGTTGCACAGCACCCGGTCGGCGGGCACGCCCAGGGCCTGGGCCACCGGGGCGATGACTTCGCGAAAGCCGCCCGACAGAATAACGATGTCGGCGGCGCCGTTCTGGAAGAAACCCAGGTTGCGACGCACCGAGGCGGTCAGGCGGTCGGGCGCGCGGGCGGCCAGGGTCTCCACGTGACCGCGGGTCAGGGGCAGCAAGGCCAGGCGCTGGCGCAGCGCCTCGCCGAAGCCGATTTCCCCGCCCATCGCCTGGTCGGTCAGGGCGGCGATACGGTCGCGCGTCGCCTGGGCGTCGGGCGCGCCGGCCAAGGCGATGTCGGCCAGTTCTTCGAGCGTCTCGAAGTCCACCAGCGTCGAATCGAAATCGAAGATCAGGGTCGGGCGCGCGCTCATGGGCGCCCTCTTAGCGGCCTTCGCAGGCGCCGCAAAGCCAAGGCGTGCTGATAACCGCCGTCAGCTGGGCTCAATCTTGCCGTCCACACGCCTCGGCGGTGCGCGGACGGCAAGGAATTGTCAGAAACGAACGATGCGCCGCACGCGGCTGTCGGGTCGGCGGCTTTCCAGCAGGGCCGCGCCGACCGCAGCGGCCAGGGTGGCGACGGCGATCAGGGCGCCGCCCTCGCGACGGTGGTCGTAGGCGTAGGCCGCCGCCTCGTCGGCATAGCGGCGCGCGGTCTTGCCGTGCTTCTTGGCCGCCTTCTTGGAGCCCTTGCGGGCCGCGCGGAACCAGTCG
>JAFAEC010000066.1 GCA_023424215.1 Pseudomonadota bacterium
TCTTCCGCCGGCCGGGCCGAGCCGCCGCCGGCCGTCGCCGGCAAGCGGCCCCCGTCGGAGGCGGCGCGCCTGATCGCCACCGTCATCGCTGACATGGACGAGGACGGCGACGGCTGGGTCAACGCCGGCGGCATCGCCAACCGGCTGCGCAACGCCTACCCCGACTTCGACCAGCGCACCTACGGCTACGCCAAGCTGTCCGACCTGATCCGCGCCACCGGCCGCTTCGACGTCCAGACCGGCTCCGGCGGCCAGATGCGGGTGCGCGACAAGGCGTAGGGGAGGGGGGTCAGAGCGCGACCAGCGTCCGCACCGCTCGCCCCTCCGCCAGCGCGTCGAACGCCGCGTTGATCTCCTCCAGCGCCACCGTCCCCGACAGCAGCCGGTCGACCGGCAGCCGGCCCTCGCGGAACAGGCCGACGAAGCGGGGGATGTCGCGCGACGGCACGCAGGTCCCGATGTACGAGCCCTTCAGGGTCCGCTCCTCGGCCACCAGCGACACGACGTTGACCGCCAGGACGGCTTCCGGGGGAGGGAGCCCGGCGGTGACCGTGGTCCCGCCCCGCCGCGTCATCTTCCACGCCGCCTCCAGCGCCCTGGCCGAGCCGGCCATCTCCAGCGCCACCTCGGCCCCGCCGCCGGTCAGGGTCCGGACCTGCTCGACCGCGTCGGGATCGGCCGCGTTGACCGTCCGCACCGGCCCGAGGCTCCGCGCCAGCGCCAGCTTGTCCTCCGACAGGTCGACGGCGACGACCGGGGCGGCCCCGCTGGCCAGCGCGCCCAGCACGCTGGCCAGCCCGACCCCGCCGAGGCCGACCACCGCGACCGACTGCCCGGCCTTCACGCCCGCCGTGTTGACCACCGCCCCCACCCCGGTCAGCACCGCGCAGCCGAACAGCGCCGCCTGCTCGAACGGCAGGTCGTCCGGCACCCGGACCAGCGAACGGCGGGACACCACCGCCCGCTCCGCGAAGGCCGAGCAGCCGAGGTGGTGGTGCAGCGTCTCCCCGCCGAGGTGCAGCCGCCGCCCGCCGCCCAGCAGCTCGCCCCTGCCGTTGGCCGCCGCCCCCGGCTCGCACAGCGCCGGCCGCCCTCCGGCGCAGGGGGCGCAATGGCCGCAGCTGGGCATGAACACCATCACCACCCGGTCGCCGGGCTTCAGGTCGTCGACGCCGTCGCCCACGGCCTCCACCTCGCCGGCCGCCTCGTGGCCCAGCGCCATCGGCATCGGCCGCGGCCGGTCGCCGTTGATGACGCTGAGATCCGAATGGCACAGGCCGGCGGCGCGGATGCGCACCAGCACCTCGTCGCGGCCCGGCGGGTCCAGGGTCACGGTCGCGATCTCCAGCGGCCGGCTGTCGGCGTACGGGCGGGGCGCGCCCATGGCGCGGAGAACGGCGGCGCGGGTCGTGATCATGCGCCGACGCTATGCGCTTGACGCCGCGTCCGCCAACCCCGACCGTCCTCACACGAGCGTGCGCAGACACGCCGGGGAAACGCCAACACCGTGCGCTCAAGCAGCGAGGCGCCGCGCGCCGAGCGAGAGCGCACCGACAAGGGAGTGACGATGACGGGCACAATCGAGCGGACGAAGCGCGGCGACTACAGCCGCTTCCAGAACATCTCCACGCGCTGGATGGACAACGACGTCTACGGCCACGTGAACAACGTGGTCTACTATTCGTGGTTCGACACGGCGGTGAACCGGCTGCTGGTGGTCAACGGTCTGCTCGACATCCACCACGGCAAGACCATCGGCCTCGTCGTGGAGACCGGCTGCCGCTACTTCACCCCGACCGCCTTCCCCGACGAGATCGAGGCCGGCGTGCGGGTGGCGCACATCGGGACCAGCTCGGTGCGCTACGAGATCGGCCTGTTCCGCAACAAGGAGCCGGAGGCGGCCGCCGTCGGCTACTTCGTTCACGTCTACGTGGACCGCGAGAGCAAGCGCCCCGCGCCGATCGACGAGAAGATGCGGGGGTTTCTCGAGGGCCTGCGCGCCTAGTCGTCCAGCCGCCCCATCAGCGCCAGGGCGCCGACGGCGGTGAG
The DNA here is from genome assembly GCA_023424215.1 of Pseudomonadota bacterium. Taxonomy (GTDB): domain Bacteria; phylum Pseudomonadota; class Alphaproteobacteria; order Caulobacterales; family Caulobacteraceae; genus Brevundimonas. The sequence goes on from JAFAEC010000066.1 coordinate 2,050, forward strand.
CACGCCCAGGGCGAAGGCCCCGACCACCGCGCCGGTGGCGACATAGGTCGACACCGTCATCGGCCGGGCCTCGTACCACTCGACGATGTCGGCGTCGTGCAGGTCGTCGTCGAGGCTGCCCTCGGCTTCGTAGATGGCGTCGTCGGCGGTCATGGTGCGGCTCCGGTTACGCTCGCAGAACACCTGCCCCGCGGCCCCGGTTCCGGCCCCGGTGACAGCGGCGTCGCCATCGGCTAGACGGCCCGCCTTCCCTTTCGCCAGACCCAGAGACCGCTCATGGCCGGCCACTCCAAGTTCAAGAACATCATGCACCGCAAGGGCCGCGCCGACGCGGTCCGCTCCAAGCTGTTCTCGCGCCTGTCGCGCGAGATCACCGTGGCGGCCAAGTCGGGCCTGCCCGACCCGGCCATGAACCCGCGCCTGCGCCTGGCGGTGAACAACGCCAAGGCCGAGTCCATGCCCAAGGACAATATCGACCGGGCGATCAAGAAGGCCTCGGGCGGCGAAATCGACGCCATGGAGGAGATCCGCTACGAGGGCCGCGGCCCCGGCGGTGTGCAGTTCGTGGTCGAGGTGCTGACCGACAACCGCAACCGCGCCGCCTCGGGCGTGCGCTCGGCCTTCACCAAATACGGCGGGGCGCTGGGCGAGACCGGCTCGGTGACCTTCATGTGGGACCGCGTCGGCAAGATCGTCTACCCGGCCGAGGCGGGCTCGGAGGACGCGGTCATGGAGGCGGCCATCGAGGCCGGGGCCCAGGACGTCGAGAGCGACCTGGTCAAGCCGGACATCTACGAGGACGCCCCAGGCCACACCATCTGGACCGCCTTCGAGGACCTCAACGAGGTCGCCGACGCCATGTCGAAGACCCTCGGCGACCCGAAGTCCACGGCCATCGTCTGGAAGCCGCAATCGACCGTGCCGGTCACCGGCGACCAGGTCGCCACCCTGATGAAGCTGATGGACGCCCTCGACGCCGAGGACGACGTGCAGCAGGTCTACTCGAACGAGGAGATCTCGGACGAGGACGCGGCGAAATACGCCGGCTGAGCCGCCTCACCTGAAGAACGACGACTCCGCCTCCAGCCAGCCCTCGGGTCGGCCGATCGGGCGGCCGGGCCGGCGCAGGCGCATCAGGCTGTGCAGGGCGTCGGCGAGATCCAGTAACTGGTCGTCTGACAGTTCGACAGCTGCCCGGACGACCTCCGTCTTCAGAGCGGCGTAGGCCGGCGGCGTCAGGGCGCGATGCGCGTGGGCGGGCATGCGGCGTCTCCTCGCGGGGGCGAGCGCGGGGCCCCGCGAGCACTCGAACGAACCCCCGGCGCGCCGGTTTCATAAGGCCAAGGTCCGCGGCGGCCACCGTCCCGGGCCAGCGGAACGCCGCCGGCTCGGCAAGCGTTGCAGCTGCGATGGACCTGAGCGACCTTCCCGACTTCATTCTTCCGCTGTTCGCCGCCATGGCGGCCGGCGGACTGATCGGGTTCGAGCGCGAGTGGCGGGGCCGCGCCGCCGGCTTCCGCACCCACATCCTGGTCTGCCTCTCCTCGGCCCTGCTGATGGAGGCGGCGGTGTCGCAGGGCTCCTGGGACTGGGACGGCATCGCCGGCGGCGGGATCATGAGCGACCCCACGCGCATGGCGCACGGCGTCCTGACCGGCATCGGCTTCCTGTGCGCCGGGGTGATCTTCCGCGCCGGCTTCTCGATTCACGGTCTGACCACGGCGGCCTCGCTGTGGATCACCGCCGCCATCGGCATGCTGTTCGGCGCCGGCCTGTTCCTGCTCGGTCTGGCGGGGACGATCCTCACCGTGGCCGTGCTGACCCTTCTGCGGCTGATCAACCTGCGTGTGCCGCAGTCCATGGTCGTCGACGCCGAGGTGGTGTGGCGGCGCGAGGCGACCTCCGCCGAGGACCGGGTCGAGGCGGCGCTGGCCGGGATCGACCGGCGCGGCCGGGCCGACCGGTTCGAGCTGGTCGACGGCGGCGCGGCGGTGCGTCGCAGCTTCCGCCTGCGGGTCGACGGAGAGCCGACGCTGAAGAGCCTGGCGGCGCGGCTGCGGGGCATCGACGGGGTGGTCGGCTACCGCCTCGACCCGCGCGACGACTGAGGCCCGGCCTTGACCCGGGGCGCGGCGGCCACATCTCTCAACCACAAATCCAAGGACAGGAAGGCAAGCGCATGAAGGGCTTCATCGCCGACATCGAGGATCTCACCACCTCCAACACCGACTTCCGCCGCGTGCTCTACACCGGCAAGTTCCTGCAACTGGTGCTGATGACCCTGAAGCCCGGCGAGGAGATCGGCGAGGAGGTCCACGAGGACCACGACCAGTTCTTCCGCATCGAAAGCGGCTCCGGCGAGGTGCTGATCGACGGCGTGCGTACGCCCATCAAGGACGACGACGCGGTCATCGTCCCGGCCGGGGCGCGGCACAATGTGACCAACACCGGCGACCAGCCTCTGACCCTGTACACCCTCTACGGGCCGCCGGATCACCGCGAGGGCGTGGTGCACCGGACCAAGGCCGAGGCCGACGCGTCGGAAGAGCATTTCGACGGCACGACCACCGAGTAGGTCCAAGCCTTCGCTCCGGTCATTGTCCGTTAGCCATCTATCGGGCATGAACGGAACGGATGGCGAACGAAGCGACTCGAATTCTCGGTCTCGACCCCGGCCTCAGGCGCACCGGCTGGGGCGTGGTGGCGGCCGAGGGGTCGCGCCTGCGCTGGATCGCCCACGGCGTCGTGGCGCCGCCCGAGACCGCGCCGTTCAGCGAGCGGCTGCTGTTCCTGCTGGAGGCGGTGGCGGAGGTCTGCGCCGCCCACGCCTGCGACGAGGCGGCGATCGAGGAGGTCTTCGTCAACATGAACCCGTCCTCGACGCTGAAGCTGGGCCACGCCCGCGCCGCGGTCATGCTGGCCCCGGCGCGTTGCGGTCTCAGCGTCGCCGAATATTCGCCGAACCTGATCAAGAAGGCTGTGGTCGGGGCCGGCCACGCCGACAAGAGCCAGATCGCCTTCATGGTGAAGCGTCTGCTGCCTGCCGCCGGAGACGTGAAGGCGGACGCGGCCGACGCCCTGGCCGTGGCGATCACCCACGCGCAGCTGCGCAAGCGGGCCCTGCTCGTTCCTCCCCCAAGGGGGGAGGATCGCGTCATGATCGGCCGGCTCAGAGGCGTCCTGGCGGAGGTCGAGCCGGACCACTGCCTGATCGATTGCGCCGGGGTGGGCTACGTCGTGGCCTGCGGGTCGCGCACCCTCGGCCGGCTGCCGGCGCCGGGGGACGAGGCGACCCTGTTCATCGAGAGCACCTGGAGCGCCGAGAGCGGGCCGCGGCTCTACGGCTTCCTCGGCCGCGACGAGCGCCGCGCCTTCACCACCCTGCTGACCATCCAGGGCGTCGGGCCCAAGGCGGCGCTGTCGGTGCTGGACGTCCTGCCGCCCGGCGAACTGGCCGCCGCGGTGGTGCGCGAGGACAAGGCCGCCGTGGCCCGCGCCAACGGCGTCGGCCCCAAGCTGGCCCTGCGCATCGTCACCGAGCTGAAGGGCAAGCCGCTGGGCGAAGCGTCGTTCACGCCTTCGGAGCCCGGCGTACACGTCGAGGCCGCCGCGCCGACGCCCAGCTTGACCGGCGAGGCCGTCTCCGCCCTGCTCGGCCTCGGCGTCGCCGAGGTGAACGCCCGCCGCGCTGTCGACCAGGCCCTGATCCGCCTGGGTGAGGAGGCCGACCTGTCCGCCGTGATCCGTGCCGCGTTGCAGGAGCTGGGGCGGTGACCGACGACCGCCTCATCTCGGCCGAGCCCGCGCCGGGCGAGGCCTACGACCGGGCCCTGCGTCCGCAGACGCTGGCCGAGTTCGTCGGCCAGGAGCAGGCGCGCGGCAATCTGAAGGTGTTCATCGACGCCGCCCGCGCCCGGTCGGAGGCGCTGGACCACGTCCTGCTGTTCGGCCCTCCCGGCCTCGGCAAGACCACCCTGGCCCAGATCGTCGCGCGGGAGCTGGGCGTCGGCTTCCGCGCCACCTCGGGACCGATCCTCGCCAAGGCCGGCGACCTCGCCGCCATCCTGACCAATCTCGAGCCGCGCGACGTCCTGTTCATCGACGAGATTCACCGCTTGAACCCGCAGGTGGAGGAGATCCTCTATCCGGCCATGGAGGACCATGTGCTGGATCTGATCATCGGCGAGGGGCCTTCGGCCCGCTCGGTGCGGATCGATCTGGCTCCCTTCACCCTGGTCGGCGCCACGACCCGCGCCGGCCTGCTGGCCACGCCGCTGCGCGACCGCTTCGGCATTCCGCTGCGGCTGGAGTTCTACACGCCCGAGGAGCTGACCCGGGTGGTCATGGGCGCGGCCCGCAAGATGGGCGCGCCGATCACCGAGGAGGGGGCGCTGGAGATCGCCGCCCGCGCCCGCGGTACGCCGCGTGTCGCCGGCCGCCTGCTGCGCCGGGTGCGCGACTTTGCTGACGCCGAGGGGGCGCCGAGCATCGACCGCCTCGCCGCCGCCCGGGCGCTGAGCCGGCTGGAGGTCGACGAGGCCGGTCTGGACAGCCTCGACCGCCGCTTCCTGCGCGCCCTGATCGAGAACTACGGCGGCGGCCCGGTCGGCATGGACACCCTCGCCGCCGCCATCGCCGAGGCCCGCGACGCGGTCGAGGACGTCATCGAGCCCTTCCTGCTGCAGCAGGGCTTCATCCAGCGCACGCCCCGCGGCCGCATGGCCTGCGCCCGGGCCTACAGCCACCTTGGGCTGACAGAACCGCCGCGCGCGCCGCAGGCGGGCGACCTGTTCGGCGGCAAGTAGGCTTCACCCGGCGGCCGAAGCCCGGCATGGTCGCGCCATGACCCACCGGCGCTTCGCCACAGACCGCCTGATCCCGCTTCTCGCCATCGTCGTGCTGGCGCTCGGGGCGCTGATCCTGTGGCTGGTCAGCCGCGACGCCTTCGCCCCGCCCGCGCCCACGCCGGAGGAGCGCGCCATCGCCCAGGTGCGCGACATCCTCGGTCCGGACGCCCGAGTCCGCTACACGGAGCCGGGCCGGCGGCTGGCGGTGTGCGGCTATGTCGAGGATGGAGGCCAGACCATCGCCTTCATCTCGCGCCCCAACCGCCTCATGCTCTCCACCGATCCGCTGCGCACCGAGTACGAGCAGATGCAGAGGGACTTCTGCCCGGGCTTCCTGACCCGCCCGGCGCCGGCCGCCCGCCCATGACCGATCATCCCACCGCCGGCCGCTTCGAGGGCCGCGAGCATCGCCTGCCGGTCCGCGTCTACTACGAGGACACCGACTTCACCGGTCTCGTCTATCACGCCAACTACGTCCGCTACCTGGAGCGCGGCCGTTCGGACGCCCTGCGCCTGATGGGCGTCGGCCACGCCGAATTGCTGGACGGCGACCAGCCGATGGCCTTCGTCGTCTCGCAGTTGCAGCTGAAATACCTCAAGCCCGCCCGCATCGACGACGAGCTGGTGGTGCGCACCCGCTACCGCGCCGTGAAGGGTCCGCGCCTGCTGATCGACCAGGAGGTCGTTCGCGGCGATGATGTCCTGTGTCGCGCCGAGGTGGAGGCCGTCTGCATCCATCTGGACGGCCGGCCGCGCAGACCCTCCGCCCTGCTTGTCGAACGCGTGCGGCCATGGCTGACGGACGAGGACTGAGCCGTTTTCGATCCTGTCACGTGCAGACAGTCGACCGTCCCGCCGCGGACCGCTAGAGCACGCTGGAACCGCCACATATCCGCCACCTCCGTCCGCTGCACAGGGCGGGCAAGTCGGAAGGACGCCGAATGACCGAAGCCTCGATCCTCAACCCCGTGACCCTGTTCATGGAGGCGGACATCGTCGTGAAGGCGGTGATGGTCGGGCTGGCGCTGGCCTCGCTGTGGTCGTGGGCGGTGATCATCGACAAGGCGTTCCGCTTCGCCGCCCTGAACCGCACCGCCGCGGCCTTCGAGGCCGAGGTCGGCTCTGGCCGGCCGCTGGAGGAGATCGCCCAGCGGGCAGGACCGAGTCCCGCCCACCCGCTGCCGCGCATGCTGGTCATCGCCCTGACCGACTGGCGCGAGGCGCGCACGCGCGGGGCGCTGACCGAAGGGCAGGGCGCCATGCTGATGGCCCGCATCGATCGGGCGCTGGACAGCCTGATCGCCCGCGAGGGCCAGCGTATCGAGAACGGCCTCGGCGTGCTGTCGGTGGTGGCCACCTCCTCGCCCTTCATCGGCCTGTTCGGCACGGTCTGGGGGATCATGAACGCCTTCGGCCGCATCGCCGAGGCGGGCAACACCAACCTGACCACCGTGGCCCCGGCCATCGCCGAAGCCCTGTTCGCCACCGCCATCGGCCTGGCCGCGGCCATCCCGGCCTATATCGCCTACAACAAGTTCTCGATCGACGCGGGCAAGTTCACCGGCCGGCTGGAGAGCTTCGCCGACGACCTGCAGGCCGCCGTGGCCCGCCGCCTGGGCGCCGCCCCGGCCGAAGCCCGCCGGGAGGTCTGAGCCATGGCCCTTGGAGGCGCGGCCGGCGGGGGCGGACACGTCCGCGGCCGGCGACGGGCGCGGAAGCGCCCGCTCAGCGAAATCAACGTCACCCCGTTGGTCGACGTCATGCTGGTGCTGCTGATCATCTTCATGATCTCGGCTCCGCTGCTGACCACCGGCGTCGAGGTGGAGCTGCCCAAGACCGAAGCCAGCGCGGTCGACACCGAGAGCCAGCCGGTGACGGTCTCGATCGACCGCAACGGGGCCATTTTCGTCGGCGAGAGCGAGGTCGAGTGGGAGCGGCTGGTCCTCACCGTGGCCGAGGAACGGGGCGAGGGCGCCCGCGACAATCCGGTGTTCGTGCGCGGCGACGGCCGGGCTCCCTATCAGGCCGTGGCGCGGGTCATGGCGCGCCTGTCCGCGGCCGGCTTCACCAAGCTGAGCCTGATCACCGACACCGCCCCCACGGGCGAGGCCGCGGCGGCCGGGGAGGGCTGAGCGGGTGGAGCGTCCCGGCGCAGGCCTGGTCGGTTCGATCGTCGTCCACGCCGCCGTGGTCGGGATGTTCGCGCTCGGCCTGCTGAACGCGAAGGCGCGCGAGCCGCTGGACGTGGCCAGCGCCGTGCCGGTTTCGATCGTCTCCGAAACCCTCGTCATCGAGGCGGCCGCGCCGGACAATCCGTCCGAGGAGCTGGTCACCGAGGACGCCGCCACCGCCCCCGTGGAGAGCCCGCCCGAGCCCGTGCCGCCCGAGCCGACCCCGACGCCCCCGGCGCCGCGGCCCGAGCCGACCCCGGAGCCCACGCCGGAGCCCGAGCCGAGCGTCGCGCCGGAGCCCGAGCCCAGCCAGGAGC
>JAFAEC010000057.1 GCA_023424215.1 Pseudomonadota bacterium
GGATGTAGGAGGTGGATGCCTTGCCGTCACGCAGCACCACGGCCACCGCCTGGTCGAAGGGATCGTCGGAATCGTCGAGATTGGCGGTGCCGGCCGGGCCGCCGCCGCCCTCGCCGTCCTCGTCGTCATCCTCGGTGATCGCCTCGAGATATTGCGGCGAGCCTTGCGTCTTGAGGTGCGCGACCACGGCCTCGACCTCGCCGTCCGAGACGAACGGCCCGTGCACGCGCTGGATGCGTCCGCCGCCGGCCATGTAGAGCATGTCGCCCATGCCGAGGAGCTGTTCGGCGCCCTGCTCGCCAAGGATCGTGCGGCTGTCGATCTTCGACGTGACCTGGAAGGAGATGCGCGTCGGGAAGTTGGCCTTGATCGTGCCGGTGATGACGTCGACGGAGGGGCGCTGCGTCGCCATGATGACGTGGATGCCGGCGGCACGCGCCATCTGGGCAAGCCGCTGCACGGCGCCTTCGATGTCCTTGCCGGCGACCAGCATCAGGTCGGCCATCTCGTCCATGACCACGACCAGGTAGGGCATGGGCTCGGGGCGGATCTTCTCCGACTCGTAGACTGGCCGCCCCTGCTCGTCGAAGCCGGTCTGGACGGTGCGTTCGAAATGTTCGCCCTTGGCCTGGGCCTCGCGGGCGCGGTCGTTGTAGCTGGCGATGTTGCGGACGCCGAGCTTGGACATCCGGCGGTAGCGGTCCTCCATCTCGCGCACCGTCCACTTGAGGGCGACGACCGCCTTCTTCGGATCGGTGACCACCGGGGCGAGCAGGTGCGGGATGCCGTCATAGACGCTGAGCTCCAGCATCTTCGGGTCGATCATGATGAAGCGGCACTGCTCGGGCGTCAGCTTGTACAGGATCGACAGGATCATGGCGTTGACCCCCACCGACTTGCCCGAGCCGGTGGTGCCGGCGATCAGCAGGTGGGGCATGCGCGCCAGGTCGGCGACATAGGGCTCGCCGCCGATGGTCTCGCCCAGCGCCAGCGGCAGCAGATGCGAGGGCTTGTCGTATTCCGTCGAGGCCAGCAGGTCGCGCAGGTAGACGGTCTCGCGCTTGGCGTTGGGCAGTTCGATGCCGATGGCGTTGCGGCCCTGGACCACGCTGATGCGGCAGGCGCGCGCCGACATCGAGCGGGCGATGTCGTCCGACAGGGCGACGACGCGGCCATGCTTCACGCCCGGGGCGGGCACGAGCTCGTAGAGGGTGACCACGGGGCCGGGGCGGATCTGGTCGATGACCCCGCGCACGCCGAACTCCTGCAGCACGCCCTCGAGCATCTTGGCGTTCTGCTTCAGCGCCTCCTCGTCGACGGCGGCGACGCGCTTGGCCGGCTTGGACAGCATGCCAAGCGGCGGCAGGTCGAAGTCGCCCTCGGGGCGGGCGAAGTCGAAGGCGGCCTGGGCGTCATCGTCCACCCGGCGGGAGGCCTTGGGCGCCTTGACCGCGGCGACTCGGGGTTCGGGCGCGCCGCGGGCGGGCCGGGGGGCGGGGGCGGGCTCGTCCCAGGGCGGAGCCTCCTCAGCCTCGGGCGTGAGGCTGACGGGGGCGTATTCCGGTTCCGGTTCGGGTTCCGGACGCGGCCGGCGGGCCCGCGGAGGTGCGGCCGGCGCGGCTTCTGCGCGTCGCGGAGCAGCTCTTCGCCGCCCACTCCAGGCCAGCGCCTCGGAGAAATCGGAGAAGCGCAGGCCGATGGCGTAACCGATGCCCCAGAGCGCCAGCGGGAGGAACAGGACGCCGGCGACGATCGAGCCGCCGCCGAAGCGCAACGCCTCGCAGGCCCACCGCACGAGACGGACCAGGGCGTCGCCCCACAGACCGCCGAGGCCGGCGGCGAGCGGCCACGCAGCCGGAGGGGCGAGGGCGGAGAGGGCGGCGGACAGTGCGAGCACGCCGCCGGTGGCCGACAGGGCCTTCGCCGGCGTCGGCTTCAGGCGCTGCTGAATGGCGTCGCCGATGGCGCGGGCCAGGCCGAAGGCGGCCAGCAGCAGGGCCGCGGGCCAGGCGGCGAGGCCCAGCGACTGCATGAACAGGTCCGCGAACAGCGCCCCGTTGGCTCCCAGCCAGTTCGTCGCCGGCGCCGCAGAGGCGGCGTTGAGGCTGGGGTCGGCCGGGTTCCACGACAGCAGGGCGACCAGCAGCAGGGTCGCCAGCAGGGCCTGCAGCACGCCGCGGAAGCGCACCACGAAGGGCGCGCCCCACAGGATGCGGGCGCCGATCCAGGCGCGCTGGCCGAGGACGAGGGCGGCGGACATGCGGAACGAAACTCCGGACGGTCGGGACTCGGCAGTCATTGTCGCCCGGGCAGGGTTAAGGGGGCATTTACCCTCGACCTCATGCCGCACTGGACGCCGACCCGCCATGGCGCGACAACCCGGCCATGAGCAGCGAACCCTACGATGTGATCATCGCCGGCGCGGGCCTTGTCGGCGCGACCTTCGCCCTCGCCGCGGCGCAGGGCGGACTGAAGGTCGTCATGGTCGACCCGCAGCCGTTCGACGCCCAGATGGCCCCGACCTTCGACGGCCGCTCGACGGCGATCGCCTTCTCGACCTTCCGCATGCTCGACGCGCTGGGCGTCGGCGCGGCGCTGCGGCCCCACGCCTGCCGCATGGACCGCATTCTCGTCACCGACGGGCGTCGGCCGGGGGCGGCGTCGCGCCCGGCCTCGTCCGCCTTCCTGCGCTTCGACGCCGACGAGATCGGCGAACGGACCAACGGCGAGCCGCTGGGCTACATGGTTGAGAACCGCAGGATCCGTTCGGCCCTGGCCGTGGCGGTGACCGCGGCCGGCATCGAGGTGAGGGCCCCGGTCTCCGTGACGGGCGTCGAGGTCGGGCCGGGTCGCGCGACGGTCGCGTTGTCGGACGGGGCGATCCTCGAGGCGCCGCTGGTGGTCGGGGCCGAGGGACGGGGCTCTGCGGTCCGCCGGGCGGCCAAGATCGACACCCTTGGCTGGGGCTACGGCCAGAGCGGGGTGGTGGCGACGGTGTCGCTCGGGCGGGATCACGGCAATGTCGCGCACGAGTATTTCCTGCCGGACGGGCCGTTCGCCATCCTGCCGCTCACCGGGCAGCGCGCCAGCCTGGTGTGGACGGAGAGCACCCGGCGGGCGGAGGCGCTGAAGATCTGTTCTGACGCCGCCTTCCACGCCCACCTGATGCGACGCTTCGGCGACTTCCTCGATGACGTCACGGTGGTCGGGCCGCGGTTCGTCTATCCGTTGTCGCTGCAGCTGGCGGAAGAGCTGGCGGCGCCGCGCATCGCCCTGATCGGCGACGCCGCCCACGGGGTGCATCCCGTCGCCGGGCAGGGGCTGAACATGGGGCTGAAGGACGCCGCCGCCCTCGCCGAGGTGCTGGTCGAAGCCGCGCGCCTGGGCGAGGACGTCGGATCGGAAACGGTGCTGGACCGCTACGCCCGCTGGCGGCGCTTCGACAACGCCGCGCTGGCGGCCGGCTTCGACGGCTTCGTACGGCTGTTCTCGAACGACCTGCCGCCGGTGCGGCTGGCGCGCGATGTCGGCATGGCCGTAGTCAACCGCATCGCTCCGCTACGGCGCGCCTTCATGCACGAGGCCGGTGGGGCCACCGGCGACCTGCCCCGGCTGCTGCGGGGGGAGGCGCTCTGAGTGGTTGGTGACTAGTGATTAGAGGTTGGTGGTTCATTGAGCCGCGATTGGCACGTGCGCAGGCCGGTTCAGACGCGCCCGGACGCTGCGGCTGCTCATCTCCAGCCACTAACCACTAATCACTAACCACCCGCCGCTCAGTCCAGCTTTCGGGCCTCTTCGGCCAGCATGATCGGCACGCCGTCGCGGATCGGATAGGCCAGCTTCGCACCCTTCGAGACCAGCTCCTGCCGCTCACGGTCGTAGGCTAGCCGGCCGCGCGTGACCGGACAGACCAGCACCTCCAGCAGGCGGGGATCGACGGCGGCGGGGGTGTGGAAGGCGTCGGACATTCGAGTTTCCTACTGGATCGAGCCCATCTCGCCGTCGCCGTCGCCGGCGGCGTCGATGCGCATCAGGGCTGTTAGCACGGCCGCGCGGCCGTCGAGGTCCGGAGCCTCGAGCAGGGCCTGCTTTTCCGGCGGCTCGAAAGGCAGCGCCATGGCCAGGCTGTTGACCAGGGCCTCGGGCGGGGCCGTCTCGGCGGTGTCCCAGTCGATGTCGAGGCCGCGGGTCTCGAGGTAGGCGCGGAGCGCCTCGAGCAGGTTCTCCCGGTCGAGGTTGCCCTCGCCGGCGGGCGGGGCGACGAGGTCCGTCTCATAGGGGGCGAACTGGGCGCGCACCTGCCGGTAGGGCGTCTGCACCGGCAGTTCCCCCTGCACGCGGAAGCGCGAGCAGCCGGTCAGGGTGATCAGGTACCGGCCGTCGGAGGTTTCGGCGAAGCTGGTGATGCGGCCGGCGCAGCCCACGGGAGACAGGCCGGGGAGGCGGCGTGGCCCGCCGGAGGGCTGGATCATGCCGATGATGCGATCCCCGGCCATGGCGTCGTCGACCATGTTCAGGTAGCGCGGCTCGAAGATGTTCAGCGGCAGTTGTCCGCGCGGGAGCAACAGCACCCCGTCCAGCGGAAACACCGGGATGACCTGCGGCAGGTCGGCGGCCCTGACATATCCCTGAGCCACCGGCCCCTCCTCAGGCGAACAGCAGCGACGACAGGCGGCGGCGACCGTCGCGGGCGACCTCGGAGCTCGCCCCGGCGGCTTCGAAGATGGTCAGCAGCTGCTTTCGGGCGGCCTGGTCGTTCCAGTCGCGGTCGGCGGCGACGATCTTGAGCAGTTCGTCGACGGCGCCGGCGAGGTCGCCGGAGGCGGCGCGGGCCTGGGCGAGGTCGAAGCGGGCCTGATGGTCGTCGGGGTCGGCGGCGAGGCGGGACTCCAGCTCGGCGGACGCGCCGGCGGGGGCGGCCGCGGCGAGCGACAGCTGGGCGCGCACCGACTGGACCAGCGGCTCCTTCGAGTCGGCGGGGGCCATGGCGATGGTCTGGCGCGCCTGGTCGGCGTCGCCGTCGGCCAGGTAGACCCGGGCCATGCCGGCGATGGCCTTCTCGTGACCCGGCTCGAGGGTCAGCACCTGGGCGAAGGCCTGGGCGGCGCCGCCGAGATCGTTGAGCGACAGCGACTCCTCGCCGAGCGACAGCAGCTGCTCGATATCGGAATCGCCCGAGGCGCCGCCGGTCAGCTTGTCGATGAAGGCCCTCAGCTGGCTCTCGGGCACCGCGCCCTGGAAGCCGTCCACCGGCTGGCCGTTGACGAAGGCGTAGACGGTCGGGATCGACTGGACGCGCAGCTGGCCGGCGTAGGCCGGGTTCTTGTCGACGTCGATCTTGACCAGCTTGACCGCGCCCTTGGCCGCGCGGACGGCCTTCTCCAGCGCCGGCGTGAGCTGACGGCAGGGGCCGCACCAGGTCGCCCAGAAGTCGACCAGCACCGGCTGGGTTTTCGAGGCCTCGACGACGTCCTTCATGAAGGCGGCGTCGGAGCCCTCCTTGATGAGGTCCTCGGGCAGGGCGGTCGGGTCGGCGAGGGTCATGGCGATCCTGGGTTCGGAAGAGTCGTAACGCGGAAGCGGCTCAGATGGTCCCGCCCTGGCCGGTGCTCAAGGTCAGGTCGGTTCGCCGCCGGCGCCGGCCGGGCTGAGCTTCCAGCGGATGCGGGTTTCGGAGTCGGTCCGGGCGGAGCCGCGCACCACGATCTGCAGCGAGCGGCGGGTCAGTCCCTCGTCGATATGCACCGAGGGCTCGATGGCGACGTCCGGCCCGTCGGTGCGGAACCACCAGCCGCGGCCGGAATGGCCCCGCAGCAGGATGGAGCGCCGGTCGCGGGCCAGCGAGGCCTGCACGCCCGGCTCGAGCTGGAAGCGCACCGCGTAGGGGGCGGCGATGGCGCGGACCACCTCCTTCTGGCCGGGCGCGGGATGCAGCCGCTCCTCGGCGCGCAGTTCGTCCAGCCGCTGGTCGAGGTAGAGCCGCCGCTGGTGCAGCAGGCCGAAGTCGTGGACCCAGCCGTCGTGCTCGATCTCCAGCCAGACGGCGCCTTCGCCGTCGCGCTGCTGGACCTCGACGTGGAGCGGGCGGCCGACCAGCCGGGGCCCGAGCAGGTCGCCCTTCCAGCCGCCGAGCGGCTCGCCGGTGGCCCCTTCGCCCAGCGTCAGGGTGGAGTGTCCGGGCGGCAGGCGCAGCCCCTGACGGTCGGCGGCGCGCGGGGTCCAGCCGCAGCCGGTGATCAGCCGGTCCTTGCCGCACAGGATTTCGAGCGCCAGCGGCTGGGCGCAGGCGGCCGACGACCATGGCCCGCGCGCCGGGGGCGCGGCGTCGGCGACGACGGTGAGGAGGGGCGTGCGCAGGCGGACGAGGCCGCCGACCGCGCCTGAGG
>JAFAEC010000133.1 GCA_023424215.1 Pseudomonadota bacterium
GTCCCCCTCCCCCTGCGGGGGAGGAACGGCTACGGCTGGCGCATGACCGCCCTGCCCCTGAACGAGATCCTGCTGCTGCTCGCCGCCCTGACCGCGGCGGGCCTGTTCGGCGGGCTGATCGCGGGCCTGTTCGGGGTCGGCGGCGGGACGGTGATCGTGCCGGCCGTGTTCTACGCCTTCGAGGTGCTGGGGGTCGGCGGAGAGAGCAACCTGCATGTGGCCATCGGCACCTCGCTGCTGACCATCGTCGCCACCTCGTGGCGCTCGCTGCGGGCGCACCGGGCGCACGGGGCGGTGGACGAGACGGTGCTGAAGACGTGGACGCCGTGGGTCGGCGCGGGCGCGGTGGCCGGGGCCGCCGTCGCCGGGGCGACCTCGATGGAGGGGCTGGCGCTGGTCTATGGCGTCTGCCTGGCCGCGGTGGCGGCGCAGATGGGGCTGATGCGCGAGGGCTGGGCCCCGTGGCGCAGCCTGCCGACGGGATGGGGCCGGCGCGGCCTGGGCACGGCGATCGGCGGCCTGTCGGCGATGATGGGCATCGGCGGCGGCAGCTTCGGCGGCATGCTGCTGACCCTGTGCGGGCGGCCCATCCATCAGGCGGTGGCCACGGCCTCGGGCTTCGGCGTGGCCATCGGGACGGCGGCGACCCTGGGCTTCGTCGTGTTCGGCTGGGAGGCGGCGGGGCGGCCGCCGCTGTCGCTGGGCTACGTCAACGTCCCCGGCGCGGTGGTGATGGCGGTCCTGACCACAGCGGTGGCCCCGTGGGGCGCCAAGCTGGCCCACCGTCTGGACCGCCGCGTGCTTCGCCGGGCGTTCGCCGTCTATCTGCTGATCACGGCGGCGCTGGTGGTGGTGAAGGCTTTGTAGGGATTAGGTTCCAGGTTCTAGGGGCCAGGGGCGACGCCGATCGAAGAGGCCACTGCGCCGAAACGGGTGATCCCTAGAACCTGGAACCTAATCCCTCGTCCCTAGCCTTCCAGCGTCAGCCGCGTCGGCGTGGCGGTGAAGGCCGAGAGGCGGCCGAGGTAGCTCATGCCGAGCAGGGAATGCGGCAGGCCGTGCTCGACCACCAGCGCGTCGACCTGGTCGACGCGGGCCCCGGCGACGGCGACGGTGCGCAGGCGCACCGGGGCGGCGCGGACCGGACCGGCGGCGGTCGTCAGGGTGGCGGAGTAGGCGTCGGCGGACGGCGCGATGCCGAGGACGACGGCGTCGGCGCGGGTCAGGATCACCTGGCTGGCGCCGGTGTCGACCATCAGCCGGACCGCCCCGCCGTCGATGCGGGCCTCGGCCCAGTAGTGACCGTCGGCGGCGCGCTGGACGGCGGCCGGGGCCTCGGCGGCCTGGGCCGCGCCGCGCAGGCCGCCCATGTCCATCCACCACAGCACGCTGAGCGAGGAGGCGACGGCCAGGGACAGGACACCGAGGGAGGACAGGTCGAAGCGCATGCCGGCGGTGTCGCACGGCGGCGGTTCGAATGCGGTGAAAGAGCGTGGTTGGGGGGAGGTTAACGGGTGCAGGCCACAGGCAGCAGGCGGTAGGCGGCAGGCAGCAGGGACAAGCGGGAGATGCCTGCTGCCTGCCGCCTCCTGGCTATTGCCCACCGCCGGTCGCCTTGCCCGCCCGTCCCGGCAGCTCCGCCATGATCGCTGCCCGCTCCTCATCGGTGAGACGGCTCCAGCCGCCGATCTCCTGCAGGGTGCGGCGGCAGCCGAGGCACAGACCGGTGGCGCCCTCGACGATGCAGACCTGGACGCAGGGGGTGGCGATGGATCGGGGCGGTCGCGGCGGGTTCATGACATAGATGCGAAAAATGGTCCGGCGACGGAATGAAAAACTTGCATTCCGCGCCGGAATGGCACAGGTTGAGGGTGACGCGAAACGACTGAGAGGGTGAGAACCCCTGCGAGCACGACGTGTCTCTTTTCATCGTTCAGCGAAAGGAGACATCAAGAGATGAACGACAAGACCCGGAACCTCCAGCACGCCATGCTGTCCTTCGCCCTGTGGGGCGGCATGCTGGTGAACACGAAGCAGACGAACGGGGCGGGCGACCGCGCGGTCAGCCACCCGTCGAACTTCGAGCCGATCAGGCTGGACAGGGTGCGCCGCTAGGCGCGCCGCAACGCAGACCGACGGAGCCCCGGCCGAATGGCCGGGGTTTCGTGCTTTTCGGGCTCAATTGTCGGCGACGCGCGGATGTTGCACTGTCGGGGCATGACCCTGATCGTGCGAGAGCGGCGTGACGCCGTGGAAATCTGGACCCTGGACCGGGCCGAGCGGCTGAACGCCCTGCCGGACCTGCAGGACGGCGACGCCTTCGCCGAGGCCTGCGCGGCGGTGAACGCCGACCCGGCCGTGCGCTGCGTGGTCCTGACCGGGGCCGGCCGCGCCTTCTCCGCCGGCGGCGACCTGAAGGCCATGCGCGACCGGCGCGACCTGTTCGAGGGCACCGGACCCGAGATTCGCGAGCGCTATCGCCGGGTGGTGCACCGCATCGTGCGCTCGCTCTACGGCCTGGAGATCCCGCTGATCGCGGCGGTGAACGGGGCGGCCATGGGACTGGGCTGCGACATCGCCGGCCTGGCCGACATCCGCCTCGCCGCCAGCGACGCCCGTTTCGGCGTGCCGTTCCTGAAGCTGGGCATCATCCCCGGCGACGGCGGCTCGTGGCTGCTGCCGCGCAACATCGGCTACGCACGGGCGGCGGAGATGCTGTTCACCGGCGAGACCATCGACGCCGCCACGGCCGAGCGCTGGGGGCTGGTCAACCACGTGGTCGCGCCCGAGGCGCTGATGGCCGAGGCCCTGACCACCGCCGGACGGGTGGCCGCGCACGGCGGGCCGGCGCTGCGCATGGCCAAGGCCCTGCTGCGTCAGGGGCGCGACATGAATTTCGACCAGATGCTGGAGATGTCGGCGGCCATGCAGGCGCTGGCCCACCTCACCGACGATCACGCGGAAGGGGTCGCGGCGGCGCTGGAGAAGCGGCCGCCGCGGTTCTGACCCCCGGTCAGCCCTCGCGAGCCGGAGTCTGCATCGAGCGGTTGGCGGGCACCCCGGCGGCGGGTTCGCGCGGTGCGCCGGCGGTCTCGCCCGGCTTCATGAACTTGA
>JAFAEC010000162.1 GCA_023424215.1 Pseudomonadota bacterium
ACCCAGACCCCGGAATCGGGGCCGACAGAAGTACCACCGATCAGCAAGGTTCCCTACGCGGCGGGCCCCACGGAGAATCCGAACGCGACGATCGTGCCCGGACAGATGCGGTCCGACCGGCAGGAGATCCCGGAGCCGTTCACCAAGGCCGACGCCGACCTGGCCGAGACATTGGAGGCTCAGGCCCAGGCCTCCCGGTCTGCGTTCGCGCCGATGGCGTGTCAGTACTTCTGGCCGTCACCGCATATCGTGTGCGGGGCGATCCTCGACAAGTATCTATCCCTCGGTGCGGAGAACAGCTTCCTCAAGCACCCGATCAACGTCGAGCTGTCCAACCCCGACGGCATCGGATCCCGCCAGGAGTTTCTTGTCGGGCCTATCTACGCACATCCCACCGCCTGCGCTCACCCGGTCGTCAACAGCTTCATGACCAAATGGGGCTCGTTCGGCTGGGAGGCCAGCTTTCTGGGCTATCCCACCACCGATGAGATCGTCAATTCCGACGGGATCGGTCGCCGCCAGCACTTCCAGAACGCGGACATCTACTGGCACCCTGTCGCTTCACCTGGAGCAAATGTCATCGGTGGTGCGATCCGGGACAAATGGGCACTGACCGGTGGGGAGGGACCCGGCGGCCTGCTCGGGTACCCCATCACCGACGAGATCTGGGTCGGAGCCAGCAGCGAAGGCCGCATGAACCGCTTCGAACGCGGCGTCCTTTACTGGCACCCCAACCACGGAGCATGGCCCGTGACCAGTCCGGTCCTCGACGAATGGTCTACAGCAGGCTACGAGCAGAGCGTCTATGGATATCCTGTATCCGATGCGAGCCCGAACGACATCGGAGGAACGTTTCAGGCCTTTGAACATCGGGACATTGAAACGCCTCGTTCACCCGTCAGGTCAGCGTACTCCTGCATCGACGTTGCGCTTAGCACGGCCCAGGACTCCGGATTGACCTCCGGCTTCCAATTTGGTTGCACACCGTTCGGCGTAACGGTCACAGGCGCAGGCGGGCAGAATGTCTTCGTGGTACCGGATTCCGAGGAATTCAACCAGGCCCCGTCAATACCACGCCTCAACAACTCCACAATAGAGTGCGACACGATGGAGCCGACCAACATTTCCGCGCCGAGCTTGAACGGACCGCGTGTATCCAAGCATGTTGATTTGTGTATCGGTGCCGCATCCAGCTCGGGGCAGGTCGAGTGGAGCAAAGAGTTCGCCTTCCAAGTTGCAAACATTCTCGACAATAGGACTAACCAACGGGTCGAGACCAGAGTGACTACCCTCGGCTTCCCGTCACGGACTTTCGCTCTGACCTACCTAGTGCGACAGGATATTTCTAGAGCCGGGGATCGGACTGTAACGGAGAAGACCCTCGTTAATTCTGGGACGGACACCAATCCGGCATACAGCACCTATAATACTCCGCTCTCTGAGGGAAAATATTTCGTCGAGGTAATCAATCTCGGACTGGAGATTCCGTCGCTCGGATACGACCAAACATTTGGCGGGCTTCGGTTCGCGATCGGTCGGTACACTTGTTCGGAATATTCAGGAAGCAGGCCCGGCGACCTCTGCCAGTGGACAAACCCCATCGACGACCACACATAAACTGCGGCTCACGCGCAGCGAGCCAAGTGGGACATGGCCGAGCGGGAGTTTCACGGACGGGAAACCAACCAATTCTCGAAACTCCCGCTCCTTGTCGACCTGACGGTGCGCCTGATGCCATGGAGGTCCCGAGCATCACCGAAGCGAGGTCGGGAAGGCAGACGATAGGCGGTAGCAAGGAAGCTCGCCCTAAAACACCTTTTCTTCTTATAACCTCAGTACGAGAGGTATCATGAGCTATTGGGACAACCTCTGCGAAACACGCTCCGTTTCCAGAATTCAGCAATTCGACCACATTGAAGAATCCGGGATCTCCAGTATCCTTATAAGGCCGTCGGGATACTTCTTGATAGAAATCGAAGGCCAAACGTCAAGAGACGGAATTCTACGGTTATTTCTTGCAACTGTCGCACCTATGGAATCGGCGTGGGAGGTGTTAGTCGACGGAGTCGAATACAGTCGCAATGTGGGACGAGTTGGGATGAGCTGGTTGAGGGCAGATGGAGAATCCTATACGACGTCTGCTCCCTACGTTCCGCGGCCACACTATCTCTGCCCATCTAACCTTGTGTTCTACGACAACCTGCCGATCTGGGGATCCACCATCGAGCGCTATGCTCGCGACTTCATTCCCGATCGCGTGTCTATGGGCAACGAGCGCTACAGTCGAATTTTGTTCCGTCCGGACGAACGTCGACAGGGCGAGGGTAGTCGAGCGGAGATAATTATCGATTTGCTTCACCGGATAGCGGTCTACTACAAGATCGACCATCCCGATGGGGCAGGCATCGAAATGGCAGCCTCCAAGGCCCGAATCATATCCGAACCCGGGAATAGAGAGACCGAAGAGGTCTACGCGATCGATTTCCTTTAACGATCGGTCCCGTCGACTACCTTCTCCAGGTTCTCATCTGGAGAACAAACAGGTCCGCCGCTGGCCTGTACGCGCTCAGAGCCAGTTGCTACCGCTCGCACCGCATAAGAGACGCCCGGACCTAGGCCCGAGATATGATCTCTTTGCCCATCGTGGACGACGATCATACGCCTCCAGGAGTGTGCAGCAGTGGACCACTACCATCGAGGTCGTGGCGTGGTTGATATTCTGTGCTTTCGGCGTTGTGGCATTGGTGGCGTGTGTGGTTCTGCCAAAGGGCTCCCGACATGAGCGGACCCCTGAATCCCCTTGGTTCTGGATGGTATTCCCTGTCACGTGCCTCATGATCGCAACCTCGGTAGGGGTCTTCATGGCCTGGCCACAGGCCATGAGCAGTTCCGGGAGTCTCTGGTGGGACTTGTCCGGTCCGAGAACACCGACAGGGCAATTCCTGTCGAGCGAGCAGTACCACGAGATCACCATGTGGAATCGGATGAGATGGCTGCTACCGGTGGCGTCTGTCGTAGGAATCGGGCTGTCCGTGTGGGCGTGGCGTCGAGGTCGCGTATAGGTGCACCTGCCCAACGTCGACGCAGAGTGTCGGCGGCATGTGAATACTGACCCCGGCATGGCAGGCGGGCGAGTTCTGTTGCACCTGCGTGGGGTTTTGATTATGTGGACAACTCGGCGCGGGCAAGAGGCGGACCCAGGACCCGACTGGCCATTCAGGCATGTTCGGGGCACAGCAGCGTTGGGTCCGTTTGCCATCCGGCGTCGGTGAGCCACTGTTTTACCGGATCGGGCAGGACGTCGTTGGTGTCGATTTCGGCGGCGAATTCTCCGGCGAGGATGGGGCCGTCTCCACAGACGGTGCAGGCAACATCGACAGCAGGTTCTTCAGGTTGGCAATTGCGGCAATGGTTTCGAGCGACGATTTCGCCAGGGACGTCGAGGTCTCGGTGTAGCCAGGTGACGGCCACGTCGGCGCGTTGGTGAGCGGCCTCGGATCGGGTGCTGGGCTCGTGCCCGCAACTCGGGCAGGCACCCCGTGTCTTCCGCACCGGGACGGGGTGCTCGAGTATGTCCAGGCCAAGGTCAGTAGAGGTCGTTGTCTCGGAACCTGCCGATACATCGTCGGACTTGCTCAGGTGCCCATAAAGAGTGGTGCGGCGCACGCCGAGCAGTCCGGCGATCTGGGCGACGGTGTGCGTGTTGGCGTCGTAGAGACGTTGAGCGTGCTCGACCTGCTCGGCAGTGAGTTTCGGTGGGCGCCCGCCCTTGCGGCCGCGAGCCCTGGCTGCGGCAAGCCCATCGCGGGTGTTGGCCACGATCAACTCGCGTTGGAGCTCGGCGAGCACCGAGAGCATCCCGAACATGGCGCGGCCCTCTGCGGTGGCGGTGTCGATGCCCTGTTCGAGCACCTTCAGGCCGACGCCCTTTTCCCGGAGTTCGGCGCCGAGGCCGATCAGGTGCAGTACCGAGCGGCCTAGCCGGTCGAGGCGTGTGATCGCGAGTTGGTCTCCCTGTCTCAGCAACCTGAGCACCAGATCCAGTTGGGGCGGGATGCCTTCGCGCCGGAGGCGTGGTCGACGTGGATGTTCTCGTCGGCAACGCCGGCCCGGCGCAGTGCGTCGATCTGGTGATTCGGGTTCTGGTCGCCGGTCGAGACGCGGGCGTAGCCGATCAGCACGTGTCGAATATCCGACGGTGGGGTTATCCGACGTAGTTTCTCGACACGGGTATTCAACATCCTTGACCTGGATAAACGGTTTCACGCTAAAGCTTGTCGAGAGACGAAGGTTTTTCGACACGACCAACGGGGACGGTCGCCATCTCGGCCGCATCCCCCGTCGCCTCCCGGCCGTCGGCCACTCCCTCGCGGTTCCACAGACCGGAGGTGTGCACTCAGCCCATATCCGCCCGATTTCTCCCGAGTACTACGGCCACCCTTACCCGCGGTAATCCATCTGACGGGCCACCCGGCGCGCGAGGTCGTCGTCGACAAGAGAGACGAGATGCAACGCGAGGTCGATCCCCGCGGAGATGCCGGCGGAGGTGTAGACGTTTCGATGGTGCACCCAGCGCGGCCCGTCGAGCACCGTCAACTCGGGAAAGCGACTCGCGAGTTCATCGAGGTCGTCCCAGTGCGTGGTGACGCGGTGGTCGGTCAGCACACCCGCCGCGGCGAGCAGGAAGGCCCCCGTACACACCGAGGCGACGATCGGTGTCGACGCTCGCGCGGCGATCCAGGCGAGCAGGGCTCGATCGGTTTCCGCGACCTGCGTGACCCCACCCGGTACGAGCAGGACATCGAATTCCGGTGCGTTGGCGATCGATACCTCGGTACACACGCGCAGACCACCGCGCGCGGTGACGATCTGCCGATCGGGATATGCGGACACGAGTGTCGCACCGGCACTTCCGCGGTCGAGACCCGCGGAGAGCCGCGCGGCCACCGAGAACACCTCGAACGGCCCGAACGCGTCGAGCACCTCGACGTCGTCGAAGAGGAGGATGCCGTACCGAGTCGCTGCCACGCCGCAGATCGTAGCGTCGGCGGGGGAGGGATCGTTACGAGCCGTGCACCGGATCTGTCAGGCGCACGCAGCGCCGAACCACACCGCAAGATGGTCGGTCAGATCGCGCTGGTCCTCACCGACCCACGCCACGTGACCGTCGGGACGCAGCAGCACTGCGGGCACATCCAGTTCGTCGCAGGGCTCGACGATGCGGTCGACGCGGTCCGTCCACCCCGCCACGGACAGCCGCCCGGTCCGGTCGAGCAACAACCCCCGGCCGGCGTGCATCCGGTCGTAAAGTCGCCCACTCGCGAAGTGCACGTCCCGCAGGTGCCGACCTACGAGATCGTGGCCGCCGCCGAAGTCGTAGCGGACTCCGAGCGCAGTGACCTTTTCGATCAGGTGCCGGTTCACCACGTCGA
>JAFAEC010000167.1 GCA_023424215.1 Pseudomonadota bacterium
GTCCAAGGCTTCAGCGGTCGCGCGGACGGCCCCCTCCGCCAGTCGGATCGCGTGCCGGCGAGCGCCTTCGGCGGCCAGCAGACGCGCCGTCGCCGGATCGTCCATCTGCAGGGGCGGGGCGGCGTCGACCGCCGGCGGACGGGCGGGGCTGGCGGCGCCGAGCAACAGGGCGGCGGCCAATTCGGCCGCTTCCGCCGCAGGCCGGCCGAAAGCCGCCGTCCACCCCTGCACGGCGGTCGCGATCGGATCGTCGCCGTCCAGCGGCAGGCCGGTTTCGGTCGCCCAGTCGAGCCAGGCGTCGATCTGGGCGTCCGTCCAGCACGCCGGGGCGCGCACCGTGACGATCTGAGGCCCGCGTTCGATCTCGCGCGGCGGGCGCGGGAGGCTGCGAGCGAGGGCGGCGAGAGATGTGGACTGGCGCATGACGGCGTCTCGATCCGGCGGTTCCGAGAGCCTAGCCGTCCCTCGTCGGGTTCTGCAATAAATGTGGCGGGTTTGGCCGGGCTTACCCCCAAGATGTTGAGCCCTCACGCCTCGCCGGCGCGCTGGACGCGACCGCTCAGGGTTTCTATGATCTGCGCCGCAGACGCCGGGCGTTCCGGCCGATCCGAAGCGAGTGGATTTCCTGACGTGCTAGGCAAGATTTTCGGCTGGTGGGACGGCGCCACCATCGGCACCCTGTTCACCATCGCCAAGCGCGGCCAGCTGGTCGGGACCGACGAGTTCGGGAACCGCTATTACCTCGCCCGGGACAATACGAGCTATGACGGCCGCCGTCGCCGCTGGGTGGTCTACAACGGCTACGCTGACGGTTCGAAGGTGCCGCCGGAATGGCACGGCTGGCTGCACTACACGATCGATGAGCCGCCGACCGAGCGCCCGCTGCCGCGAAAGGCCTGGGAGAAGGACTACCTGCCCAACCTGACGGGTACGCCGATGGCGTGGCGGCCCAAGGGGTCGCTGGCGGCGGAAGGCGTGCGTCCGGCGGCCACCGGCGACTACGAGGCGTGGAAACCCGAATGAGACTCCGGCGGGCGCTGCTGGTTGCGATCACCTCCGCCGCGGCGCTCGGCGCCGGCGGCGTGATTGCGTCCGCCCTGACCGATCTGCCCCAGGACGCCCGCCCGGTGCAGGACCCGACGGCCGAGCTGAACACCCAGCCGGCGACGCAGGCGCCGACACCGCCCGTCGTCACGCCGCCCCGTGAACCGGCCCCCGAGGCCGCTCCGGCTCCCGTCGTGCCGATTCCGATCACGCCGCCGAACCCGCCCGTCGTGGTGGTCCCCGAGGCCGAAGAGGTCTCGCCCGTCGAAGAAGCCGAATCCGGCGAGGAAAAGGCGGAGACCGCCGCCGAGCCGACCGAGGTCGCCGAGCCCGCCGAACCCGCGCGCCGCCAGCGCCGCCGCGTCGCCATCGTCGAGGCCGTCGACAAGATCACCGCCGAGACCATGCGTTTCGCGGTCGAGGTCGGGGGCCGGCCGGTCCGCTTCGCGGACTCCCTGATCATCTCCGCCCGGGCCTGCGAGGTATCGACGCCGGAAGAGGTCGTCCCCGACGCCATCGCCTATCTGGAAGTCCGCATACAGCCGCGTGGCCTGCTCCAGGCGTCGGAGCCCCGGGAGATCTTCCGCGGCTGGATGTTCGCTTCCTCGCCTGGCGTAAACGGGCTCCAGCATCCGATCTACGACGCGTGGGTGGTGGGCTGCAGGGCGTAGTCCACGGCCTCTACCCCGGTCATCGGGGCTGACAGCCCGGCCGCGTCGGCCTCTCGCGCGCGCGCCTGCCGAAGCCGGCGCAGATAGGCCGCCTGCGGGACCTCCACCGCGCCGAACCGGGCGAGGTGTTCGGTCATGAACTGGGCGTCAAGCAAGCCCCATCCGCCGCGCTTCAGGCGGGCGACAAGGTGCACCAGGGCGACCTTGGAGGCGTCGCGCTCGCGGCTGAACATGCTCTCGCCGAAGAATGCGGCGCCGAGGGTCACGCCGTAGAGCCCGCCGACCAGTCGTTCGTCTCGCCAGCATTCGATCGAATGGGCGTGACCGCGGCCGTTCAGCTCCGCGTACAGGCGGCGGATAGGGCCGTTGATCCAGCTGTCCTCGCGCCCCGGAGCCGGCGCGGCGCAGGCGTCCACGACCGCGCCGAAGGCGGTGTTGACGCGAATGTCGAACGGCTCGGCGCGCACCGTCCGGCGCAGGCGGGTCGGGATCTGGAAGTCGTCGAGCGGGATCACCCCTCGCTGGTCCGGCTCGACGAGGAACATGCGCGGATCGTCGCGCGTCTCGCCCATGGGGAAGACGCCCGTGGCGTAGCAGAGGAGCAGTTCGTCAGGGCCGAACCGGCCGAAGGGAAGGCTGGCGCTGAAGCCGGGCTCCTCCACCGGCTTCAGGCTTCGCCCTTCTGGCGCTTCGCCCAGTTCTCCAGCCAGTGGATGTCGTAGTCGCCGGACAGGATGTCCGGTTCCTGCAGCAGCTTCTGGAACAGGGGGATGGTGGTGTCGACGCCGCCGACGACCATCTCGTTGAGGCTGCGCTTCAGGCGCGCGACGCACTCCTCGCGATCGCGGCCGTGGACGATCAGCTTGCCGATCAGGCTGTCGTAGTAGGGCGGGATCGAATAGCCGGCGTAGATGGCGCTATCCAGACGCACGCCCAGCCCGCCCGGGGCATGGAAGTCGTTCACCGTGCCCGGAGACGGGGTGAAGGTCTCGGCATTCTCGGCGTTGATGCGCACCTCGATCGAGTGGCCCTCGAAGTGGATGTCGTCCTGGGTGAAGCTGAGCGGCAGGCCGGCGGCGATGCGGATCTGCTCCCGCACCAGATCGACGCCGGTGATCATTTCCGTAACCGGATGCTCGACTTGCAGGCGGGTGTTCATCTCGATGAAGAAGAACTCGCCATCCTCCCAGAGGAATTCAATGGTGCCGACGCCGAGGTAGCCGATCTTGCCGATGGCCGCGTTGACGGTGCGGCCGATCTGAGCCCGTTCCGCCGCTGACAGGGCCGGGGAGGGTGCCTCTTCGAGCACCTTCTGGTGGCGGCGCTGCAGCGAGCAATCGCGTTCGCCGAGGTGGACGACGTTGCCGTGGCTGTCCGCGATCACCTGGATCTCGATGTGGCGCGGCTTCTGGAGATAGCGCTCCATGTAGACCGCGCCGTTGCCGAAGGCGGCCTTGGCCTCGGACTGGGCGGTCTGCACCGCCTCGACCAGGTCGTCCGCCGTCAGGGCGACCTTCATGCCGCGCCCGCCTCCGCCGGCGGCCGCCTTGACGATCAGGGGAAAACCGATGGACTTCGAGGCCTTGATCGCGGCCTCGACGGTCTCGACCTCGCCGTCCGAGCCGGGCACCACCGGGATGCCTGCGTCCTTGACCGTCTGCTTGGCGGTGATCTTGTCGCCCATGATCCGGATGTGCTCCGGCTTCGGGCCGATGAAGGTCATGCCGTGGGCTTCGACGATCTCGGCGAAGCGGGCGTTCTCGGACAGGAAGCCGTAGCCGGGATGGATCGCCTGGGCGCCGGTGATCTCCGCGGCGGCGATGATCGAGGGGATGTTCAGATAGGACTTCGCCGCCGGAGCCGGGCCGATGCAGACGCTCTCGTCGGCCAGCCGCACCCACATGGCGCCGCGGTCGGCTTCCGAATGCACGGCGACGGTGGAGATGCCCATCTCCTTGCACGCGCGGTGGATGCGCAGCGCGATCTCGCCGCGGTTGGCGATGAGGACCTTGGTGAACATGGCTTACGCCTCGAGCAGGACGAGCGGTTCGCCGAACTCGACCGGCTGGGCGTCGCCGACCAGCACCTCGGCCACCACGCCGTCACGCGGCGACTGGATCGGGTTCATGGTCTTCATCGCCTCGACGATCAGCAGGGTCTGGCCCTTCTTCACCTTGTCGCCGGGCTGCACGAAGGGCGGGGCTTCCGGCGCGGGCTGCAGATAGGCGGTGCCGACCATCGGCGACTTCACCTCCTCGCCGGAGCGGGCGACGATGGTCGCCGGATCGGAAGGCATGGCGGCGCCGGAGGGCGGGGCCGCGGGCGCAGCGTGGGCGACCGGCGCGGGCGCGGCGGCGTAGTGCACCGGCGCCGCGGCGACGGTGACCTCGCGCTTCACCTTGATCTTCAGATCGTCCTTCTCGACCTCGATCTCGGTCAGATCGGTGTCGTTGAGGATGTCGGCCAGCTGGCGCACCAGGGCGGCGTCGATGCCGCTGTCGTCGTTCTTCAGCCGGGGGGTCTTGTCGGACATCGGAGCCTCTCGTCCCTGTCTAGATCGAACGGTCCGCGGACTGGCTGCGTTCCTGCGCCAGACCGAGGGCGGCCTTGACGGCCAGTTCGTAACTCACCGGGCCGAAGCCCGAAACCACGCCGGCGGCGACCGCCGACACATAGGAGCGATGCCGGAAGCGCTCGCGCGCCGCCGGATTCGAAAGGTGGCATTCGACCACCGGAATGGTCAGCGTCTTCAGGGCATCGAGCAGGGCTACCGAAGTGTGGCCGTAGCCGGCCGGGTTGATCACCAGGGCGTCGGCCTTCTCGCGCGCCTCTTGCACGTGATCGATCAGCTCGCCTTCATGGTTGGTCTGGCGGAACACGACGGTCGCGTCGCCGGCGGCCCGCTCGCAGCGCGCCTGCACGTCGGCGAGGGTCTCGCGGCCATAGACCTCCGGCTCCCGCACCCCGAGCAGGTTGAGGTTTGGGCCGTTGAGGACGTAGAGGACGGGGCTGTCGGGCATTCGCTCGCGGAAGATGGCGTCCGACCGGAATCGGTCCGGCCTTTTAGCTGAGGCGTCGCGGCAAGCAAGCCGGGCGCGATGGAGATTGACGTAGCGTCATGCGCATCCAGGTCAACGGCGAACCTCTCGAGACCTCCGCCGCCACGGTGCTGGCGCTGGTCGAGGAACTGGGGCTGGACGTGCGCAAGGTGGCGGTCGAGCGCAATCTCGAGATCGTGCCGAAGTCGCTGCACGGCTCGACCCGGATCGCCGACGGCGACCGGATCGAGGTGGTGCAGTTCGTCGGCGGCGGCTGACCGGGAGCGCGCGAGCCGGGAACCTCGCGGCGGGCGGGACATCGAACGGGGACGAACCGCCACTCGAGGATGTCCCCATGTCTGTCGCCTCCGTCTCCGCCCTGGCCTTCGAGCCCGCGTCGCACCCCGTATGTGACGCCACAGCGGTGCTTCCCTGGCGGCGACCGACGCGCGCCGAGGCCGAGGCGGCGGTGCGGACGCTGATCGGCTGGGCCGGCGATGATCCGCGGCGGGAGGGGCTGCGCGACACGCCGTCGCGGGTGGTGCGCGCCTACGAGGAGTGGTTCGCCGGCTATGCGCAGGAGCCGGCGGCGATCCTCGAACGAACCTTCGGCGAGGTCGCGGGCTACGATGAGCTGGTGTTGCTGCGCGACATTCCGGTGGAGTCGGTGTGCGAGCACCACATGGCGGCGATCCGGGGCGTGGCGCATGTCGCCTATCTGCCGTCGGAGCGGGTGGTCGGCATCTCCAAACTGGCCCGACTGGTCGACGCCTTCGGGCGGCGGCTGCAGATCCAGGAGCGGCTGACCGCCGAGGTCGCGGAGGCGCTGGAGCAAACCCTCAGGCCTCGCGGCGTGGCTGTGGTGATCGAGGCCGCCCACGAATGCATGGCGTCGCGCGGGGTGCGCAAGCACGGGGCCTCGCTGGTCGCCCGACGGTTCACCGGCGTGTTCGAGGAGCCGGAGCGGCGGCGCGAGGTGCTGGTCGCGCTGGCGGGGTGAGCGGGAACCTTGCCCGCTGCGCGGCATCCAACCGATGATACGACGCGAGGTGCAGGCATGGCCGGGCTGAAACGACAGGCGCTGGACGCCATGGATGAGGCCGGGCTGGTCCGGCTGGCGCAGGCCGGCGACGGGGAGGCGTTCCGCGTCATTATGCAGCGCGGCAACCAGCGCCTGTTCCGCGTGGCCCGGGGCGTGGTGCGAGACGAGGCCGAGGCGGAGGACGTGCTGCAGGAAGCCTGGGTTCGGGCCTTCGCCGCCATTGGGACGTTCCGCTCGGAAGCGGGGGTCATGACCTGGCTGACCCGGATCGTGCTCAACGAGGCGCGCGGGCGGTTGCGCCGACGTCGGCCGACCGTCGGGCTGGAGGCGGTCGAGGCGGCGCAGGAGGAGGCGGGGCAGGTGATCCCGTTCCCGGGGTCGTTCGGGACCGCCAGCCCCGAGGCCG
This sequence comes from Pseudomonadota bacterium, assembly GCA_023424215.1. GTDB lineage: Bacteria > Pseudomonadota > Alphaproteobacteria > Caulobacterales > Caulobacteraceae > Brevundimonas. The sequence continues at coordinate 6,202 of JAFAEC010000167.1, forward strand.
ACGCCGCCCGGGCGCAGATGCGCGGGCTGATCGAGCAGGCCGTGGACGAGCTTCCGGAGGGCTTCCGGGTGGTCTTCATCCTGCGCGACATCGAGGCCTGCAGCATCGAGGAGACGGCGGCGACGCTGGGTATACGGCCGGAGACGGTGAAGACGCGGCTGCATCGGGCCCGCCGGCTGCTGCGCGAGGCGCTGGACGCGCGGCTGGCCTCGGCCACGGCCGAGGCCTTTCCCTTCCTCGGTCCGCGCTGCGCACGCATCACCGCGGCGGTGCTGGCGCGGCTGGCGGGAGAGGGGCGGATCACCGTCGGCCCGACCTAGGCCGGCGGCAGGGGACGGCAGGTGGGGGCTTCCTCGCCGGGCAGGCCGTAGCCGCCGAAGCGCATGTCCTCGGGGTCCGCCGGGGCGTAACCGGGCAGGTCGCCGTCGCCGACCTCCTGGCGCAGCTTCTCCAGCCGCTCCTTCAGCCGGGCCTCCTCGGCGGCGTACCGGGGACGGCCGGCGAGGTTGGTCTGCTCGTTCGGGTCCGACTGCAGGTCGTACAGCTCCCACTCGTCGGCCAGCTCCCAGTGTATCAGCTTCCAGCGGAGGTCGCGGACGCCGCGGTGCGGGCGGACGCAGTGGGCGGCGGGGAATTCGAAATACTGGTAGAGGAAGTCCTGGCGCCAGTCGGCGGGGACCTGTCCGGCGACCACGCCCTTCCAGCTGCGGCCGTGCATGTGCGGGTCGCGCTCCAGCCCGGCGTAGTCGAGGAAGGTCGGGGCCACGTCGACGTTCAGCACCATCTGGTCGCGGTTGACCTGTCCGGGCGCGATCGCGGCGGGGTGGCGGACGAGGAAGGGCACCTTGATCGACTGTTCGTACATCAGCCGCTTGTCGAACATGCCGTGGTCGCCGAGGAACATGCCGTTGTCCGTGGTGTAGACCACGACGGTGTTCTCGCTCAGGCCCTCGGCGTCGAGCAGGTCCAGCATCTTGCCGACGTTCTCGTCGACGCCCAGCAGGACCCGGTAATAGTCCTTGATGAAGTGCTGGTAGTTGAGCCGGGCGCGTTCCTCGACGGGCATGTCGGCGCGGACGCCGCGGTTGCGGTAGTCGGGCATGTCGGCGATCAGCAGGTCGGCGGCGCGGATGGCGCGGGGCCGGTCGGCGATGTCTTCCATGAAGGTGGGCGGCGGCGGGATGTCGACATCGGCGAAGGCGTTGCGGAAACGCTCGGCCGGCTCCCAGCCGCGGTGCGGGGCCTTGAACTGGAACAGCAGGGCGAAGGGCGAATCCTTCGGCCGGTGGCGGACGAACTCCCGGGCCAGCTCGCCGATGACGTCGTCGGTGTGGCCCTGGCCGCGGCTGCGCACGCCGTTCACATCCATGGGCGGGTTGAAGTACTGGCCCTGGCCCGGAAGGACGGCGGAGTAGTCATAGCCCTGCGGCGGCGTGTTGACGTGCCACTTGCCGACGACGCCGGTGTGGTAGCCGGCCTTGCGCAGCATCAGCGGCCAGGTCGCATCGTGGTTGAGCAGCGGCTCGTTGTTGAAGTTCGACTCGGCGCCGTTGGTGACCATGCCGTGGGCGTGGGAGTAGAGGCCGGTCAGGTAGGTGGCGCGGCTGGGCAGGCACAGGGAGTTGGTGACGAAGGCGTTCTCGAAACGCACGCCGCCGGCCCCCAGCCGATCGAGATTCGGCGTTTGCAGAATCTGGTTGCCGTAGGCCGACATGGCCGACTGGGCGTGGTCGTCGGTCATGATGAAGATGATGTTGGTGCGGCCGCGGCCCGATGCGCGGGCGGCCGGGCCGGTGGCGCAGCCCGCGGCGGCGAGGGCGGCCATGCCGGTCATGCCCTGCAGCAGGCGGCGGCGGTGGGGCGTGGTCATGAGCATCTCCTCCCGGCGGCCGGCGCCGCTCTCCGCGCCAAGCATGCAGGCCGTGTAACCGCTTACAAGGCCCGTAACGAAATGTTGGCCGCGACCTTCGCGCCCTTTCGCGGACGCCGGGTCCGGGTCTAGAAGCCGGGCCATGAGCGCCCAGACCGACACCGCTTCCGACACCTGGACCGTCGCCGGACGGACCTTCTCCAGCCGGCTGATTGTCGGCACCGGCAAGTACGCGACCTATCAGCAGAACGCCGAGGCGGCCGAGGCGGCGGGGGCGGAGATCGTCACCGTGGCGCTGCGCCGGGTGAACCTGTCCGATCCGTCGCAGCCGATGCTGGTGGATTACGTGAAGCCGGACCGCTTCACCTTCCTGCCCAATACGGCGGGCTGCTTCACCGGCGAGGACGCGGTCAGGACCCTGCGGCTGGCGCGAGAGGCCGGCGGCTGGGATCTGGTCAAGCTGGAGGTGCTGTCCGACACCGCGCACCTGTATCCGGACATGGTCGAGACGCTCAGGGCGCTGGACCTGCTGGTCAAGGACGGCTTCGACGTCATGGTCTACTGCACCGACGACGTGGTCATGGCCAGGCGGCTGGAAGAGGCCGGGGCGGCGGCGATCATGCCGGCGGCGGCGCCGATCGGCTCGGGGCTGGGCATCCAGAACCGGGTCAACATCCGGCTGATCGTCGAACAGGCGAAGGTGCCCGTGCTGGTCGACGCCGGGGTGGGCACGCCGTCGGACGCCACCCTGGCCATGGAGCTGGGCTGCGACGCGGTGCTGATGAACACCGCCATCGCCGGGGCGAAGGACCCGATCCGCATGGCCCGGGCGATGAAGCACGCGGTCATCGCCGGGCGTGAGGGCTATCTGTCCGGGCGGATGCCGAGGCGGATGTACGCCAGCGCCAGCTCGCCGATGGCCGGGCTGATCTGAGCGGACGGAGCGGACTAAAAAACACAGTCCGATGCGTCCGATGTGTCCGCGTCGAGTTCAATGAATTCAACGGGTGAAGGGTTTGCGCCCGGATAGAATGAGGCGGACTGTCCTCCGGGTGAAACGCGGCTCCTGATCGGAGCGGCGGGGGTGCGATTGTCAAAGACCGGGGGGCAGGGAAGCATGCCGATGCGTCAGAAGCGGACGTGGGGGCGCGTGAGGGGCGCTGCTCCGGACGCCGGCGCCGCCCCCTCCTGATCGTCGCTGCGCGTCGATCGGTCCTCCCCATTCGCCTGCGCTCATGGGGAGGTAAGTCGGCAGACGCTCACCTCCCCATCGGAGACGGGGAGGGGGACCGCCCGCTTGGCGGAATCCGCCGCCGGGGCTAGGACAGCGGCTCGTTTCCGAGAGACCCGCCATGCACGACATCCGCGCCATCCGTGACAATCCCGACGCCTTCGTCGCGGGGTGGTCGTCGCGCGGGGTCGAGGACGCGCGAGCGGTGGTCGACGAGCTGCTGCGGCTGGACCGGGAGCTGCGCGCGGCGCAGACGGCGGGACAGGACGGCTTGGCGAAGCGCAACGCGGCATCCAAGGCCATCGGCGCGGCCATGGGCCGGAAAGACATGGCCGAGGCCGAGCGGTTGAAGGCCGAGGTCGAGAGCCTGAAGGGCGAGATCGCGGCGGCCGAGGCGACCGAGCGGGAGGTCGGGGCGAAGCTGCGCGACCTGCTGGCGGCGCAGAAGAACCTGGCGGCGGACGACGTGCCGGACGGCGAGGACGAAAGCGCCAACGTCGAGGTGAGCCGGTGGGGCGAGCCGCGCCGGAGCGGCCCGGCCAAGGATCACGCCGATCTGGGCGAGGCGCTGGGGTTGCTCGATTTCGAGGCGGCGGCGCGGATGTCGGGCGCGCGCTTCGCGGTGCTGAAGGGCGGGCTGGCGCGGCTGGAGCGGGCCATCGGCCAGTTCATGCTGGACGTGCAGACCGGCGAGCACGGCTATCTGGAGGTCAATCCGCCGCTTCTGGTCAACGACGCGGCGGCCTACGGCACCGACAAGCTGCCGAAATTCGCCGACGATCTGTTCCGCACGACCGACGGCCGGTGGCTGATCCCCACCGCCGAGGTGTCGCTGACCGCGACGGTGATGGGCCAGCAACTGCCCGAGAGCGAGCTGAAGACGCCGATCCGCATGACGGCTTTGACCGCCTGCTTCCGCGCCGAGGCGGGGTCGGCGGGGCGCGATACCCGCGGGCTGATCCGGCAGCACCAGTTCTACAAGGTCGAGCTGGTCTCCATCACCCGGCCGGAGGACTCCGACGCCGAGCACGAGCGGATGGTGGGCTGCGCTGAGGCCATCCTGCAGAAGCTGGAGCTGCCCTACCGCAAGGTGCTGCTGTGCAAGGGCGACATGGGCTTCGGCGCCCGTAAGACCTACGACCTCGAGGTCTGGCTGCCGTCGCAGGACACCTACCGCGAGATCAGCAGCTGCTCGAACTGCGGCGACTTCCAGGCCCGGCGCATGGACGCGCGGTTCAAGCGCGACGGCGAGAAGAAGACCGAGTTCGTGCACACCCTGAACGGCTCGGGCCTGGCGGTCGGTCGCACGCTTGTCGCCATTCTGGAGAACTATCAGCAGGACGACGGATCGATCCGCGTGCCCGCGGCGCTGATTCCCTGGATGGGCGGCGTCGAGCGGATCGCCGCCGGCTGAACGAAACGGAAGGGATGAGAATGCGGACGCTTGCGATCTTGACCGGGGCGCTGGCCCTGTCGGCCTGCGGGACCATGGGCGGGGAAACGGCGCCGCCGCCGGTCGGGCTGGACCTGTCGGGCGGGACCTTCACCGGCTGGGTGCGGGTGACCGGCGAGGAGTTCCAGCTGTTCGCCGAGCAGCGCGACCTGCGCAATCCGGGCTCGCGGGCCTGTGTGAGCGGGGCCTTGCCGCGGAACGCCCAGAGGGCCGCGGGCGACATCTCCGGTTCGCAGGTTCAGTTCTTCGGCCGGACGCTGGCGTGGAGCGAGCGCAACCAGACGCAGAGCCACGACTGGCAGGGCTCGAACATCGTCAACGGCTGCCGCAAGGACGTGGTCATCCTCGCCGACCGGGTTGAGGTGGTGCGGTAGGATCTGTCCTTGGGTCGGCGTATGCGGCAGGCGTCGCTGGTTCATCACAAAGGACACAAAGGACCACAAAGGGCACGAAGAGGCCGGTTCCTTCTGCGGCGCCCGCAGGGCGACGCCTCAGGATCGATTGCGGGCCTGCGGCCCGCGGGCAGCGGAGACAGGCTCGCTCCCTTCGTGTTCTTCGTGACTCCTTCGTGTCCTTTGTGATGAACCAGCAGCGCCGGTCTCGTCGCCGCCTCTCGCCGATTGCTTTTTTCGGGTGCGCCTCGCCGGGCTTCGGACTAGTCAGACGGCCATGCGAATCCTGCTGACCAACGACGACGGGATCGAGGCCGAGGGGCTCGAGTGCCTCGAGCGGATCGCGCGCACCCTGTCGGACGACGTGTGGGTCTGCGCGCCCCAGGTGGAGCAGTCGGGCAAGGGGCGGGGCATCACCCTGACCGAGCCCCTGCGGGTCAACCGTCTGGGCGAGCGGCGCTTCGCCGTGACCGGCACGCCGACCGACTGCGTGGTGCTGGCGGTCAACGACCTGATGCCGGAGAAGCCGGACCTGGTGCTGTCGGGGGTCAACCGCGGCCACAACGTCGGCGAGGACTGCTCCTATTCGGGCACGGTGGCGGGGGCGCTGCAGGGCATGGCCTTCGGCATCCGCTCGATCGCCCTGAGCCAGAGCCTGGAGCGGTTCCACGATGAGGTGCGGGCCCACTGGGAGACCGCCGAGGCTTTCGCGCCGGGCATCATCGAGCGGCTTCTGGAGCAGCCGTGGCAGTCGGGGGTGGTGATGAACCTCAACTTCCCGGCCCTGCCGCCCGCCCTGGTCAAGGAGGTCGAGGTGACCCGCCAGGGCTTCCGCGACATCGGCGAGATGCACGCGGTGCGGCGCACCGACCTGCGCGGGCGCGACTACTACTGGATGAGCTTCCGCGGGACGAAGCAGGAGCACGCCGACGGCACCGACCTGCGCGCCATGGACGAGGGTCGGATCTCGGTGACGCCGCTGCACATCGACCTGACCCACATGCCGAGCGTCAACGACCTGAAGGGGATGCTGGGCGGGGCGCCGCCGAAGGCGAGGGCGGCGGCGTGAGGGCGG
>JAFAEC010000072.1 GCA_023424215.1 Pseudomonadota bacterium
ACGATCTCTCGTAACCGCGACCGGGATGTCAAGGGCTGGTAAGGTTCTGCGCGTTGCTTCGAATTAAACCACATGCTCCACCGCTTGTGCGGGCCCCCGTCAATTCCTTTGAGTTTTAATCTTGCGACCGTACTCCCCAGGCGGAGAGCTTAATGCGTTAGCTGCGCCACTGAATGGTAAACCATCCAACGGCTAGCTCTCATAGTTTACGGCGTGGACTACCAGGGTATCTAATCCTGTTTGCTCCCCACGCTTTCGCACCTCAGCGTCAGTACCGGACCAGTGAGCCGCCTTCGCCACTGGTGTTCTTCCGAATATCTACGAATTTCACCTCTACACTCGGAATTCCACTGACCTCTCCAAGATTCAAGTTTTCCAGTTTCAAAGGCAGTTCCAGTGTTGAGCACTGGGCTTTCACCTCTGACTTAAAAAACCGCCTACGCGCGCTTTACGCCCAGTAATTCCGAACAACGCTAGCTCCCTCCGTATTACCGCGGCTGCTGGCACGGAGTTAGCCGGAGCTTATTCTCCCGGTACTGTCATTATCATCCCGGGTAAAAGAGCTTTACAACCCTAAGGCCTTCATCACTCACGCGGCATTGCTGGATCAGGCTTGCGCCCATTGTCCAATATTCCCCACTGCTGCCTCCCGTAGGAGTTTGGGCCGTGTCTCAGTCCCAATGTGGCTGGTCATCCTCTCAGACCAGCTACTGATCGTCGCCTTGGTGGGCCATTACCCCACCAACAAGCTAATCAGACGCGGGCCGCTCTAAAGGCGATAAATCTTTCCCCCGAAGGGCACATTCGGTATTAGCACAAGTTTCCCTGAGTTATTCCGAACCTAAAGGCACGTTCCCACGTGTTACTCACCCGTCCGCCACTAACTCCGAAGAGTTCGTTCGACTTGCATGTGTTAGGCCTGCCGCCAGCGTTCGCTCTGAGCCAGGATCAAACTCTCAGGTTGAGTTGACTTCTGACCTAAGCATGACAGCGCCGAAGCGCCGTCTGGCATTAGTTCTACGTATTCTTGACGAGATCCCACGATCGTCGATCCGAAGACCGACTTCATGGTGTCTTTCAAAAAGACCGCAGATGTCAGTGTCGAGATAACCTCGAAGGGTTATCGCCAGGACACCGCCGCCTGCGTTTCTCTTTCCAGATCAACGATTTCAAAGACCCGGGAACCGGAGACCGGCCCCACCGTTTAGCGCCCGGTTGCGGCGGAGGCGGCGATTTAGTCGCCTCGGTTTTCCGTGTCAAGCGGTTATTCCGAAGAAGAACCTCTTTTCGACGGCCCCGCCCGGAAGCGAGGGAGGCGGGTGTTTACCGCCTCATTTTCCTGCGTCAAGCGGTTCTTTTTGAAGAAGAACCTTTCTCAGCAGACCCGGCCCGGAAGCCAGGGAGGCGGGTGTTTACCGCCTCATTTTTCCGCGTCAAGTGGTTCTTTTTGAAGAAGAACCTTTCTCTGCGGAACCGCCCCGGAGGGCGGCGGAGGCGGCTCTCTAAGGAGGACCGCTCTCCGTGTCAACCGGGCTTTTCAGCCATTCTGCGGAGCGGAAGATCAGGACCTTCCAGACCGCAGAAAACCGCCGAGTGAAGCCGGAGGGGCTTCCCTCTGTTTCGTTTCCGACGATTCGATTGGAGCGCGGAACCTAACCAGACCGCTTCCGAAAATCAAGAGGCTTTCGCTTCTTTCTTTCCGTGGGATCGGGAGGCTTTCGTCTCCGCGGCCCCGGCGGCCGGCCCGTTTCCGAGCGAGGCGGCGATATACGCAGCGCCCTTTTCGTCCGCAACCCGATTCTGACGGTTTTCCGAACTTTCTCGCCGACTCCCGGTCGGCCATCGCGGATACGCCCGCGGCCTCAGCCCGCGGCTATATAGGTGCGCAGGGATTCCGCTTCCCGCGTCGCCTCGTCGATCTGGCACTTCACCACGTCGCCGATGGAGACGACGCCGTCGAGGCGGCCGTCCACGAGCACCGGCAGGTGACGGATCCGGCGATCCGTCATGCGCTGCATGAGCTCCCCCACCGACTCGCCCGGCGCGGCGAACACCACTTCCGACGTCATATAGTCCGAGACGGGCCGCGACAGGGCCGCCTGGCCCCCGCGGGCGACTGCGCGAACCACGTCGCGTTCGGACAGGACGCCCACGACCCGATCGCCGGCGCAGACGATCACGGCCCCCACGCTGCGGCGCTCCAGCTCCGCACAGGCTTCGGCGAGCGGCAGCTCCGGAGCCACCGACCACACCGCATGTCCCTTGCCCTTGAGAATCTCGGCGACCAGCATGGCGGCTCCTCTCCCGTCGTCGGGAACGGCCGCGGACCGGGCCGCTCTTCAGCCGTGAGGGTCGCCCAGATCGGCGGACGAATCAAATGACCGCGTGCTGGCGCCCCACAGGCGCGTCCAGGGACCGATCATCAGCAGGCCGAACAGATAGCCGAAGGCGTGGGCCTCCCAGGCGATGGCGACGCCTTCCATCCCGGGCGCAAGGCCGATCAGCCCCGTGGCCGCGTTCACCAGCATCAGCGCAGCCGTCGTGGTGAGCACGCGTCGGTCCGTCAGGGAGCGAAGACGCCCGTTCCGTCGTCCCAGGAGCCGGATCGCGGCGCCCATCAGCCCGAACACGGCCCCGGAGGCCCCGCCCAACGGGGCTTCGCTGCCGAGGTGAACCAGGCCGTAGCCGAGAGCGGCGACGACGCCGCACGCAATATACAGGAGGATGAAACCGGCGGCCCCGCGCAGGCCCGGCATGAGGCGGGCGACGGGCGGGCCGAAAGCGAGGGCGCCGACGGCGTTCATCGCCGCGTGCGCCCAGTTGGCGTGGAGGAACATCGCCGTCAGCAGTCCCGGCCACCATCCGCCGGAGACGAGCGAGGCCGGCCGGAACGCGAACATCTGGACAGCCTCTGGCAGCCAGACCTGCAGCAGATAGAGCGACGGGATCGACGCCGCGACCAGCACCGACACCGCCGGCGCGTTGAACATCCTCTCGTCGGCAGGCTGGGTCAGCTGGAGGCCCCGGAAACGTCGCAGGTCATTGATCTGGCGAGCAACTGCGTCTCTGGCAAGCGCTTCTTAATAACCATGATCCAGATTGGCACGCAGGGTCCTTAGCGGGCCGTAAACCGTACCAACCGGAGGGGCGCATGTCCGCCACGACACTGACCGGGACCGCGGCGATGATCGCCGTGCTCGTCATCCCGGCCGCGGCCGCCGCCCAGTCCGCCGGCAGCACCGGCATGGGCGCCTACCAGGCGGGCTACGGCGGCTCGCGATACACCACCGCCCGGCCCCAGACCGGGTCGACGCGCGACGAGAACGGCAACCGCCTCATCGTCAACGGGCTGATCCAGTCCGGCGCCAGCGCCTACTCGAGCACGTCCGGCGGCGTCTCCTCCAGCTTCAGCGGGGCGGGAGGGAGCGGCACGACGATAGGGGGCTCGACCGCCATCGGCAACAACCTGAACGTGGTCGTCCAGGGCAACCACAACACGGTCATCGTCAACTCCCGCCAGACCAACAACGGCGACGTCACGGCCGGAACGAACCTCAACGCCACTCCGAGGCGCCCATGATCCCCGGTACGTTCCCCCATCGCCTGAAGGGCGCCGCCGCCGTCTGCGGGGTCGCGGCCCTGCTGACCGGTTGCATTTCGTCCTCGGCCAGCCCCCAGGGCACCTATGCGGCGCCGATCGGCAATGCGCCCGTGATCGCCAACCCGACCCCCTACTCCGCCGCCCTGTACTGCATGGCGGACTACGCCCGCCGCTATAACCTGCCCTCGCCGCGCATCGCGGTCGGCCGGATCAGCGACTACACCGGCACGGTGTCGGCCGACGGCGGCAGGCAGATCACGGGCGGCGCCTCGCTGATGGCCATGACGGCCCTCGCCAAGTCGGGCGCGCGCATCGTCGAACGCTACGACACCTCGGTTTCCGAGATGGAGCTGCGCTACGCCAACAACCGGCTGATCGGCGACGAGGGCGCGGGCGGCGCGGACGACGTCCAGTACCGCCGCATCCTGGCCGGCTCGGTCCCGGGGACCGACTTCTATATCATCGGCGGCATCACCGAGGTGAACTACAACATCCGGTCGGGCGGCTTCGACATGGCCGCCGGGCAGGTCGAGACGGACACCCCGCTGTCGACGGCCTTCTCGGGGAAGGCCTTCGTGATGAACGTGGCCATCGACCTGAGGCTGGTGCAGACCACGACGCTGGAGGTGGTCGACGTCATCTCCTACCAGAAGCAGATCATCGGCCGCGAGATCTCGGCCGGGGTGTTCGACTTCCTGAACGGCAACGTCTTCGACATCTCCGCCGGCGAAGGCGGGCTGGAGCCGGTCCAGTTGGCGGTTCGCGCCCTGATCGAGCGCGCCACCGTGGAGTTCATGGCCAACCTGTACGGCGCCCCGGGGCCGGAGATCTGCCTTTCGGCCGGTCCTGACCCGCTGGGCGGCACGGTCGGCCCGACCGGCGGCTATTATCCCGCCTACCCCAACACGGATACGAACAATGGCGAAACCCGCGCGGATCCGTCTCGCTGGCACGATCGCCGCGACGGCGCTGTGCGCCGCAGCCGCTACTGAGGCTGCCGCGCAGACGCCCCCGCAGGACTCGCTTGTTCTGAACGAGCAGCTCCAGCTGGGCGACGTCTTCTCGCACCAGACGATCAACGTCGTCGATGCGCAGGATCAGGTCACCGTCGAGACCTCGGCCTACGGCAACTCCGCCTCGGGCGCCGTCGAGAACGGCTCGATCACCGTTCAATCCGATCAGGAGATGCACGGGGACGCCACTGCCCGTTCCGATGTCGCCCTCGGGGGCGACACCTGGGGCGAGGTCAACGTCAGCACCCAGGCCGGCGGAAACTATCTGGCGGTCAGCGCCTATGACGCCGATCTGACCACGGACGCGGTCCAGTCGAACGCCGGTGGTCTGGTCAGTGCGGTCAGCGAGGTCGGGAATTCGGCGGCGCGCCTGCACGCGGGCGGGAACGTGGGCGCCTCGGCCATCTCCAACACCGTCGCCCTGTATGGCGAGGGCTCGCTCCTCCAGGGCGATATCGACCAGACGAACTCGGCCACCGTCCGCTCCTTCAGCCGCGTGCAGAGCCAGTACATACCTGCCGGCGCGGCCGTCACCGCCGAGTCGGTCGGAAACGCCGTCGCCGCCACCAGCGGACAAACCTCGGGGCAGGACCTGTCGATCGTCCAGTCCTCGACGGGCGCCTTCCTCGAAGCCGACGCCAGCGCCAACGCCGGAAACGCCTGGGACCTGGCGGCCCGCGCCCGCGCCACCGCCAACCAGGCGGTTCTATACAATCAGGGCGGGTCAGTGGTCGTCGCGTCGGACCAGACCAACACCGCCTTCGTCCGCGCCGCCGCCCTGACCACCGCCTATGACTATGGTCGGGCCGAGGCCTACGCCCGCGGCGCCGCCAACGAGGTCTCGGTGGGCAATAACGACATCTATGTCGAGATCGACAACAATCAGTTCAACGCCGGGGGCGTGGACGTCAGCGCCACCTTCTCCGGAACCAACGGCTACGACGTCTATGTCGGGGCCGACGCGGTGGGCAACGCGGCCACCGGCTACGCCTGTTCGGAATGCCCCGGCTACATCGAGGCGACCAACGTCCAGACGAACGAAGGCGACATCACGGCCCAGAGCTCGGTCACGGTCGCCGGCTCCAACCGGGCGGTGATCAGCGGCGCCAATGCGGTCGGAAACTCGGCCAGCTTCTACGTCTCGCGACCCGCACATTAAACTTCCGTAACTTGAGCCTCCCAACCGCTCGCAGAAAGGTTGTGCGGGGCGTCGGCGTTTTCGAATGGGTTCGCGGTCCTTCCTGTTTCCCGCGCGATGCGCTCCGGCGCGCGCCCTTCGGAGTGACCGCTGATGCGATCCGCCCGCCTTCTGCTGCTCGCCGCCGCCTCGTTTTCCGTCCTCACGGCGGCCGCGCCCGCGCTGGCCCAGTCCCAGGTCCAGCCGTCCGATCCGTGGGCGCAGGCCAGCAGCGACATCCCGGCGGACTCAAATGTGCGTTTCGGCGTCCTGCCCAACGGCATGCAGTACGCGATCCTGCGCAACGCCACCCCGCCCGGTCAGGCCTCGTTCCGCCTGCGCATCGACGCCGGTTCGCTGATGGAGAACGAGGACCAGCTCGGACTGGCCCACTTCATGGAGCACATGGCCTTCAACGGGACCACCAACGTCCCCGAGAACGACCTGCTGCGCATCCTCGAGCGCCTGGGGCTGGCCTTCGGCGCGGACACCAACGCCTTCACCAGCTTCGACCAGACCGTCTACATGCTGGAGCTGCCGCGCACGAACGACGAGACTGTCGACACCAGCCTGCACATCATGCGCGAGCAGGTCTCGGAGGCGCTGATGGCGGCCGACGCGGTGGACGCCGAGCGCGGCGTGATCGAGGGCGAGGAGCGGCTTCGCAACACGCCCGGCCTGCGCTCGATCAAGGCCCAGCTTGCCCTGCTGGCTCCGGGACAGCGCATTTCGCAGCGCCTGCCGATCGGCGACCTGACCATTATCCGCACCGCGCCGCGCGACCGCTTCGTGGAATTCTATGACGCCTACTACCGTCCGTCCCGCGCGACCTTCGTCGCCGTCGGCGACTTCGACGTCGACGTCATGGAGGGCAAGATCCGCGGCGCCTTCGAGAGCTGGGAGCCGCGCGCCGCCGACGGGCCGGAACCGGATCTCGGCACGGTGGCCCCGCGCGAACCGGAAACCCGCATTCTCGTGGAGCCCGGCATCCAGTCGTCGATCCAGCTCAACTGGATCCGCAATCCCGAGAGCGACCCCGACACCGTGGCCGAACGGCGGGAAGACCTGATCCGCGGCCTCGGCGTCGCCGTTCTCAATCGCCGCCTCGGCGAGATCGCCCGCACCGACAACCCGCCCTTCTCCTCCGCGGGCGGAGGGGAAGCGACCCTGGCGGAGAGCCTGGATATCGCCACGGTGACGGCCCAGTTCGCGCCCGGCGAATGGAAGCGGGCTCTCGAGTCGGTCGAACAGGAGCAACGTCGCCTGGTCGAGTACGGGGTATCCGAGGCCGAACTGCAGCGGGAAGTCACGGCCGTCCGCACCGCGCTCGAGAACGCGGTCGCCGGCGCGGCCACGCGGCGCACCCCGCAACTCGCCGGCCAGCTGGTCAACGCCGTCAACGAGAAAGACGTGTTCAGCGACCCGCAGACGAATCTCGACCTGTTCAACGCCGCCGTCGAAGGCCTGACCGCTGCCGAGGTGAGCGAGGCGGTCAAGGGCGTGTTCCAGGGCGAAGGCCCGCTGGCCCTGCTGGTCACGCCCGTCGAGATCGAGGGCGGCGAGGCGGCCGTGACGGCCGCGCTCGAAGCCTCACGTCAGGTTCCGGTCGTCGCTCCGGCGGCCCAGGCCGAGCTGGAATGGCCCTACACCGCCTTCGGCGAGCCGGGCGTGGTCACCGAAAGGCGCGAGATCGCCGAACTGGGCGCAACCGTGGTGACCTTCGCCAACGGGGTGCGCCTGACCGTGAAGCCGACCGACTTCCGCGAGGAGCAGATCTTCGTCAGGGTGCAAACCGGCATCGGGGAGCAGGGAATCAGCCCGAACCGCGCCGATCCGCAGTTGCTGGCGTCGCAGATCGTGCCGCCGGGCGGCCTCGGACGTCTCACCTTCGACGAGCTGAGTCGGGTGCTCAATGGCCGCATCTATTCCACCGGTTTCGGCGTCGAGGGCGACAGCTACCAGCTGTCGGGCGCGACCCGGCCTGAGGATCTGGCGCTACAGACCCAGGTGCTGGCGGCCTACCTGACGGATCCCGGCCTGCGTCCGGCTCCGCTGCAACTCATCAAGTCGGTCTTCCCGCAGCAGATCGACCAGCTGATGGCGACCCCCGGCGGCGCCTTCCTGATCCAGGGCTCCGGGCTGCTGGCCAGCGGCGACAAGCGGCAGAGCCTTCCGTCTCGGGAGGAGGTCGCCGGCTGGACCATCGAGGACCTTCGCGCCGGCGTGACCGGCGGACTGGCGTCGGGGCCGATCGACATCGTCATGGTCGGCGACCTCACCGTCGAGGATGCGATCGCCGCCGTGGCGCCGACCTTCGGCGCCCTGCCCGCCCGCGGTCCGGATCCGCAGCCGGCGCCGGGCGCGTCGGAACTGAAGTTCCCCGCCCCGACGGCCGAGCCGGTTCGACTGACCCACAACGGACCCGCCGAACAGGCGCTGGCCTACATCGCATGGCCGACGACCGATGCGGTCGGCGACCGCACCGAGGCCCGCCGCGCGTCCATCCTCGCCGAGGTGCTGAAACTGCGGGTGCTCGAGGAGATTCGCGAACGTCAGGCCCTGGCCTATTCGCCCGGCGTGCGGGCCAGCGCGTCCGACGTCTACGAGGACTACGGCTCGATCTCGATCCAGGCGGAGACGGCGGCGGACAAGCTCGACGCCTTCTACGCCGCGGTGGAATCGATCATCGCCTCCCTCCGCGACGCGCCGCCGAGCGAGGATGAGCTGAATCGCGCCCGACTGCCGGTCATCGAATCGCTGCGCCGCAGCCAGGCCGGCAACGAATACTGGCTGGCGCAACTGGCGGACGTGGCCGACCAGCCCTCCGAGGTCGAGCAGACGCTCACCCACATCTCGGACCTCGAAGCGATCACCCCGGCCGACATCCAGGCCCTGGCGCGGCAGTACCTACGCCCGGATACTGCCTGGCGCGCGGTCGTGGTCTCGACGCAAGCCGCGGCGGAATAAGTGAAAAAAGGCCCCGGTCCCTTTCGGGCCGGGGCCAGTCGCTTCTCAGGAACGTCGACGAAAGCCGACGGCCTCATACTGCGCACCTGCATCTGACGTTGGGCTGAACGGCGCGTTCGCCGCGGTTCAGAACACCCGGCCGCCGACGCCGCCGTCGAGAGTGATGGCCCCGCCCTGCACGGCCACGCCGACTTCTTCCACGACCTCTTCCCGGTAGGCCGTGTAGATCTCCTCGCGCACCATGGTCAGGATCTTCACGCCGGCTCCGTAACGGCGCAGCAAGGACCGTTCGTTGCATTCCCGCTCGGCGCGCTGCGCGCGGCAGTCGACCTGTCCGCCGCGACCGTGCCAGAGCGCCTCGCCCTTCTGGCAGCTGATGGTCTCCGCCTCGTCGAAGCGGACGTCGCCATGGTACTCGGCCCAGGTCGCCTGCAGCCAGGTGCCGGCCAGGCATCGGTAGAGTTCGCCCTCGTAGTCGCCGTGGACTTCGCGGTCCGGGCGGACCTGGGAGGCCGGATGCGGCACGCTGCGGTCGTCGATGCAGACGGCCTGGATGACCACCCGCTTCTCCCACCGACGGCGCTCCTCGTAGGGGACGCGAATCATCTGGCGCATCCGCGCGCCTTCGACGTTCAGGCCGCTGATCGTGGTCGGATAGGGCTGATCGACGGTCACATAGGCCGACCCGCCGCCGCTGACCCAGACGCTGCCGCCGGCGCGCGCGTTGAGCCCCGCCCGGGCGCGGGCGTTGGCATTCGCGTTCGCATTGGCGTTCACGTTGACGTTGACGTTCAGGTTGCCGCCGCCGCTGCAGCACGGCTGAGGCGGCGGCAGCTCGCAGCAGGGCGGAGGCGGCGGAGGCGGAGGCGGCGGAGGCTCGCAGCACGGCGGCGGCGGCGGCGGGCAGACGGGGCCGCACTGCGCCGCAGCTTCGTCAGCTACAGCCGAGAGGGCGAGGAAGCCCGCAGCGGCCGGCAACCAGGTCATGATCCGCACCCGCATGGGCCGACCTCCAGAAGAATCACGTGCACGTCTGCCGGTCGCAGACGGCTCCAGAGGAGATCAAGACCTCAAAAGCCTTGCATTTCCGTTGCGTTCTGCGGCCCACGCCTTGCGCCTCCGTCACCGGAGGCGGATGAGATGTTCCATCCTGATACGCAATTCCTGATCGACAGCTGGCTCGATCTCGCGCGCCCGTCCGACGTCCGCGGCGGCGTGCCCGCACGGTCCAGCTTGAGACCGGAGCTCCTTGGCGCCCGCCTTTCGCGAATCTTTCTCCTCGAGGGGGGCGGGTCCGACGCGACGTTCCGTCTCTCGGGCGGCTGGCTTGAGGCCCTGCGCGAGCGTCCGCTCGGCGGCGTCCCCTTCGGAGATTTGTGGACCGACGGCTCGACGACGCTGGTGGTCCCCGCCCTCGCGCAATCGCTGCGCGAGGCCCGGCCCGTGGTGATCGTCGGCCATCGCGGCCCGGAGACGGCGGCCGTCGAGGTGTCGGTCGCCCCCCTTCGCAGCCGCGATGGACGATCCGACCTGTTCCTTGGCCTGGTCGCACCCGCGGCGGGCCTGGACCCGGGCGCGGGCGACCGGCGGCTGACGGCCCGCCTGACGATCGCCGTCGGCGACCGCGGCCGGCCGGCCCTCTCCCTCATCGAGGGTCGGCGCTCGGCCTGACGAAACGCTCCCGCTACAGCGACTGCAGGCCTGCGGCGTAGCGCTTCCAGTTCTGCACATAGTGCGCGGCCGAGGCCTTCAGCGCCTCGATCTGCCCCGGCTCGAGCTGCCTCACCACCCGCCCGGGCTGGCCGACGACCAGCGAACCGTCGGGGATCACCTTGCCTTCGGTGATCAGCGCGTTCGCGCCGATGATGCAGTTCCGGCCGATCTTCGCACGGCCCAGCACCACCGCCCCGATGCCGATCAGGCTGTTGTCGCCGATCTCGCAGCTGTGGAGCATGGCCATGTGCCCGACGGTGACCCCCTCCCCGATGGTCAGCGGCTCGCCCGGGTCGGAGTGCAGAACGCTTCCGTCCTGGATGTTGGTGTCGCGCCCGATCGTGATCGGATCGTTGTCGCCCCGCACGACCGCCCCGAACCAGACGCTGGCGCCGGGCCGGAGAATCACGTCTCCTGTCACCGTTGCATTCGGCGCCACCCAGTATTCGCCCTCGGGCGGAAGCTGCGGTTTCTTGTCAGCCAACGCATAGATCGTCATCGAAACATCACCTTATCTTGTGCTCATACAGCGCTTTAAGCGTTTGGAAACCACGATAGCATCAGAGTGTTCTTGCGATTCGGAGGTCGCCATTTCGGCCCCGGATCCGAAGCCGGATCAAGCCCGGTCCGGCCAGACCCTGGAGACGCGCGTGGCGTGCTCGGTTCGGCGGGTTCCCCCGCTGGAAGATGGTCCTTCCACCGATCCGGGCGGCTGCGTCGCATCCCCTGCCCTTCTGTCCATCTTCGTTCGAGGCGATGTCTTAGCGGCGTCGCCTTTTTTCATGCCCTGCGGCGGCGCGGTCGCGTCGCCGTCTTTCCTGCCCTGGAGGCGTCCATGACCAAGCGTGCGGCCCTGAAGCGTCAGACCCGTGAGATGTCGCGTGAGCACGGCATTCTCGATTCGCGCCAGTTCACCGAGGACGCCAAGGTCCGGCGGCTCCCGACCCACGCCGGCTGGTCTCCCTATCCCTCCAACGATGAGCGGGAGCAGGGCTATCTGAAGACGCTGAAGCCGAAGTCCGACGGTCAGGCCGAGCTTCTGACGGCGATCGACCACGCCAATCTCGTCATGGCTCTGGGCCCCGCCGGCACCGGCAAGACCTATCTCGCCGTCGCCAAGGCGGTCGAGGCGCTCGAGGCCGGCAAGGTGGGGCGGATCGTCCTTTCGCGCCCCGCTGTGGAGGCCGGCGAATCGATCGGCTTCCTGCCCGGCGACATGGAGGACAAGCTGGCCCCCTACCTGCGGCCGCTCTACGACGCCCTGTCCGACCGCCTGTCGATGAAGCGGGTCAAGGCGCTGATGGCCGAAGGCCTGATCGAGATCGCCCCGATCGGCTACATGCGCGGGCGCACGCTCAACAACGCCTTCATCGTCGTCGACGAGGCCCAGAACTGCACCTACGTCCAACTGAAGATGCTGCTGACCCGGCTGGGCTGGCATTCGACCATGGTTGTCACCGGCGACCCCCACCAGTCCGATCTGCTGCCCGGCGTTTCGGGGCTGGCCGACATCGCCACGCGCCTGGAGGCGGTGCCGGAGATCGCGGTGGTGAGGCTGGCGGAACGGGACATCGTCCGGCACCCGCTGGTCGCCTCGATGATCGGCGTGCTCTGATCCTCAGATGAGGTCGGTCACCCGGGCAGGCTCCGGCGCGGGAGTCGGCTCGGGCGGCCGGGCGCCGAAGCGGTCGACGAGGGCGAAGACGAACGGGTTCAGCGAGATCGACAGAAGGGCCGCGGCCAGCACGAGGTCATGGGTCTCCCGGCTCATGGCGCCGAGCGACACCGACAGGGCCGCGAGAATGAAGCTGAACTCGCCGATCTGGGCCAGGCTGGCCGCGACCGTCAGGCTGGTGGCCCGATCGAGCTTGAACATGGCCGTAATGGCGAGCGCCGCCAGCGACTTGCCGACGATGACGATCGCCAGCACCCCGAGCACCGCCAGCGGCTCCCGGATGAGGATCGTCGGATCGAACAGCATTCCGACGGAGACGAAGAACAGCACCGCGAAAGCGTCCCTCAGCGGCAGCGAGCGTTCGGCGGCGTTGTGGCCGAGCGGCGAACTGTTCAGCACCAGCCCGGCGAGGAAGGCCCCGAGCGCGAAAGAGTGGAACAGGGCGTAGGCCACCCAGGCGATGCCCAGCGCCATTGCGAGAACGCCGAGGGTGAACAGCTCGCGCGACCGGGTATGGGCGATCCTGACCAGAACCCACGGCAGCACCTTCGGTCCGACCACCAGCATGGCGCCGACGAACAGGGCGACCTTGCCCAGGGTCCAGCCCATCGATTGCGCCAGTTGCCCGGGGTCCAGCGCCTCGCCGGGCGCAACGATCAGCAACGGCATCACCACCAGGGCGATGACGATCACCAGATCCTCGACGATCAGCCAGCCGACTGCGATCCGTCCCACCTCGGCCTTGAGTTGCTTGCGCTCCTCGATGGCGCGGAGGAGCACCACGGTGGAGGCGACCGACAGGGCGAACCCCAGCAGGAAGGCCTCGATGTCGGGCAGGCCGAGGGCGAACCGGCCGAGCAGCCATCCCAGGACGCAGGCGGCCGCGATCTGCACGAGCGCCCCCGGGAGGGCGACCTTGCGCACCCGCATCAGGTCGGCTGGCGAAAAGTGCAGTCCGACCCCGAACATCAGCAGGATGACGCCGATCTCGGCCAGTTGAGGCGCCAGTTCCGTGTCGGCGACGAAGCCCGCCGTGAACGGCCCGACCGCGACCCCGGCCAACAGATAGCCGACGAGTGGCGACAGCTTCACCCGGTTGGCGGCCATGCCGAACACGAACGCCAGCACGAAGCCGCCGACCAGGGTGAGGATCAGGCTGTCGGCATGCGGCATCGGCGCTCCGTCTCGGGCGGGGAAGGTTGCATAGTCTCGAAGCGCCACACTTGAGGCCTGCGGCCGCCTCGGGCAAGGGCGAACCGTCAGTGCGACCACGCGGCGCGATTGCCCCTTCGCGTGCGGGGCGCGGGCTGCTAACCGGGAGCCTCACCATCCAGCGACACGAATGAAAATCCCCCGCATCGCCTACGCCGCCTACGGCTTCGCCCTCCTCGTCATCGTTCTCGATCAGCTGAGCAAGGCTTGGGTCGTGAGCGGACTGGATCTCCCGGAGGTCCGCCAGATCGTGGTCTGGGACCCGGTCTTCAACCTGACCTGGGTGCGCAATTTCGGCGTCAGCTTCGGTCTGTTCGGCGACGGGTCGGCCCGCTGGATGCTCACCCTCTTCTCGATCGGCGTGTCGATCGTGCTGGCGGTATGGGCGACGCGGACCCATCGCCGCCTGCTCATCAGCGCCATCGGCCTGGTCATGGGCGGCGCGCTCGGCAACGTCATCGATCGCATCCGCTTCGGCTATGTCGTCGACTTCCTCGACTTCTCGGGTCTGGGCTTTCCATGGGTGTTCAACATCGCCGACGCCGCCATCAACATCGGCGTCGCGCTCCTGATCCTCGACGCCGTGCTCTCCGAGCGGGCCGCCAAGCGCTCGGCCGCCGGCGTCGTCGGGGAGAACCGGGCCCGCTGAACGCCGCAGCGGTTGGCCTCGCCGTCGAAAAGTCGTAATCAGCCGCTTCCTCTAGGGTATATGCGCGCCTCCTGCGGCGCCGCACCGGGATAGATCATGCGCCTTCGCACCGCCGCCGTTCTGACCATCGCCGCCTCGACGCTCGCGCTCGGCGCCTGCTCCGGCCTTCGGCAGGGCATCGGCCTCACCAAGGTCACGCCCGACGAATTCCTGACCGTTTCGACCGCGCCCCTCACGGTGCCGCCGGAGTACGGTCTGCGCCCGCCGGCGCCGGGCCAGCCGCGTCCGCAGGAGCTGGCGCCGGAATCGGCCGCCCGACAGATCCTTCTGGGCCAGCGTCAGGCCGTGACCCGCTCGCCCGGCGAACAGGTTCTGGTCGCCCAGGCCGGCGGCGACCGCGCCGATCCTCTGGCCCGCTACGTCATCGACGACGAGTTCGGCGACCTCGCGCACAAGGAAGAAGGCTGGGCCAACCGCCTGCTGTTCTGGCGCCGGGACGACCCGTCGACCCAAGCCGCCTCGACCACCCAGTCGCCGGAAGGCCGGGTCACCATCGACGCCGCCAGCGAGTACGCCCGCGTTCAGGCCCTGACCGGCGGCAACGCCGGCATCCTGATCACCCCGCGCCGCGACGACGGTTTCAAGCTGCCGGGCCTTTAAGACTGATATCGACGAGAATTGAGCGGCCCGGACGGAGAACGTCCGGGCCGTTCGCGTTTCAGGCCTTGGCCGCCCCGGCGCGCAAACCGCGCTCGGCCAGCGCGACCAGCGCCACGCCGCCCATGGTCAGGGCCGCCCCGGTCAGGATCTGCGGCGTCAGCACGTCGCCCATGAAGGCCCATCCGATCAGGATCGACACCACCGGCGTGGCCAGCAGATAGGGCGTCACCCGGCCGGCCTCCCGCTGCTGGACAAGCCAGAACACCAGGGTCGTGGCCAACACCGAGGACACCAGGCCGGCCCACGCGAGGCTGGCCCAGACCAGGCCGTCTGCCGCCTGCAATGCCCGCACCTGGCCGCTCTCGAACATGGCGGACCCGAAGGCGAGCGTCGGGAGGGCGACGAGCGCCAGCAGGCCCTGCATCTTGAGCGGCGGGATCGAGGTGGTCCGGCGGGCGATCACCGTGGTCATGGCCCAGGCCGCCGAGGCGGCGATGCCGACCAGAATGCCCTTCCAGTCGGCGATGGCGTGGGCGTCCAGCGTCATCCACGCCACCCCGAGGAAGGCGACCCCCATGCCGGCGAGCGCGAAATGCGACAGCCGCTCACCCAGGACGAGGAAGGCGAACAGGGCGGTGAACGGGACCCACAGCTGCGCCGCGACCGAGACAGGGCTGACGTCATGCGCCAGCCAGAAGGCGAGGTAGATCAGGCCGTAGTGAAGCGGGCCGCCAAGGCCGACGATCAGCAGCAGGCTCTTCCAGTTGGGGAATGGCGGGCGCACGAAGGGGATCAGGCAGGCTGCGGCGATCGCGAATCGCAGCGATCCGGTCAGCAGCGGCGGCAGGGTCTCGGTCGCCAGCTTGGCCGCCGCGTTGTTGACGCCCCAGATCACCACCACCGCGACGATGGCGGCGATCTCGGCGAGGGTCAGCGCGGCGGGGGGAGGAGCGAGGGATTTCACGCGCCCCGCCTACTCCCGCCCGGTGCGGGGCGCGAGGGGCGCTCGTCACACATCGCATTTCAGAATGTGGCGATCACAGCGACGGGCGGGACACCATCAGCACATAGATGCCGATCACCCCGGCGAACGCCGGCCACCCCAGGGCGAACCAGAGACGGTAGAGGCGATCGTAGGCCGCCGGCAGGGGCTCGCCCTCGGCGGCCGCCGTCGCGGCCAGGCGCGCGAGCCTCTGCTGGATCCACACCACGGGCAGCCAGCAGGCGCCGACCAGCAGGAACAGGCCATAGCTGGCCAGCAGCCAGGGTTCGTCCAGCCGATAGCCCTGGAGGTGGATCAGGGCCAATCCGCTGACCGGCTGGACGACGACGGCCGTGGCCGTGAACAGAAAATCGGCCAGGACGACCATCCGTCCCACGGCGGCGGCGATCGACGGGTCGCGCGTCCGCCGCGCGCGGACCATGAAGAAGGCGATGCCCGCGCCCGTCCCGAACAGCACCGCCGCCGAGAGGATGTGCACCAGCTTCAGAAGCACATAGCCGTCGATCATCGCCGCGCGTCCGTCGCCGCCACGAACAGGCACAGGGCCATCATGGGAATCACCTTCAGCCATGGGCCGAGCGGGTCCGCCCAGTACTGCGGCAGGCTGAGGGTCGCCGCGGCGAGATAGCCCACCGTGGCCGCGACCATGATCATCGCCACCCGCGCGGTCCACGGCCGAACGAACAGGGCCAGGCCGAGGACGACGTCGAAGGCCGCGCCCCAGCCGGCGATGGCGCCTGCCCAGCGGCCGTAGCCGCCCTCGTGCAGCACGGCGATCGCGCGATCCCAGCCGGGGCCCAGCGTGACGAGGCCGGTCAGCGGCCAGAACAGACCCAGGGCCGCGATCGCCACGGGCCGCACGAACCAGAGGCGGGCGTGCCAGACGTCCTGAACCGAGGCCGGCGTTCCTGACAGGGCGGCGGCCGGACTCCGCGCCGCCACGCCCAGGGCCTCCTGCCAGTCGTCGTCGCGGCCGGCCACGTCGTGGTCGAGCTGGCGCATGGATGTCGAGGTCAGGGGCGAGAACCAACCCATCCGGGCCAGCAGGTCTCCCAACCCGAGCGCCGGGGCCGCGATGGCGCGCGGCACGCGAATCACCGGCGCGGCGGGCAGCCCGAGCCAGCCGCGGTAGAGGCCGAGAAGTTGCTCCAGGCTGAGCCGCTGGGGACCGGCGACGTCGAAGCGCCGGCGAACCGCCTGCGGTCGGCTGAGCGCCGCGGAGACTGCGGCGGTGAGATCGTCCATGGCGACCGGCCGCACGGTCTGTGCGCCGCCGACGACGGGAATGGCGCCCGGAAACGCGGCGAGCGCCCGGATCAGGCCGGTGCCGCCGAATGCGCCGCGGCCGAGAACCAGCGACGGCCGCAGGATCGTCCAATCCAGCCGGCTGGATTGGATCATGCGCTCGGTTTCAGCCTTGGTGCGGGCGTAGGCCGTGCCGGCCGCATCGTCCGCGCCCACGGCGGAAAGGTGCACCAGCCGTGTCACCCCGGCCGCCTCGCAGGCCGCGATCAGCGCGCCGGGCCCCGTCACGTGCGCGGCCCGGGTGTCGTCTCCGCCGCCGTCCTGCAGGACCCCGACGCAGTTCACCACCGCGTCGACCCCCTCCAGCAGCGGCGTCCAAGCCGCGGGCTCGCCAAGGGCGCGAAAGTCGGCGACGACCCACTCGTACTGCGGGGCGCGCCGCGCCGCCTCGACCGGCCGCCGGGCGCCGGCGCGGACGGTCCAGCCCGCAGCCGCAAGGGCGGCGGCCACATGGCTGCCAATGAAGCCGTTCGCCCCCAGTACCAGAACGCGCCCCCCCGGCGTCATGGCGTACGCCCCGGCGTCAGAACGGAATGTCGTCGTTCAGGTCGTAGCTCTCGCGCGGGCCGGAGGGCTTGTTGGCGCCGCCGGTGGAGAAGCCCGACGAATAGTCGTCGTCGCCGCCGCGGGACATGCCCCCGCCCTCGCCGCGACCGCCGAGCATGGTCAGCTCGCCCTTGAACTTCTGGATGACCACCTCGGTCGAGTACTTCTCGACGCCCTGCTGATCGGTCCATTTGCGAGTCTGGAGCTGGCCTTCGACGTACACGGTCGAGCCCTTCTTCAGGTAGTTCTCACAGACCTTGACGATGTTGTCGTTGAAGATGACGACGCGATGCCACTCCGTCTTCTCCTTGCGCTCGCCGGAGGCCTTGTCCCGCCACGTCTCGGACGTCGCCAGCGACAGGTTCGCGACCCGCTCACCGCTGTTCAGGGTGCGGATCTCGGGATCCCGCCCCAGGTTGCCGACCAGAATGACCTTGTTGACGCTGCCCGCCATCTCGAGCTCCTCTTCTCGTTCGCAGGCCTAGCGCGCTTTGACGGACGCCGGGCCGGGTTTTTCACAGGACGGCCGGGTTTCCCACAGGCGCGGTCCTGTCGCGGCGCGACCCTAGCCGAGCGTCCGCATTTGTTCCAGCTTTGTTCCTCAGGGCGCCGGGGGCGCGCCGCCGGCCGCCCGCGCCGCATCCACCTCACGCTGGATGGCGCCCGGGATCGCCAGCCGCCCGTCGCCGGTCCGGGCAAGGGCCATGAAACGCGCGCCCTCCAGGGTCTGGCTGAACGACACGCCCGCCCGGTCGATGAAGATGAAGCGGCCCTGGTAGGCTCCCACGATCTCGCGGCGGCTGCCGCCCATGCGCAGGAAGCGCAGGCGCATCTCCTCCAGCCGGGCGGCGCAGAACTCGATCTGCGGCTGGTCCTCGGCCACGACGTTGAAGCGCGGCGCCGCGCCTTCGGCGCCGGGTTCGACCGCGTAGCAGACGCCCTGGTCGAAGGGGGCCTTGGTGGACTGGCTGCAGGCCGCCAGGGCGCCGGCCGCGAGGCCGAGGATCAGGATCGACGGAAGGCGCATCAACGGAGCCCCGGAAACTGGCAGCTGCGATCCTGCTCCGCCAGAGTGGTGAAGCGGCTGTTGTCGGACGACTGTTCGACCCGGCGCGGCACGAGGCGCAGGGTGGTGTCGCCCCAGCGTCCGTACTGGGCGTCGCCGGGGCGCACGCAGGCGCCCGAGTAGAGCGCCTGGACGCAGGCGTTCAGCGTCATGCTGGAGGACAGCATGCGCCATTCGGACCCGGTGTGACGCAGGCACTGGCCGACGGCGGCGACGGGCTGCGGCGCCGGCTGCGCGGGTTCGCTGCTGTCGGCGGCGCCCGGGAGCGGCGCGGCGTCGGAGAGCTCGACCGGCGGCTCCTCCGGCGGCGGCGCGAAGGAGGCCGTCGGCGCGGCGACGAGGGCGCCTGTCTCATCGATGCCGACGTCGAGAGCATCCGTGGCCAGACCGTTACGTCGGGCGCAATCGGCCAGGGTGGCCATTCCGACGAACTGGCCGGCGACATAGCAGCGAAGTTCGCGAGTCGCGTTGAGGGCCGGCGCCTCCGCCACATCGACCGTCAGCCCGCCCTGGGCGGCGGGTGGAGGCTCGGGATTGCGGTCCCGTCCGCCCGAAAAGACCAGGGCGAGGATCACGGCCAGAATGACGGCTGCGCCGGCTCCGATCGCGATGAGAATTCGGTTGTCCCTGGGCATTCATTGCTCGCGTCGATGGAGAGTCCAATAACCCTCTGCGAGACGCCGTCGTCAACGCGATTCGTCGGCCGGTCAGCCGCCCAGTCGGGCCAGCGCGGCCTGGTAGTTGGCGATCTGCGCCGTCAGGTAGGCGGGGGCGGGACCCATGGCGCCCGGAAGGGTCGAGGCGGGAGCCAGGGCGCGGTAGGCGTCGCGCACGGCCTTCATCGCCGCCTGCAGAGCCTCCCCCGCCGCCTTGATCGATTCGGGAGCGCCGAGGCCCAGATCGGCGGGCAGCCCCAGGCCGAAAGTCTTGACCACCTCGTCGCCGCTGGTCTGGCCGACGTAGCCCGGCGACAGCCCGAGCCCGGCCAGCGCGTCGCGCCCCGTCTCGCCGGCTGTCAGAACGGCCCCGGTGACGCCGTCGCGGGCGACGATCGACAGGCGCTGGACGCCGGCGTGCAGCGCCTGTGCAGCCTCGCCCGCCCGAGGCGCCTCCGCCGCTTCCGAAGCGACCGTGACCTTCAGCTTCATCCGCGAAGCCTGTTCGATCTTCCGGGCCAGGCTTTGCAGCGTGTCGCGCGCCTCGATGGTTACCGCGACGGCGCGGCCGCCGTCGGCCGGCGAAATGTAGAAGCGGTCTCCCACGCGCAGGGAGGTGGCGGCGACCAGCGAGCGCGACGGCTTCTGGTCGATCTCGCCCCGGGGCAGGCCCAGCCGGTCCAGCACGCTGGCTCCGCCGGCCGCGGTCGCGAGGGTCAGCGGCGTCGCCTGACGACCGTCGCCCTCCCAGTCGCGTCGCCATTCCACCCCGCCGCTCGCCGCATCGATGCGGGCGAGGTAGGCCTCGGTCGGATCGGTCGCCGCGGCGCCCTCGGCGCGGTCGGCGACGCCGGTGATCCACACCTTGCCGCCCTGCACCTTCATGTCGGAGACGGTGTCGTCCCCCACGCCGCCGACATAGGTGAGACGGTCCCCGGCCGAGGCGGTCAGGCTGCTGTCGATCGCGGCGACGAAGGCGTCGCGCCCCCCATGGTGCGCGGTGGTGACCGCGCCGACATCCAGCGCCGCGTTGCGGGTCGTCCCGGTGACGATCAGCTGACCGCCCGAGACCGCCAGCCCGGCGATCTCGCCGCTCGCCTCGCCGAGATCCCTCGAGGCCTCAAGCGTCGGCCGACCGGACGGGTCCAGCGCGAAACGGCGCACGACGATCCGGCCGCTCTCGATCCCGGCCGCGTAGAGGGTGGAGCCGTCCACGGCGACCGCGTCGACCCCGTCGGCCCCGGCGGTCCCGAACTGCGCGACGCCGGCGGACGAGGCCACGACGGGCGCGTATTGGTGTGCCTGGCTTTCGCTCCACGCCTGGACGTATCCGTCCCAGCCGCCCACGCCCGCCGCCCCCGGCATGGCCGATCGCGCACGGCCGGCCACATAGACCGTGCCGTTCGGGCCGAACGCCACGGAGGCGGCCTCGTCCTCGGCCCGCGCCCCGCGACGACGCGTCCACAGTTCCTCGCCGTCGGCGTCGAAGACGGTCACGAAGCTGTCGACCACCGAGGCGACGTCGCCGGACTGGCCCGGCTCCAGCGCGCCGGTCACCGAACCCGCGACCGCGACGCGGCCGCCGGCGTCGACGGCGATGGCGTAGCCGCTCGCGCTGGAGGCGGCGCCCAGGGCCCGCGTGGTCACCACGCGGCCGGCGGAGTCGAGCTTGATCAGGGCCACGTCGCGTTCGCCCTTGATGGGCTGGCCGTCCATGCCGGCCTTCAGGTCCGCCACGAGCCAGACCGACCCGTCGGCGGCCGCCGCGCTGGCCCGGACCGTCTCGACTCCTTCGGGCAGGCCCGTCTGGGAGGCGCGGCCGTCGACCCAGTGGGTCTCGCCGACGCGAGCGGACGGCGGCGGGGCCGCCCCGCCGGTATCGCTCTGGAATTTGAGCATCTGGAGGCCGCCGGCCGTCCCCGCCGCCTGCACGACGTAGACGGCGTCGGCGGTGTCTGCCGGTTCGAAACTCACGGTCTCGGTCGAGACGCCCCGCACCGCCAGGGCGTATCGGTCGGGTCCCGCCGGGAGAGGCACGGCCTTCCCGTTGACGGTCACCGTCCGGGGCTCGGCCTTGATCAGCTCGCGCCCCATGCGGGTCTGGAGGCCGGCGGCTTCGAGCTTGCCGTTGATGTGCTCCAGCACGCTGGTCAGGGAGCGGGGCTGGGCGCCCATGTCCGCCAGGTCGATGGCGACGGTGTGCATGCTGTTGTCGCTGCGGCGCACGACGATGTCGAAGCGCACATCGCCGGCGAAGGCGGGGCTGGCCGAGTCCGGCGAGCCTTCGTGGATCGGACCGGTGATCGAGACGGCGCTGTCGCGCGGCACCGCGGCGGTGGACTTGCTGCGCGAGGCCGCGGTCCCCTGGACCATGCGCACGCCGTCGAACTCGGCGGTCTGCAGCCACTGGCCGATCTCGGACAAGCCGGCGGCGAACCGCTTCTGCAGCCGGGTCGTCTCGAGAGGGCCGACACCCTGGGTCGCCGCCCGGTTGGCCAGCAGGTTGAGAGTGTCGAGGCCCTGGTACAGGGCGAACAGCTTGCGATAGTCGGCCGAGGCTCCCTTTACGTCGAGGCGCGCGGCGTCCTCGTCGATGAAGTCGCGACCGCCCAGGGCGGCTCGCAGGGCGGCGCCCGGCTCCGGCGGCTTGACCGAGCTGGACCACGGCGGCGTCGGCTGGGCCTTCCTCGACGCGGCCGTCGGCAACCCGGCAGGAGACGCCGCCGGCAGCGACGCGCCTCCGAAAAGCCCGAGCAGATAGCTGTTGTCGATCACGGCATGCTCCCGCAGGCCACTGTGGCGGCCTGTCGGTAAGGGACCGTTAACGCGGCGACGCCCGGGGACAGGCCTCGCGACTCAGGGAACAATGCTCGGCGGCCGTCGTTTACGGCGGGCCGCATGCGGAGGGACCACCCATGATCGCCTTCCTCGACGCCCTGAGATCCCTGCTTTCCCTGTATGGCTTCGGCGCCCGCGGGGCGCACCGGCGACGCCCGGCCGCCGTCTACATCGGCCATCGTCGCCCCGGCTGACCGGCGGGGATCAACCGCCGCGGAACAACGACAGGATGATCTGCGGCGCCTGGTTGGCGATGGAGAGCGACTGGGCGCCCAGTTGCTGCTGCACCTGCAGGGCCTGAAGCCGCGCGCTCTCCTTGGCCAGGTCGGCGTCGACCAGATTGCCGATCCCGGATTCGAGCGTGTCCACCAGCTTGGTGACGAAGTTGCTGTGGGCCTCGATCTGCTTGGCCTGGGCCCCGAGCTCGCCGAGGGCCGCGTTCAGCTGACCGATGGAGTTGTCGAGACGGGTCAGCGCCTGGTCCGCTCCCGTGAGGGTCAGCAGGCTGTCGGTGGCGGTGGTCAGTTCGATGATGCCGCCGCCCAGGCTCAGATCCTTGGCGGAGAGCGTCACGGTTCCGGAGGCGTCGGCATTGGCGAGGAAGGCGATGCCGGTGCTCAGGGAGCCGTTCAGAATGTTGGCGCCGTCGAAGGTGGCGTTGTCGACCGCGGAGGCGATGGCGCGAAGCAGCGCCTGGAAGTCGGCGTTGAGAAGCTCGCGGGACTGGGTCTTGAGCGACGAGTCCTTGGCCGCGACGACCTTCTCCTTGAGCTGGTTGAGCAGGTCGGAGATCGATTCGCCCGCGGAAAGGGCCACGTCGGCGATCGAGGTCGCGCGGTCGAGGCTCTGCTTGACCGCGCTCAGCGCACCGACGTCCGCGCGCTGTTGCTGGGCAATGGCCCAGATGGCGGCGTTGTCCTTCGCTCCCTGGACCTTCAGACCGGTCGAGATGCGGCTCTGCACGTCGCCCAGCCGGCTGTTCGTGCTCGACAGGTTCTGCAGCGCGATCGCGGCGGAAGCATTGGTATGGACGCTATTCGTCATCCGACTCAGCCCTTTCAGGTTTGGGTCAGGCTAGACGTCCAAGCGTGGACACATGGTTAACGGCCGCTAACCACGGGGATTAACCGCGCGGATCGCTCCTGCGCGGCGGGAAAACTGATGGAGACAGGCTCAGGCGCGGGTGTCGATCACCGTGCCGGCGTTGTATGCGGTGGTCCGCATCATCTCGACCACCTGCTCGCGGGGCAGCTGCTTCACCACCTCGCCGGTGACCCGGTCGAGCGTCTTGTAGATGAAAGAGCCGGCGAGCGGTCCCTCCTCGATCACCAGACGGTAGCGGGCGGCCTGGTCGGCCTCCTGCTGCGCGCGGGAATCGCGGAAATCGCCGCTGGCGCTGGAGCCTGCGGCGGCGGGAACGGTCGTAGCGACGACGACGGGGTCTATTTTCGCATTGTTCTGCATCACTCCTTCCGGCGGCCTTCACCGGCGGCTCCCTGTCAGGTGCCCGGACGGGTCGGGGGGGGGGGGGGGGGGGGGCGGGG
>JAFAEC010000196.1 GCA_023424215.1 Pseudomonadota bacterium
CCGAGCCGCGCACCATCACCCCGGAGAAGCCCCACTCCCAGGCTTCCTTCAGCGAGACGACGCCGATATCGACGTTGCGCTGCTTGAAGATGCGGTTGCCGGTCAACAGCGTTTCGAGATCGGCGACCACCTGCAGGAACGGATCGCACCAGGCGTCGATATCGTCGATCAACTTTGGCGGCAGGTCCTGATGCACGCCGCCAATGCGAAAATACTTGGCGTGCATGCGGCTGCCGGACGCGCGCTCGTAGAACACCATCAGCTTCTCGCGCTCTTCGAAGCCCCACAGCGGCGGCGTCAAGGCGCCGACGTCCATGGCCTGGGTCGTCACGTTCAGCAGGTGCGACAGGATGCGGCCGATCTCGCTGTACAGCACGCGGATCAGCTGGCCCCGGTACGGAACCTCGATCCCGAGCAGCTTCTCGATGGCCAGGCAGAAGGCGTGTTCCTGGTTCATCGGCGCCACATAGTCGAGGCGGTCGAAGTACGGGATATTCTGGAGGTAGGTCCGCTTCTCCATCAGCTTCTCGGTGCCGCGGTGCAGCAGGCCGATGTGCGGATCCACGCGCGTGACCAGTTCGCCGTCCAGCTCCAGCACCAGGCGCAGCACGCCGTGCGCGGCCGGGTGCTGCGGGCCGAAGTTGATGGTGAACTTGCGGTCGTCCATCTCCCGCGCGTGTTCGGTGCGGGTGTCCGGCATGTCGTCGAACGCGCCGGTGTCGAGGCCGACGCCGGTCGTCGCCCGCACGGCGGGGGTGTCGCCCTCGGCCATCAGCCCTTCACCTTCTCGTCGCCCGGCAGCACGGGGGCCGGGTAGTCAGCGCCTTCCCACGGCGACAGGAAGTCGAACTCGCGGAACTCCTGGGTCAGCGACACCGGCTCGTAGACGACCCGCTTCTGGATCTCGTCGTAGCGAACCTCGGTGTAGCCGGTCATCGGGAAATCCTTGCGCAGCGGATGCCCCTGGAAGCCGTAGTCGGTCAGCAGCCGGCGCAGGTCCGGGTGCCCCGAGAACAGCATGCCGTACATGTCGAACGCCTCGCGCTCGAACCAGTCGGCGCACGGATAGACCGACACCGCGCTCGGCACCGGCTGGACCTCGTCGGTCGACACCTTGACCCGCACGCGCGCGTTCCGGGTCAGCGAGAGCAGATGATAGACCACCTCGAAGCGCTCCTCGCGGTCCGGGTAGTCGACGCCGCAGACGTCGAGCAGCTGCTGGAAGCCGAAGCGGTCGCGCAGCGCCGTCAGCACCTCGACGATCCGCTCGCGCTCGGCGACCAGGGTCAGCTCGCCGAAGGCCACGTGCGCCTGCACGCCCAGCGCCCCGACCATCTCGGCGCCGAGCGGCGTCAGCGCCGTCTCCAGCTCCTGTTGCTTCACCAGAGAGGTCATCGCTCGATGGTCCCCGTGCGGCGGATCTTCTTCTGCAGCTGCAGCAGCCCGTACAGCAGCGCCTCCGCCGTCGGCGGGCACCCCGGCACATAGGCGTCCACCGGCACCACCCGGTCGCAGCCCCGAACCACCGCATAGCTGTAGTGGTAGTACCCGCCGCCGTTGGCGCAGCTGCCCATCGACAGCACGTAGCGCGGGTCCGGCATCTGGTCGTAGACCTTGCGCAGGGCCGGAGCCATCTTGTTGGTCAGGGTGCCGGCCACGATCATCAGGTCCGACTGGCGCGGGCTGGCGCGCGGGGCCATGCCGAAGCGCTCCATGTCGAAGCGCGGCATCGACGCCTGCATCATCTCCACGGCGCAGCACGCCAGGCCGAAGGTCATCCACATCAGCGAGCCGGTGCGCGCCCAGTTGATGACGTCGTCCAGCGAGGTGGTCAGGAAGCCGCGCTCGCCCAGCTCGGCGTTCACCTGCTCGAAGAACTTGTCATGGATCGCCGGGTCATAGCCCTCGACCATAGAGCGGGCGCCCTGGCCGAAGGCGACCGGCGACGTCGCGCCGATCTTCACCGGCGACGCGCCCTGGTTGCCCTTGCCGATCAGCGGCACGGTGTTGGTCGTCACTCCCATTCGAGCGCGCCCTTCTTCCATTCGTAGATGAAGCCGACGGTCAGCACGCCGAGGAAGACCATCATCGACCAGAAGGCGAACACCATGCCGGTCTTGCTGAGGTCGAACATCGACACCGCCCACGGGAACAGGAAGGCGACCTCGAGGTCGAAGATGATGAACAGGATCGAGACCAGATAGAAGCGCACATCGAACTTCATGCGCGCGTCGTCGAACGCGTTGAAGCCGCACTCGTAGGCGGACAGCTTCTCGGTGTCGGGATTCTTCGGCGCCAGCACCCAGGCGGCGATCATGAAGCCGAGACCGAGAACGGTCGCGATCCCGGCGAAGATCACGATCGGCAGATATTCGAGCAGGAATGCATTCATCCGGAAGGACCTCGTCCGCCGCGGAGGGAGGGGCGGAATCGGCGCTTTCTAGACCGACACACGTCGGGGTTCAAACCCATGCGGCGAAAGGTTTTTCTTGCGAACCGTTCGCAGAACGGAGGCCCGGATCGGCCGCTTTTCCGCCGCGGCTCGGGGCGCGAGAAAAACTGTCGAAGCCCGTCGCATCCTCGCTTGACAGCGTAAGGCGCCCCCGCCTAAACGACGCCCCTCGCCGCGACGCACTGCTTAGCGGCCGGGAAACGCGGGTGTAGCTCAGTTGGTTAGAGTGCCGGCCTGTCACGCCGGAGGTCGCGGGTTCGAGCCCCGTCACTCGCGCCACTTCCCTTGAAGTGGCGCACCGCCTTTCCCCTTCCGAACATGCGATATGAAGCAGGCCGCCCGCCGCGGCCGCGCTCCTGACGGCTACTGCCGCCCCGCCACGAGCACATTCTGCACCCGCCGGCCCAGCGGGTCACGCGATTGCCAGGTGTCGCCCACGTCGGCCTCGATCATGGCGGTGCAGAAGCGCGGGATCAGCATGTTCGGACGGATGTTCGTCAGGCAGACCCGCTCGCCCCGCACGCTCCATCGGGCCGCCAATCGCCGGCCGTCGGAGAACTGGGCGGCGTAGGTCCCGTCCGGATTGAACCAGTGCTTGACCCAGCCGCCGTCGGGATAGCGCGAAACGACCGTATTGCCGAAGGCCGAGTTGATGTCGGCCCGGCCCGGCCCGGCCGCCAGACAGACCACAGCGACAGCCGCTACGGCGAGCGCTCGCAACATGCCGAACCCCACAATGACCCTTCCCGGGACAGACTATTAACAATCCGTAAGGCGCTGCCAAGCCCCTCCTCCGCGGCGCACGAATAGTTGACTCTGGCGTGGGGGCTTCTATATGCGGCCCACGTTACGGGACAGGACTGGCGAATCCGCGCCGCCCGCTCGCCCAGGGAAGGGCGGTTCCGCGACATCGCACGACGCCCCGATGCGCGGGACGTCCTTCCACAGTCCCAGGACCTCATGACAGAATTCTCGAATCTGGGCCTCTCGCCCACGACCCTGCAGGCCGTCGCCGACACCGGCTATACGACCGCCACCCCCATCCAGGCCCAGGCCATTCCCGTCGCCCTCGCCGGCCGCGACGTGCTCGGCATCGCCCAGACCGGCACCGGCAAGACCGCCGCCTTCACCCTGCCGATGGTCGACCGCCTGTCCTCGGGCCGCGCCCGCGCCCGGATGCCCCGGGCCCTTGTGCTGGCCCCGACCCGCGAACTGGCCGACCAGGTCGCCGAGAGCTTCGCCAGATACGCCAAGGGCACCAGGCTGAACTGGGCCCTTCTGATCGGCGGCGTGTCGATGGGCGACCAGGTCGCCCTGCTCAACAAGGGCGTCGACGTCCTGATCGCCACGCCGGGCCGTCTTCTTGACCTGTTCGAGCGCGGCAAGATCCTGCTCACCGGCGTCGAGCTGATGGTCGTCGACGAAGCGGACCGCATGCTCGACATGGGCTTCATCCCCGACATCGAGCGCATCTTCAAACTGACCCCGCCGCGCCGTCAGACGCTGTTCTTCTCGGCCACCATGCCGCCCGAGATCACCCGTCTGACCACCCAGTTCCTCAAGGATCCGACCCGGATCGAGGCGTCGCGCCCGGCGATGACGGCGGACACCATCACCCAGTACATCGTGCGCATCCCCTCCTCGGACCCCAAGGCCAAGCGCACGGCCCTGCGCGCCCTGGTCAGCCGGGAGGACGTGAAGAACGGCATCGTCTTCTGCAATCGCAAGTCAGAAGTGGACATCGTCGCCAAGTCGCTGAAGCGGCACGGCTTCGACGCCGCGCCGATCCACGGCGATCTGGACCAGTCGCTGCGCATGAAGACCCTGGCGGATTTCCGCTCGGGCGCCCTGAAGATTCTGGTGGCGTCCGATGTCGCCGCCCGCGGCCTCGACATTCCCGACGTCAGCCACGTCTTCAACTATGACGTCTCGCACCACGCCGACGACTACGTCCACCGTATCGGCCGCACCGGCCGGGCCGGGAAGCTGGGCCAAGCCTTCATGATCGTCACCCCGGCCGACGACAAGTCGCTCGACAAGGTGCTGAAGCTGATCAAGAAGGAGCCGGTCGAACTCTCGCTCGACGGCATCGACTTCACCTCGATCAAGGACCAGCCGCGCCGCGACGGCCGCGGCGGCGACAAGCCCCGGCGCGACCGCGGCGATCGTCCGGCCCGCGCCCGCGGCGAGGAACAGGCTCCGGCCGGCGTTTCCACGCCGGTCGAGACCGGCGAAAGCGCTCCGACGATCAGCGAGGACGCCGG
>JAFAEC010000004.1 GCA_023424215.1 Pseudomonadota bacterium
TCCTGCGCCACGGCGTTCGCGGTCAGCGTCATCGCCGCCGCCATCGCCAGCATCACTTTGATAGGGGTCGCTTTCGTCATGACCTGATCCGCCTTATGCACACGCTCCGCACGCGCCACGGGGATCCGTCATGCCCATCACCACGGTCGGCCTCGATGCCGACGACACGCTCTGGCACAACGAGACGATCTTCCGTCTCACGCACGCCCGTTTCGTGGACCTGTTGGCCGAGCATGGCGACCGCGATGCGATAGAATCGCGCCTATTTGCGACGGAGCAACGGAACCTGCGCCTCTACGGATACGGGGTGAAGGGCTTCACCCTGTCGATGATCGAGACGGCGATGGAGCTCACCGGCGGCGAGGCGCCTCCGGCGGTGGTGCGCGAGATCCTGGCGGCGGGCCGCGAGATGCTCTCTCATCCGGTCGAGACCCTGCCCGGCGTGGACGAAGCCCTGGCCGCGCTGGCCGAGCGCCACCGTCTGGTCCTGATCACCAAGGGGGATCTGATGGACCAGGAGCGCAAGCTGGCCGCTTCAGGCCTCGGCGACCTGTTCGCGGCGGTCGAGATCGTCTCCGAGAAGCACGCCCATACCTATGATCGGGTGTTCAACCGGCACGGCACCGGCCCGGCGGAAGCCGTCATGGTCGGCAATTCGATGAAGTCCGACGTGCTGCCGGCGCTCGCCGCCGGGGCCTGGGCCGTGCACATCCCCTACGTCGTCACCTGGGCTCACGAACTGGCCGACGCGCCCGAGAACGATCCCCGCTTCGCCGCCCTCGAGCGGATCGATGAGCTTCCCGGCTGGATCGGCGCCCGGACCGGTCAGGCGTAGCCGAGCAGGGCGCGCAGTCCGGGGGCGTGGAAGTCGACGAGGCGCTGCTGCGTCTCCGGCAGGGACGCCGGAAACTCCAGCCCCTCAGGCAGCTTCAGGTTCTCCCGCGCGGTGCGGCTCAGCCTCCGGTCCGCCCCGGTCCGGACGCGCTCGCGCCAGTCGTCGGGCCGGTCGATGCCGGCCGCGTCCAGCAGGCCGGCGAAGAAGCTCTCCGCCTCCTCCGTATCCAGGGACTTCACGGCCCGCACGGCGTCCTCGTAGCGCACGAGATGCACCCCGGTCCCGAGCCAGGCCGCGGCGTTGTGGGTGTAGATGTCGATCAGGGCCGGCGACTTCTGGTAAATGCCGAAGATCATCATGTTGAGGATCGCCTCGGCGCTGTACAGGCCGGGCGTCTTCAGGTGCTGGATGTTCTCCTGTTCGAACTCCTCCGAGACGAAGAAGCGGGCCCGCGCCAGCACCCAGTCGTAAGGGTCGCGCACCAGCAGGATATGTCGGGCATGGCGGATGTTGGCCAGCGACTGGTCGCTGAACAGCAGATGGCCGGCGGCGAGCCGAGGCGCGTGTGGATTGAAGGCGTCCAGGTGCAGATGCATGTTCGGGATCTGCACGAAGTCCCGGTCGTGATGCTGCTCCACCGGCACGAACATCCGCAGGATGTTGCGAAGCAGATGGGTGCCGCCCTTGGGGATGCTGTTGACCAGCACCGGCTGGCGCAGCGCGGCCTGCGGAAAGGCCGCCACCTTCTCGTTCAGGGTGTCCTGGATGCCTCGGATGATCGCCATGCGGTCGCCTCGCGCGGCCGGAGCCGCCAGTGCCGTGCGCCGCGGCGCACGATGAACATGATGCCGGGGCGGCGGATTTCTCCACCGCCCCTCCGGTCAGTCAAGCGTCTGTAATCAGAACGACTTGGACAGGCGCACGAAGGCGCGCCGGCCGTAGTAGGCCTCGGTGTACTGCGACGCCAGGATCGAGTTGCCCTGGGTGCCGACCGCGATCGACGACGCCGCCGGGGGCAGTTCATCGAACAGGTTGGCGATGCCGCCCGAGAGGGTCCAGCCGCCGGCCCAGCCGTCGCCGTCCGACTCGTAGGTCAGGGAGACGCTGTGGAAGCCGGTGAACTCGGCGTCCGCCTTGATCTGGGTCGTGCGGCCGTCGATCACCTGGAACATCGACTGGCCGTTGCGGATCCGGTCAGGCCGGTTGTCCTGGTTGCCGATCCAGTCGAAGCCCCAGAAGGCCGTCCACGGGCCACGCGACACCGTGGCGTTGATGTTGCCGACCAGTTCCGGATTGCCGATGTCGCCGAGGAAGTCGGTGCCGAAGTCGGCGAAGGTCGACTGGTTCGACTCCAGCGTCCAGGTCGTCTGGCTGTCGATGCCCAGCGTGCCCCAGTTGAAGTCGTGGAACCACCGCGTGGTGAAGTCGAGGCCGCGGTTGTTCTGCTCGGCGATGTTCAGATAGCTGTCGCGAACCTGCTCGATCGAGCTGGTGACGGGGTCGCGGTCGAACTGGGCGCAGATCGGATCGCTCGGGAAGTTCTCCGACAGGTAGCAGGCCGCCAGGATGCCGCCGGCGCCCAGCACGTCCACCTGGTCCTCGATCTTGATGTCGAAGTAGTCGACCGCGATGCTCAGGTTGCTTTCCGGCGGGGTCAGGACGACGCCGATGACGGTCGCCTGCGAGGTTTCCGGCTCCAGCACGCCCAGGCCGCCGCCCGTGACGACCTCGGCCGAGGACACGCCGCCGGTGAAGTTGCCCGGCACGCCGCCGCCCGGTCCGGCCGGGTTGCGGCAGTTCACGTAGACCGGATCGGTCGTCTGCAGCGTGCCGTCGGCGACCCGCTGGTCGAGGTTCAGGCAGGGATCGATGTTGCGCTGGCCGACGAAGCTGGTCTGGTCAGCGAGGTAGAGCTCGAACAGCGCCGGGGCGCGGAACGAGGTGCCGTGCGTGGCGCGGAAGCGGATCGCGTCGCTGACCGCCCAGTTCAGACCGACCTTGTAGGTGGTCGCGTCGCCCGAGGTGTCGGTGTCGGTGTAACGGCCCGACAGCGACAGATCGAGACCCTGGACGTAGGGCATGTCGGCCAGCAGCGGCACCGCGAACTCGACGTAGACCTCGTTGGTGGTTTCCTCGCCCTCGGTGATGCCGGCGCCGGACAGGCCCCAGCTGTTGTCGGCGAGGGTCACCGGACCGGGGGTGTCGACGATCTCGTCCTTGCGCAGGTGGAAGCCGACGGCCATGCCCAGCGGGCCGGCCGGAAGCTCCCACAGCGAACCGGCGATGCCGCCTTCCACGTAGTACTGCTCATAGACCGTGGTGCCGGTGTCGGTATCGAACAGGAACGCCCGCTCCTCCGGCGTCAGATCGCCGGCGAGGAAGCGCGGATCCGTGAAGTCGACGTCGATGCAGGGACGGCCGCTGACCGGCAGGTTGGTGCCGACGCACGAGCTCGTCTTGAAGCTGGTCGAGTCCACCGCGTCCTGCAGGATCACGTCCGAGGTGTATTCGCCGTCCGAGCGGCTGTACTGGGCGAAGACATCCCATTTCCATCCGCCCAGATCGCCGCGGAGGCCCGCGACCAGACGGCTGTAGTCCACCGTCTGCGACTGATCGAAGTGATCGGTGATCGGCGTGGCGCTGAGGAAGTTCAGACCGGTGAACCCGGTCACCGGATCGCCGCCGGCGCCAGGACCGTAATAGTAGTCGAGGAAGTCGGCCGTGTAGGTGTAGTTCCAGAACTGACGATAGCTGTCCGTCCGGCTTTCGCGCCGGTTCAGCAGCAGCTCAGCATAGGCTTCGACGCCGCCGCCCAGCTCATAGGCGCCCTCGACGAAGGCGGTGTAGCGTTCGGTTTCCGGAACGATCGACTCTTCCAGGGCGAACGGGTGCAGGTTGTTGACCACGGCACGCGAGGCGGGGTCGTAGTTGACCAGGTAGAAGCCCGCCGGCGCGGTCGGGTAGGCCGGGCTGCCGTTGGTGACCGGGATGTAGTTCCCGAGGTCGCCGTCATAGTCGTACTGGAAACGGCCGGCCCGTCCCGAGAAGTCGGCGCCGTAGACGTAGATCTGGCCCCAGGTCAGGTCGGTGCACTGCGGCTGGCCGGTGCGCGGATCGATGCGGTCGGCGCGGGTGTTGGTGCCCGGCTCGAAGACGTACTGGTTGCGGCAGTTGAGGTAGTCGCGGTCGCCCGCGGCCAGCTTCTCCTGACGGTAGTAGTCGGCCGAGAAGTTCAGGTAGCCGCGGTCGAAGGTCTTCCCGAACGAGCCCGAGATGTTGAACTGCTCGCCGCCTTCCTCGAAGGGCACGCTGGCGAAAGCGGACATTTCGCCGCCGTCGCGGGCGCGTTCGGTGATCAGGTTGACGACTCCCGCCACAGCGTCGGAGCCGTAGATCGAGGAGGCGCCGTCCTTGAGGACGTCGACGCGGTTGATGGCCGACTGCGGGATGACGTTCAGGTCGAAGGCCGAAACGCCGCCGCGGGTGCCCGCCGGGCCGGCCCGCCGGCCGTTCAGCAGCACCAGGGTGCGGTTGGCGCCGAGGCCGCGCAGCGAGATGGTGGCCGAGCCCGGACCGCCGTCGGTGACGAAGGCGCTGGAGATGGTCGCGTTCACCTGCGGCGAACCGGCCGCCAGGGTCGAGCTCTGCAGCAGCTGGGCGGTGTCGCTCAGGCCGCGCTGCTCGGCGCGCTCGGCGGTCAGGACCTGGATCGGCGACGAGCTGGTGAACTCGTTCTGCGGAATGCGCGAACCCGTGACGACGATCTCGCCGAGCTCGGCGGCCTCATCCTGGTCCTCGTCCTGCTGCGGAGCCGGCTCCTGCGCGAACGCCGGAGCGGCGATCAGAACGGCGGCCAGGCCCGCGAGGGCGGAGGTGTCGCGGAGTCGCTTGCGCAAATTCATCGATGATTTCCTGATCATTTTTGATTGACCGGCAAGCTAGCGTCCCGGATCGGCTGCAGACAACCTTACGGACACATTTCCGCCGATGAACCGCCACCCCGGCAGTGAAATGCGGCGGTAGTGTGTTCTTAATGCCGCGCAGCACCCCTCGCGGGCGTGTTGGACATTGAAGCGTAGCGCCAGGGTCACATTTGCGATCGTCCGGCGGCCCCGCATTTCACCTTGCCCCCCGCCCTGCCCTTCTCTAGACGGGCCGCTTAACCGACAACCCGACCGATCCCGCGCCGGCCGCCACGCCTGCGCCGGGCTCGCGCGCGCGAGTGCTGCCCTATGCCGAAGCGGACCGACATCCAGTCCATCCTGATCATCGGGGCGGGGCCGATCGTGATCGGGCAGGCGTGCGAGTTCGATTACTCGGGCGTGCAGGCGTGCAAGGCGCTGAAGGCCGAGGGGTACCGGGTCATCCTGGTCAACTCGAACCCGGCCACGATCATGACCGATCCGGAGGTGGCCGACGCCACCTACATCGAGCCGATCAC
The DNA here is from genome assembly GCA_023424215.1 of Pseudomonadota bacterium. Classification (GTDB taxonomy): domain Bacteria; phylum Pseudomonadota; class Alphaproteobacteria; order Caulobacterales; family Caulobacteraceae; genus Brevundimonas. The sequence goes on from JAFAEC010000004.1 coordinate 5,277, forward strand.
GCCGGAGATCGTCGAGAAGATCATCGCCGCCGAGAAGCCGGACGCCCTGCTCCCGACCATGGGCGGACAGACGGCGCTGAACACCGCCCTGGCGCTGGAGCGCTCGGGCGCGCTGGCGCGGCACGGGGTGGAGATGATCGGGGCCCGGGCCGAGGTCATCGACAAGGCCGAGGATCGCCAGAAATTCCGCGACGCCATGGACAAGCTGGGCCTCGAGAGCCCGCGCTCCAAAGCCATCCATCACATCGACGAGGCCGACGACGCCCTCGCCTTCGTCGGGCTGCCGGCGATCATCCGTCCCAGCTTCACCCTCGCCGGCACCGGCGGCGGCATCGCCTACAATGTCGAGGAGTTCCGCGAGATCGTGGAGCGCGGCCTGGACCTGAGCCCGACCACCGAGGTGCTGATCGAGGAGAGCGTGCTCGGCTGGAAGGAGTACGAGATGGAGGTGGTCCGCGACCGGGCGGACAACTGCATCATCATCTGCTCGATCGAGAACGTGGACCCGATGGGCGTCCACACCGGCGACTCGATCACGGTCGCCCCGGCGCTGACGCTGACCGACAAGGAATACCAGCGGATGCGCACCGGCTCGATCAACGTGCTGCGCGAGATCGGGGTTGAGACCGGCGGGTCCAACGTGCAGTGGGCGATCAATCCGAAGGACGGCCGCATGGTCGTCATCGAGATGAACCCGCGCGTGTCGCGCAGCTCCGCCCTGGCCTCCAAGGCCACCGGCTTCCCGATCGCCAAGGTCGCCGCCCGGCTGGCCGTCGGCTACACCCTGGACGAGCTGCAGAACGACATCACCCGGGTGACGCCGGCCTCGTTCGAGCCCTCGATCGACTACGTCGTCACCAAGATCCCGCGCTTCGCCTTCGAGAAATTCCCGGGTTCCGATCCGCGCCTCACCACCTCGATGAAGTCGGTCGGTGAAGCCATGGCCATCGGCCGCACCATCCAGGAATCGCTGCAGAAGGCTTTGCGGAGCCTCGAAACGGGCCTCACCGGCCTCAACGAGATCGGCATTCCCGGCATCGGCGAGGGCGAAGACAAGAACGCCATCAAGGCCGCCTTGGGTACGCCCACCCCGCAGCGGCTGCTGCACGTGGCCGAAGCGATGCGACTGGGGCTGAGCCTCGAGGACATTTTCGAGGCCTGCAAGATCGACCCTTGGTTCCTCGAGCAGATGCAGGGGATCGTCGACACCGAGAACAAGGTCAAGCAGTTCGGCCTGCCCCAGGATGCGCAGAACCTGCGCGCGCTAAAGGCCATGGGCTTTTCCGACGCGCGGCTGGCCCAGCTGGCCAATGTGAAGCCATCAGATGTGCGCAAGCTGCGCCATTCGCTGGAAGTTCGCCCCGCCTATAAGCGCATCGATACTTCGGCGGCCGAATTTGCCTCGCCGACCGCCTATATGTATTCGACTTACGAGACCCCGTTTGCCGGCAAGGGGGACGACGAGGCGCGTCCCTCCGACCGGAAGAAGGTGGTGATCCTGGGTGGCGGGCCGAACCGTATCGGCCAGGGTATCGAGTTCGACTATTGCTGCTGCCATGCCGCCTTCGACCTGGCCGACGCCGGCTACGAGACCATCATGGTCAACTGCAACCCCGAAACCGTCTCGACCGACTACGACACCTCCGACCGGCTCTATTTCGAGCCGCTGACCGAGGAAGACG
>JAFAEC010000086.1 GCA_023424215.1 Pseudomonadota bacterium
GGCCGGTACAACCCCGGCCGCTTGCCCGCCTCGTAGAGGCCCCAGCCCTGCCCGGTCATGCCCGCGCGCCGGCCAGCCTCGGCCTGGCTCAGGCCGCACGCCCGACGAAGGCCGGCGAGCGCCTCGCCGAGCCGCCTCGCCTCGTTGTCCCTCTCAAAGCGCGCCATCGACCGATCATGGCCGAGCCCCGCCGGGAACACGAGAACGAACTCGTTTCAACATGGCCTCAGAGGACCTGCTCGACCCGGGTCACCTCGGGAATGTAGTGCCTCATCATCTGTTCGACCCCCGCCTTCAGGGTGGCGGAGGACGACGGGCAGCCGGCGCAGGCCCCGCGCATGCGCAGCGTGAGGACGCCGGTGGACTCGTCGAAGGCGTCGAACAGGATGTCGCCGCCGTCCTGGGCCACCGCCGGCCGGACCCGGCTGTCGAGCAGCGCCTTGATTTCCATGATGAGCTCGGAGTCCTCGCCCGCCGCCTCGGGACCCGCACCGCTGTCGCGCAACAGGGGCGCTCCCGACATGAAGTGGTCCATGATCGCGGTCAGGGCGGCGGGCTTCAGAGCCGGCCAGCCCGGCCCGTGCGGTTCGCGCGTGATGGAGATGTAGTCGGCGCCGAAGAAGACCCCGCTGACGCCCTCGAGCTCGAACAGGGCCTCGGCGAGCGGCGAGGCGGCGGCTTCGTCGATGGAACGGAACTCGCGCGGCTCGGCGGCCACGTCCCGCCCCGGGAGGAACTTGAGCGCGTTCGGATTGGGGGTCGGTTCGGTCTGGATGAACATGGCGCACAAGTGCGCCCGGAGCGCCATGCGTTCAAGGGCGCCGGCTTGCGACGCCCGGCCGCGTCAGGCCAGGTCCTCGATGTCGTTCTCGGTCAACTCGCCCGGCACGATGGTGACCGGCAGCTTGCGGCCGGTGAAGGCGGCGCCCTGCTTGACCATGGCGGTGACGAGCGGGCCCGGCCCCCGGCCGCCTTCCCCGGCGGCGAGGACGAGGATCTTGATGTCGGGATCCTCGCCGACGACCTTGCGTATGCAGCCCTGCGGCTCGCCCCGCTCGATAAGCAGCAACGGCGTCGAGCCCGCGCGGTCGCCCGCCTCGGCCGCCCAGCGGTTGAGCGACGCCTCGGCCTCGGCCCGGGTCTGCCGCTCGATCTCCTCGCGCACGCCCGACCAGTGGGCGTCGGAGGCGGCCGGCGGGATCACCCGCAGCATCACCACCCGTCCCCCGGTCGAACGGGCGCGCCGGGCGGCGTAGCGAAGCGCCGCCTCGAACTCCGGGCTGTCGTCGACCACGACCAGGAATTTGCGCGGCATCGCCCTCTCCCCTTCCCAGCTACGATAGCAGATCGGCGGGCGGCCGGCTCGCCGCCCGTCCGATCACCCGGCGACCGCCGCGATCTCCCGGATCGCCGCGTTGGCGATGGTCAGCTTGGCGAAGGTCCAGCCGGCGCCGGAGGCCTCGATCTCGTCGACCGAGGCGCGGACTCCTTCGACCGTCGCCAGGCGCGGCCCGATCCAGGCGTCGACGGCCGCCTCGGCGGAGGCCTCCGAGGCGCCCACCGAGGCCTCCGACGCCCGCGCCACGGCGCGGGTCAGCACCATCTGCTCGGTCATCAGGTCCTCGATCAGGCGGCGCACCGCGAGGCGGTCGAAGTGGTCGGCCGACGGCACGGCCCCGGCGGCCGCGCGCAGGCGGTCGAAATCGAAGGCGGCGCCAACCTGGTGGTACAGCATCGCCATGGCGGGCTCCGACCAGCCGGCCTCGCGCGCCAGGTCGCCGATGTCGGCGGTGGCGACGAGGGGGCGAAGCATCGCCAGGTCCCGCGCCATGGCCTGATCCACGCCGAGCCGCACGAAGTTCTCGATGCGGCTCTCGAGCTTGGCCTGCTCGAAGCGCGACAGCACGGCGCCGCCGGCGGCGCGGAGCGCATCGGCGGCAGGCCGGTAGGCCGCGAGCAGGCCTTCGACGGTCGCCCCGTCGCGCATGGCCCGACGCGCCAGCCAGAAGGTCTGTCGCCGCAGAACGGTGGCGATCTCCTCGTAGAGCGCCGTCTGCGCCTGCGCGCTGATCTTCAGATCGAGCGCCGAGACGGCGTCCCAGGCCTGATCGAGGCGGAAGATCTGCCGGGCGGCCTCGAAGGCGATGACCATCGCCCCGGTGTCGCAGCGGGCAGACAGGCGCAGTCGCTCCGGGAAGGTCGCGCCGCACATGTTGACGATCTCGTTCGACAGGATGGTCGAGACGATCTCGCGGCGCAGGCGGTGGCCCTGCATCTCGACCTCGAACCTGGCCAGCGGTTCCGGGAAGTAGCGGACCAGGGTCTGCCGGAAGAACGGATCATCCGGCGCCTGCGACGCCACGATGTCGTCGAACAGTTCGATCTTCGAATAGGCGATGAGCACCGCCAGTTCCGGCCGCGTGAGAGCAGCACCGGCCGCCTTCATCTCGGCGATGCGGAGGTCGTCGGGCAGGCCTTCCACCTTGCGGTCGAGCTTACCCTTGCCGCCCAGCCACTGCATGAAGCGCTGCTGCGCGTCGAGCGCGGCGGCGCCCTCCGCCTGCTGCAGGGTCAGCGCCAGGGTCTGGTCGTAATTATGGGCCAGCACCTTCAGGCCGACCTCTTCGGTCATCGAGGCCAACAGGGGATTGCGATCCTCGACCTTCAGCGAACCCGAGGCGATGGCGGCGCCGGTGAGGATCTTGATGTTGACCTCGTGGTCGGAGCTGTCGACCCCGGCCGAGTTGTCGATGGCGTCGGTGTTCACCCGGCCGCCGTTGCGGGCGAAGCCGATGCGGCCGGCCTGGGTCATGCCGAGGTTGGCGCCCTCGCCGATCACCCTGGCGCGGACCTCCACCCCGTCGATGCGGATGGCGTCGTTGGCCTTGTCACCGACCTGGGCGTCGGTCTCGTGGGCCGCCTTGATGTAGGTGCCGATGCCGCCGAAGTAGAGCAGCTCGACCGGGGCCTTGAGGATGGCCTTCATCAGGCCGGCGGGGTCCAGCACATCCTCGGCGATGTCGAGCGCCGCCTTGATCTCCGGGCTCAGCTCGATCGACTTGGCCGACCGCGAGAAGACGCCGCCACCCTTCGAGATCAGGCTCTTGTCGTAGTCCTGCCAGCTGGAGCGGGGCAATTTGAACATCCGGTCGCGCTCGGCCCACGAGGTCGCCGGATCGGGGTTCGGGTCAATGAAGATGTCGCGGTGGTCGAAGGCCGCGACCAGCTTGATCGCCCTGGACAGCAGCATGCCGTTGCCGAACACGTCGCCCGACATGTCGCCGACCCCGGCCACGGTGAAGGGTTCGGTCTGGATGTCCTTGCCCATCTCCCGGAAGTGGCGCTTGACCGCTTCCCAGGCGCCGCGGGCGGTGATGCCCATCTCCTTGTGATCGTAGCCGGCCGAGCCGCCGGAGGCGAAGGCGTCGTCCAGCCAGAAACCGTAGGAGGCCGACACGCCATTGGCGATGTCCGAGAAGGTCGCCGTGCCCTTGTCGGCGGCGACCACGAGGTAGGGATCGTCGCCCTCCCAACGCACCACCGCGGCCGGCGGAACGACAGAGCCGTCGGCGGCGATGTTGTCGGTCACGTCAAGGAGGCCGGACAGGAAGGTCTTGTAGGCGCGGATCGCCTCCTGCTGCTGGGCGTCACGGTCGCCGCCGGCGCGGACGATCGCGGGCAGGAATTTCGGCACGAAGCCGCCCTTCGAGCCGACGGGCACAATGACCGCGTTCTTGACCTGCTGGGCCTTCACCAGGCCGAGCACCTCGGTGCGGAAGTCGTCGCGCCGGTCCGACCAGCGCAGACCGCCGCGAGCCACCGGCCCGAAGCGCAGGTGCACGCCCTCGACGTGCGGAGCCCAGACGAAAATCTCGCGGAACGGCCTGGGCAGGGGCAGATCGTCCAGTTCGCGCGAGGCGATCTTGATCGAGATGTAGGGTTTGGCCGTCCCGTCGGCCGCGGGCTGGTAGTAGTTGGTGCGCTTGACGGCGCCGATCAGCAGCGCGAGGCGGCGCAGCGCCTTGTCGTGGTCAAGGCTCTTCACCCCCCGCAGGAGGTCCACGATGCGCCGGTCGATTTCGGCGACCGCGCTCTCGCGCGAGGCTCCCTCAAGCCCGGACGCCGGATCGAACTTGGCGCGGAAAAGGGCGATGAGCGCCCGGGCCGCCTCGGGATAGTCGCGCAGCGCCTCTTCCTGCAGGGCCTGGCTGGGGTCGAGGCCGGTCTGCTGGCGGTAGCGCGCCAGGGTGCGGATCAGCGCCGCCTCACGCCACGAAACGCCGAGCTCCAGCACCAGACGGTTGAAGCCGTCGCTTTCGGTGCGGCCATTCCAGACGGCGACGAAGGCCTCCTCGAACGGCGCGCGCACGTCCGCGAACTGCAGGTCGCCGCCGCGAGGATCCTCAAGCAGGAACTCATGGACATGGATCTCCGGATCGCCCGTCGGGGTCAGGGCGTGGCCCCACTCCTCCAGGGTCTTGAGGCCCATGTCGGCGAGGATCGGCAGCACGTCCGACAGCGGCACCGCGGTCCCCCGGCGATACAGCTTGAACCGGAAGTTCAGGGGGCCGTCGCGCTCGGTGCGGAAGGCGCGAACCGCCACCGGCTCGCCATTCCCCACAATCCCGGAGGCGTTGAGGGCGTCGACCGTCTGATAGTCGCGCACAGCCTCGGCGGCGTCGTAGCGGTCCCGGTAGGCGGCGCGGAATGCGTCGGCCCAGCGGGCGCTGACCGGCCCCACGGAAACCTCGTCGACGCCGACCGCGCGCAGGGCGGATTCGAAACGGTCGACCCAGCTGCGCCCTGCCTCGGCGATCTCGGCCGCCAGGGCCTCCTCATCGGGGCAGGGGTGATCGCCGGGGGTGACGCCGATGATGTAGTGGATGCGGACCAGCGGCTGGTCGGTCAGTTGCGGATACCAGGCCGAGACCCGGCCGCCCCAGGCCCGGGCCAGGATCGCCCCGATCCGCTCGCGGACCGAGGCATGGAAACGCTCGCGCGGGATGAAGGCGAGGACCGACACGAACCGGTCGAACGGATCCCGGCGGGTGAAGGTCTTGATGCGGGGCCGATCGTGGAGGTGCAGGATGCCGAGCGCGATATCCAGCAGTTCGTCGCCGCCGATCTGGAAGAGCTCGTCGCGCGGATAGTTCTCGAGGATGTTCCTGAGGCGCTTGTAGCTGTGCGTGCCTTCGACCTTGCCGGCGGCGGCCAGGGCGTTGGCCACCTTGCGACGGATCAGCGGAACTTCGCTGGCGGCCTTGTCATAGGCCTCCGCGGTGAACAGGCCGACGAAGCGGATCTCTCCGGACGCCTTTCCGTCCGGACCGAAACGCTTGACGCCGACGTAGTCGAGGTAGGCGCGACGGTGCACGCGCGAGCGCACGTTCGCCTTGGCCACCGTGACCGGCTCGGAGAGATTGAGCTGACGCTTCATCGACCGGGTGAGGACGGCCGGTTCGTTGGCCCGGCGAAGGACGGTGCGTTCCGGGTCGGCGAGGACCCCCAGGCCGACGCCGGAGAGCGAAAGCGGAGCCTCCGCCTCATAGCCGCCGTCGGCGGTGCGCGGGAATTCGTAGGCGCGCGCGCCGAGGAAGACGAAGTGGTCCGAGGCCAGCCAGCGGAGGAAGGCGAGGTTCTCGGCGAGGACCTCCCGGTCGATGTTCAGCGGAGCCGCCTCGAGTTCGCTGATCGACCGCTCGATCAGCGCCTGCATGGCGCCGTGGTCGGCCACCGCGGCCCGAACGTCCGCCATGGTCGCGGCCAGCGTCTCGCCCAGGGCGTCGCGCCGCTCCTGCGGCAGGGCGTCCATGACGACGATGATCAGCGAGACCCGGCCGTCGGCGCGCTCGACGATCGGATGGTACATCGAACGGACGCTGACGCCGGCCTCGGCCAGTTCGCCCATGACGCTGTCCACAAGGAAGGGACGGTCGTCCTGGACGATCCAGAGCACGTCGTAACCGGTGGGATGGCCATGCGCGCCGGTGTGCGGACCCACGCTGATGAGGGCGGTGCCCCCCGGCTGGCGATCGAGGGACGAGCGCCAGACCGCACCCAGCAGCGAGGCGAGATCGGCCGCGCCGAGCTCGGGCGTTTCGTCGGCGGCGTGGTCTTCCAGCACCTGGGTGAGAAAGGACTTCTCCGCTCCGCCGGGCGGTTGCCCGGTCACCGCCTCAAAGCCCGACTCCAGCGCCTCCAGGGTGATCGCCTGAGGGTGCATGGACGCCGTATCGCCGGACATGTCGGGTTTCTCGTATGTGAAGCGGCCTCGGGCCGCGGGTGAAGGCAGACCGGACCGCCTGTCGCGTGGACAGGCCGCCCTTGCCTTCGGCTCCTAGGCCAGCCGCGCGCTTCCGGGAAGCCCCCACCGTCCCCCGGGCGCCCGCGAGAGGTGGCGCATACGACAAGGCCGCCGGACTTTCGCCCGGCGGCCTCTTCGGACCGGCGCCCAGGAGGGGAGGGGTTGGCGCCGATCAATTCCGCCGCGGCCTTGGGGGAGGGGAGGGGGCCGTGGCGACAGGGCGGAGATAGGCGCCGGTTGTGGCCAATCAAGGGCCGGAATCGCCCGCCTGCGGGGTTTGCCTGCGGCGGGTTGCCGCGCTCTCGTCGCGACTGTCTTCCTCGGCATAGGGCTCGCCGTCGCCGGACAGGAGGATGGCCATCCAGCGCGAGCCCCTGAACTCCGCCAGGATGGCCATGGCCATCACCGCCAGCGGGGTCGACAGGAACATGCCGACAATGCCCCAGACCTTGCCCCAGAAGGCCAGCGACAGCAGGACCACCACGGGATCGATGTTCTGGTTGTCGCCCTGCATGCGCGGCTGGATGAAGTTGCCGCTCACGAAGAGGATGGCCTGGAGGCCGACCAGCAGGACCCCGGCCTGCCAATAGGTCTCGAACTGCACCAGGGCGAACAGGGGCGGCACCAGTCCCGCCACCGCCCCGCCGAGGACGGGAATGAAGCAGACGATGAAGATGACGAAGGTCCAGAACTCGGCGTTCTGGAGCCCGACCGCGCGCATCAGCGCCCAGGCCGCGGCGCAGATCATCGCCCCTGTCACGGTCTGGACCCACAGATAGCCTTCGACGCCGCCGCGGACCCGCTGGAACACCTCCATCGCTTCGCCGCGATTCACCCGGTCCGGGAACATGCCGACGAGCTTGCGCTTGAAGCCGGCCTGCGAGGCCATCAGGAAGGCGAGGTAGATCAGCACGAAGACGGCGCCGGTCACCGCCCCCTGCGCCTGCAGGGCGAAGGCGGTCAGGTAGCTGCGGATGTCCAGCTGAGTGATCAGTTCAGAGGCGGTCGGCGGCGTGTGGACGCCGAACAGGGCGGCGACGTCGCCAATGACCTGGTCGAGCCGGGGGCCCATGCGGCTGGTCACGCCGGTGGCGTCGTCGAAGAAGTTCAGGGCGCCGTTGGCGATGATGGCGATGGAGGCGAAGAAGCCGAGGATGACCACGATCAGGGCGGCCGCGCCGGCGAGATGCGACGGCACGGGCGTGCGGTCCTCGATGAACCGCTTGAGCCCGTCGATCATGATCAGCAGGAAGATGGCCATCGCCAGCGGCGTGAGGATGTCCGCCAGCCAGTAGACCGCGCCGCCCACCGCGACGATCGCGACGGCCACGAGGGCGTTGCGGGCCACGGTCGAGGTGGGGACGGCGATCGGCGGCTTCATCGTCATATGGTCAAGGTCCGGCCGGGTCGCGTCAATCGGCCTTGAACCGTCGCCGTGACCAATGGACCATGAGCGTCGGTCCCCTCATGGAGTTCCGTATGTCCGCCACCCCCGCCGGCCTGTTCCTCGGCCAATCCGACAAGCCCGAACATCTGCTGTTCCACCGGGCCAACCGCCACGGGGTTGTGGCCGGCGCCACCGGCACGGGCAAGACCGTCACCCTTCAGATCATGGCCCAGGGGTTCTCCGACGCCGGGGTGCCGGTGTTCTGCGCCGACGTGAAGGGCGACCTGTCCGGCATCGCCGTGCCCGGATCGCCCAACGACAAGCTGCTGGCCCGCGCCGCCGGCATGGGGGTGACCCTGCAGCCGAAGGCGGCGCCGACGGTGTTCTGGGACCTCTATGGCGAGAAGGGCCATCCGATCCGCACCACCGTCAGCGAGATCGGCCCGCTCCTGCTCGGCCGCATGCTGGACCTCAACGAGGTGCAGGAGGGCGTGCTCTCGGTGGTCTTCCACGTCGCCGACCGCGACGGCCTGCTGCTGCTCGACCTCGACGACCTGCGCGCCCTGCTGGCCCACGTCGGCGAGAACGCCGAGCAGATCGGCCGCGAGGTCGGCCATGTCGCCCCCGCGTCGATCGCCGCCATCCAGCGCGCCCTGCTCCAGCTCGAGCAGCAGGGCGGCAAGGCCTTCTTCGGCGAACCGGCCCTGCGGCTGGAGGACATGCTGCGCACCGGCCTCGACGGCCGCGGCCAGGTCAATGTGCTGGACGCCACCCGGCTGATGAACAGCCCGCGCCTCTACGCCGCCTTCCTGCTCTGGCTGCTGTCGGAACTGTTCGAACAGCTGCCCGAGGTCGGCGACCCGGACAAACCCCGTCTGGTCTTCTTCTTCGACGAGGCCCACCTGCTGTTCGACGACGCCCCCGACGCCCTGCGCCAGAAGGTCGAGCAGGTCGTGCGGCTGATCCGCTCCAAGGGGGTCGGCGTCTATTTCGTGACCCAGAACCCGGCCGACATCCCCGACAGCGTGCTGGCCCAGCTCGGCAATCGCGTCCAGCACGCGCTGCGCGCCTACACCCCGTCCGAACAGAAGGGGCTGAAGGCCGCCTCCGACAGCTTCCGCCCCAACCCCGCCTTCGACACCGCCGAAGCCATCCAGTCGCTCGGCGTCGGCGAGGCCCTGGTGTCGACGCTCGACGACAAGGGGGCGCCGAATGTCGTGGCCCGCACGATGATCCGGCCGCCCGACAGCCGCCTGGGGCCGGCCACCGATGCCGAGCGCGCCCAGATCATGGCGGCCAGTCCGGTGCGCGGCCTCTACGACACCCCCGTCGACCGCGAGTCGGCCGAGGAGATCCTCGCCGCCCGCCGCGGCGAGGC
>JAFAEC010000123.1 GCA_023424215.1 Pseudomonadota bacterium
CTAATGGCAGGGCTGACATGCGCTCGGCGACCCGTCGTACTCGTCGCTCGGGCCGGGGACGTGGCGCGCGCAGGCCCTTCAAGGCCGTCGCCGCCATCTCGCCCGGCGCGCTCAGGGTCCAGCGCGCCGCCCATTCCACGAAGTCCACCGTCCGCCCCGGCAGGGCCGGCTCGTTCAGCCGCTCGGCCACCGCCTTCAGCCGCCGGTTCGAGCCCGTGGTCTCGCGCGCCTCCGCGACGATCCCCCGCACCAGCCGCGGCCCCAGCGGCACCGCGACCTGGTCGCCGCGCGCGACCTCCAGCCCCTCCGGGACCTCGTAGTCGAACGCCTCCGGCACCGGCAGCGGGATCAGGACCGAGGCGACTTTCATCGCCTCCCCCGCAGGGGGAGGGGGACCGTCCGACCGGCGGTGGAGGGACCGGTTGGGGCTCGCACTTCCGTCGTCATCCCGGTAAAGAGCCGCGCATGAAACTCTTCCTCGACACCGCCGACGTCGCCGTCATCAAGGACATGGTCCCCACCGGCCTGGTGGACGGCGTGACCACCAACCCCTCGCTGATCGCCAAGTCCGGTCGCAACATCGCCGAGGTCATCGCCGAGATTTGCGCCCTCGTCGAGGGCCCGATCTCCGCCGAGGCCGTGGCCACCGACTTCGAGACCATGGTCCGGGAGGGCGACAAGCTCGCCGCCATCGCCCCCAATGTGGTCGTCAAGCTGCCCCTGACCTGGGACGGCCTGCGCGCCGCCCGCGCCTTCGCCGACAAGGGCGTGAAGACCAACGTCACCCTGTGCTTCTCCGCCGCCCAGGCCATGCTCGCCGCCAAGGCCGGCGCCACCTTCATCTCGCCCTTCGTCGGCCGGCTGGAAGACCACGGCGCCGACGGCGTGGCGCTGCTGGAGGAGATCCGCACCCTCTACGACATCCACGGCTTCGAGACCGAGGTGCTGGCCGCCTCCCTGCGCAACCCCTCGCACGTCTCCGCCGCCGCCCTCGCCGGGGCCGACGCCGCCACCATCCCGGCCGACGTTTTCAAGGCCCTGGTCAAGCACCCGTTAACCGACAAGGGGCTTGATGCCTTCCTTGCGGACTGGGGCAAGACCGGCCAGTCCATCCTGTAGAGTCGCCTCCGGGAGAGGTCTTCGTGAGCGCATCGCCTGACCTCTCCGCCGACGCCCTGGCCGAGCCGCACTGGCCCGAGATCCGGGCCTGGCTGCAGGCCAACCCGCGGACCCTGCTCGACGATCGGTCCCTGCTCGAGGAGATCGGCCTCAAGCCGCACGGCCGCAACGTGGTCGACTTCGGCCGCGCCGCCCTGACCCGGCTTGAGGAAGCCGCCGAGCGCGAGGCCGACGCCCGCAAGCGCATCGAGGCCGTCGCCCGCGCCAACTTCGCGGCCCAGACCCAGACCCACGTCGCCGCTCTCGACCTGATGGAAGCGCGCAACCTGTCCGACCTCGCCCGTCGTCTCGACGCCGTGGCCCAAGGCCGCTTCGGCCTCGCCGGGGCCGCCGTGGCGCTGGAGAAGCCGGGCCTCGCCCCGTTCGGCTGGAAGGCGCTGGAGCCGGGACGGGTCGACGCCCTGCTCGGCGAGCACGGCCTGGCCTGGCTGGGGCCGCATTTCGACGGCCTCAACCTGTTCGCCGGCGCGGCCGAGGAGGTCCGCTCCGTCGCCCTGATCCGCATGACCCCGCATTTCCCGGCCTCCGAGCCCGGCGCCCGCGCCGGCCTGTGCGCCTTCGGGTCGACCGAAGCGGACGGCTTCACGCCCAACATGGGCTGCGAGCTGGTCGCCTTCATCGCCCGCGTGGTCGAGCGCACGGCCGAGCGATGGCCGGTCCTCAACTGACCGCCGACGAGGCGCTGGCCGCCTGGCTGGAGCATCTCGCCCACGAGCGTCGGCTGTCGCCCCGCACGCTCGAGGCCTACGGTCACATCGGCCGGCTCTATCTCGCCTTCCTCCAGCAGCACCGCGGCGGCCCCCTCGGCCTGTCCGGTCTGGGCGAGGTGACGGCGGCCGAGGTGCGCGCCCACCTCGCCGCCCGTCGGTCCGGAGACCGCCCGCTGGGCGCCCGCTCGATCGGTCAGACCCTGTCGGCGATCCGCACCTTCCACGCCTTCCTCGACCGCCGGCTGCAGACGCCCGCCGCCCAGCTGGCGCTGGTCCGGGGTCCGCGACCCAGGCCGTCCCTGCCGCGCCCGGTCAGCGAGGACCAGGCGCGCGGCCTGCTGCACGAGCCCGCGGCCGATCCCGACGCCGAGGCGTGGGAGGCGGCCCGCGACCGCGCCGTCCTGACCCTGCTCTACGGCTGCGGCCTGCGCATCTCCGAGGGGCTGTCGCTAACCCGCGCCGACGCTCCCCTGCCCGAAACCCTGCGCATCACGGGCAAGGGCGGCAAGACCCGGCTCGTTCCCGTGCTGCCCGCCGTGCGCGAGGCCGTCGACGCCTACCTCGCCCTGCAGCCCTTCCCGCTGGAGCCCGCAGACGCCCTGTTCCGCGCCCGTCGCGGCCGCCCTCTCGGCCCGCGCCAGGTGCAGGCGGCGGTGCAGCGGCTGCGGGGGCGCCTCGGCCTGCCCGCCAGCGTCACCCCTCACGCCCTGCGGCACAGCTTCGCCACCCATCTGCTCGGGGCCGGGGCCGACCTGCGCTCGATTCAGCAACTGCTCGGCCACGCCAGCCTGTCGACGACGCAGAAGTACACCGCGGTCGACGCCGCCCGCCTGCTCGACGCCTACGCCGCGGCCCATCCCCGGCCCTGACGCCGGACTCGCCAACCGACGCGATCGGCGCCTACAGTGTTCTCCGGAGCGCGCAGGGGGTGGCGTCGCTGGAGTCGAGACCGCATGCGCGGACTGGATCGTCGTCTGCTGCTCGCGAGTCTCGGAGCCGGGGCGGCCGCGTCCGCCCTGCCCGCCTGGGCGCAGGACCCGGAGCCGGCCGCCGATGCGGTCCAGCCGGTCCAGCTGCTCGCCAACCTCTTCACCCGCGTCGGCGCCGCCGTGACCATCAACGGACGAGGGCCGTTCGTCTTCGTCATCGACACCGGGGCCGGGGCGACCGCGATCAGCGATACGCTCGCCGCCGAGCTTCAACTGCCGGCGCGGGAGCCGGTTCTGGTGCACGGCATCACCACCGCGACCCGAACCGAAAGCGTCGCCGTCGACCGGCTGCTGCTCAGCGGGCTCGGCTTCCGCGATCTTCACTGCCCGGTGCTGCCCGCCTCGAACCTCGGCGCGGACGGCCTGCTCGGCCTCGACGTCCTCGGCCGTTTCCGCCTCAGCTTCGACGTCGGCCGCCGATCCGCCAGCCTCAGCATTCGAGGGGTGCGCATCCTCATGGGCGGCGCCGACCTGACCACCGGAACCCGTATCCGCCGGGGCGGACTCCGCTCGATCCGCGGCCGGTTCGGGCAACTGATCCTCACCCAGGTGACCGTCGGCGGCGTCCCGACGGCAGCCTTCATCGACAGCGGCGCCCAGTATTCGATCGGCAACACGGCCCTTCAGCGCGCCGTCGCGGCCCGCAGCGCCGAAGGTGGCCGGCTGACGCGCGCCGTGCCGCTCTACGGCGTCACCGGCCAGAGCCTGTCGGCCAACCTCGCCCGGGTGCCGGACCTCCGTTTCGGCTCCACCCGGCTGGGGCTGACCCCGCTGCTCTTCGCGGACCTGCACTGTTTCCAGACGCTCGAGCTGGCCGGGAGCCCCGCGCTTCTGATCGGCGCCGACCTGCTCGGCCGCTTCGGGCACGTGATCCTCGACTTCCCCGACGGCACGGTCACCTTCCGGGGCCTGCGCCGGCAGACCACACGCACCATCGAGGACGCGTTGCGGCGCTGACCGGAGATCAGGCCTGCATGGTCCAGCCCTCGACCCCCATCGCCGCCTGACGCACGGCTTCCGAGCGCGTCGGGTGCGGGTGGCAGACGCGGGCGATGTCCTCCGAGGCGCCGCCGAAGGCCATGGCCACGCAGGCCTCGCCGATCATCTCGCCGGCCTGGGGGCCGAGGATGTGCACCCCGAGGATGCGGTCGGTGGCGGCGTCGGCCAGCACCTTCACGAAGCCGTCGGTCTCGTGGTTGATCTTGGCCCGGCTGTTGGCGGTGAAGGGGAATTTGCCGGCCTTGTAGGCGACGCCCGCCTCCTTCAGCTGCTCCTCGGTCTTGCCGACCCAGGCCACTTCGGGGGCGGTGTAGACCACGCTCGGCACCAGGTCGTAGTCGACGTGGCCGGCCTTGCCCGCGATCAGCTCGATGGCCGCGACGCCGTCCTCCTCGGCCTTGTGCGCCAGCATCGGGCCGTGCGTGACGTCGCCGATCACCCAGACGCCGCCGGCGTTGGTGCGGAAGTGGTCGTTGGCGATGAAGCCGCGCTTGTCCGGCTCGATCCCGACCGTCTCCAGCCCCAGACCCTCGACGTAGGGGCGGCGACCGATGGCGACCAGCACCACGTCGCCCTTCAGGGTTTCGGCCGCGCCGCCGGCCGCCGGCTCGAGGGTCAGCTCGACGCCGTCCTTGCCGGTCTTCGCGCCGGTGACCTTCGTTCCCAGCTTGAAGGTCATGCCCTGCTTGGTCAGCGAGCGCTGGAAGGTCTTCGCCACCTCGGCGTCCATGCCGGGAGTGATCCGGTCAAGGAACTCCACCACCGTCACCTCGGCGCCGAGACGACGCCACACCGAACCCAGCTCCAGGCCGATGATGCCGGCGCCGACGACGATCAGCTTCTTCGGCACGGCCGGCAGCGACAGGGCGCCGGTCGAGTCGACCACCTTGCCGTCCTCGAAGGCCACGCCCGGCAGCGGGGTCGGCTCGGAGCCGGTGGCGATGAGGATGTTCTTCGCCGACAGGGTCGAGGTCGAGCCGTCCGCCGCCGCGACCTCGACCGAGCCGGGCCCGGTGATGCGGCCGCGGCCCTTGATCCACTCGACCTTGTTCTTCTTGAACAGGAACTCGATGCCCTTGGTCAGGGCCGAAACGCTCTCGGCCTTCTGGCCCATCATCTGGGCGAGGTTCAGCTTCGGGGCGCCGACCTCGATGCCCAGCTTGGGAAATTCCTTCGCCGCGACCTCGAACAGCTCCGAGGCGTGGAGCAGGGCCTTCGACGGCATGCAGCCGACGTTCAGGCAGGTGCCGCCGAGGGTGTCGCGCATCTCCACGCAGGCCACCTTCATCCCCAGCTGGCCGGCGCGGATGGCGGCGTTGTAGCCGCCGGGCCCGCCGCCGATGATGACGACGTCGTAGGAAGCGGCTTCGGCCATGGCTAGTCTCTGGGCTGCGCGTGCGGAGGGAAGGCGGGCGGAACCTAGCGACCCCTCCGGACGGGTCAACCGCGGGCGATCACGTAGCCCCCCGCCCGACGCACGGGCCCCCGCGATCTCAGTAAGCGAACTGGCCCGGCAGCCGCTTGCGGCGGATGCGCCGACCGGCGAGCAATACCAGCAGGCCGAGGATCAGCAGCCCGCCCAGCGCCAGCCATAGGGGATCAAGCGGCAGGCCTGCCGTCTCGCCCGCCGCGGCGGCCACGGTCGCTTCCGGCGCGGCGAACAGGTTCGCCGGCGCGCGGCCGTCGATCGCCAGCCGCAGGGCGGCGTCGGCGAGGAAGCCGAGAAAATAGGCGAACACCGCCTTCGAGCTTCCGGATCCGAGCATCAGCGCCGCGATGACATAGAGGCCGACGGCGGCGGCCAGCAGGGTCCACCACGGCAGCACTCCGAACAGGGGCGCGCTGCTCTCGGCCGAGCTGCGCATCGCCTCGGCTCCCGCCGGCGCGCCTGTGCCCAACAGGGGCGCGACCCACGGCCACGCCAGCCAGCCCGCGTAGGCCAGCACCGCGGCCACAACGACAAAGCGAAGCAGTTTCATCGGCGCCCCCTCTCCCTCGTTAACCAACCTACACCGTAAGGGGCGGCGGGCGATAGGCGCCTCAACCCGCCTCCGGCAGGGTGATCGACACTTCCGCGCCGCCGCCGGGGGCCGCGTCGATCGAAAGCGTCCCGTTCGATTGCCGGGCGAAGGCGTAAGCCTGCGAGAGCCCCAGCCCCGCCGCGCCCTCGCGGGTCGTGAAGAAGGGTTCCAGCGCCCGCGCCGCCAGCTTGCGATCCATGCCCGGGCCGGTGTCCCGCACGCTGAGACGAAGACCACCCTCCAGCTGGCGCTCCAGCCGCACCGCGACCGAGCCGCGGTTCTCCATCGCCTGGACGGCGTTCTGGGTCAGGGCGCGGACCGCGCCCTCGAAGGCGACCGGATCGATCCGGGCCGCGGCGGCCTGCGCCGGACCCTCGATCATCAAGTCGACTTCCGGCCCGGCCAGGGCGCGCAGTCGGCTCTCCATGCCGCGAAGCAGGACGCCGACGTCGAGCACCTGGGAGACCGGCTGGTCCTCGCCCTGGGCGAAGGCCGTCAGGCGCCGCGTCAGGGCCTCGCCCCGCTGTCCGGCGGCCAGCGCCGCCTGTCCGAGGCGGCGCACGCGGGCCGGGTCGTCGGCCTGCCGCAGCATCATGTCGAGCGCGCCGGTCATCACGCCCAAGAGGGCGTTGAAGTCGTGAGCCAGACCGCCCGTCAGCCGCCCGACGCTCTCCATCCTCCGGCCGCCCTGCAACTCCATCTCGGCCTGCGCCTGCGCCTCGCGGGCCGCGGCCTGGGCCGCCGGCGCCGCGGCCCGGGCTCTTATACACATCTGACG
>JAFAEC010000107.1 GCA_023424215.1 Pseudomonadota bacterium
GGTGTAGAGGCCGATTTCCACACGGGTCAGGGCTTCCGGGCTCAAGGCGACGATACGGGTCATGACCGGATGGTTTGGGCGCGCCCGCTGGCGGCGGCTTGGCTGATACGGTCCTGGAGCTCGTGCAGCCGCAGGGCATGTGCGAAGTCCGGGGTGGTTGCGCCGGGCGTTCCCGTGCGCAGGTCTTTCGCAAAGGCTGCATAAAGCCGGGCCACGTTCGCCGCCGGTCCGGTCGGGGCATGCGGCCAAAGGTCATGCTCGGCGGGCGCATCAATCGAGGTCAGGGCATCGCCGCCCCGAGCCCCTAGCAGCGTCGGCGTCAGGCTCTGCATGAAGGCGGGCGAAGTCAGCACCAGGTCGCCCTGGGTTCCGTGGATCTCCCAGCGGACGCCTTCGGCGCGTGGCTTGCCGCCCCGGTAGAAAAGCGACAGCAAGGCTCCGCTCTCCAGTCGCGCCGCCAGGGCCAGGTGGTCGGGGGTGGTGGCGCTGATCGTCTCACCGGTTTCCTTGATGGTCACCCGGGGACGACGCACCGCGTCGATGGCGCGCACCTCGGCCACGTCGCCCAGCACGAACTGCAGCACGTCCAGCGCATGCATGACCGGAACAGACAGCAGGCTAGCGTTGGTCTTAACGTCGAGGACGTACGAAAGCGCCGAGGGGATGACGGCGCCGAACGGTTCGGCCGCCCCCACGATGCTGGTGGACAGCACCTCGCCGACATAGCCGTCTGCGACCAGGGCGCGCAGGTGGCGGATGGCCGGGATCATCCGCGCCTGAAGGCCGATCAGGCTGGGCAACCCGGCCTTCGCGATCCGCTCGGCGATGTCGCGGGTTTGGGCCAGGTCGGTGGCCAGGGGCCATTCGCACATGATGGTCTTGCCTGCGGCGATCGCCTCGATCGTCAAGTCATAGTGATAGGGCAGCTTGACGCCCACCACGACGAGATCGACATCCTTCTGGGCGATCAGCCCGGACGATCCCACATGGGCAGGGACCCCGTAGGCTTCGCCCGCCGCCAGGGCCGAGGCCTCGGAACTGGTTGCCACGGCCCGCAACTCATAGTCCGGCAGGCTCGCCAGAGCCGGCAGGTGCGAGATCGCCGCCCAGCCGGGATTACGTGGGCTCGCTCCGATGACGCCGACGCCAATCCTGGCCATTTGCACGTTTCCTTGCGAGTGCGTGGTCGGTTGCGACCGCCGCGGGACATTCGCCAGAACGTCCGCTTGCCAAGGCGAACACTAACGAACAAAATGTTCGTGACGATATGATCGGTTTCGCGGGCGTCGCAAGAACGCACATTTTTGTTCGTGCTGGGGAGAGGGCGCAGAGTGAATAAGCGCGGACTTGAGCCCCCTGAATATGGCGACCCCGAAGCCTGCCGGTCTCTGGGCGGCGTTCTCGACCGGATCGGTGACAAATGGGCGGTGATGGTGGTGGGCACACTGTCGCACGGCCCGATGCGATTCAACGCTCTGATGCGTCACATAGGCTCGGTGTCGCATCGAATGCTGACCCTGACATTGCGCGGTTTGGAGCGCGACGGTCTGGTCCGGCGCACCGCTTGGCCGACGACCCCGCCCAGGGTCGAATACGAACTGACCGATGTCGGCCGCTCCCTGATCGAGCCGCTTGTGACGCTGGCCCATTGGGCGGAGCAGAACCGCGAGACGATCGAGGATGCGCGGGCGCGATATGATGTCGCCAATCAAGACCTTCCTAGCTGATCACGATCACAGTCAAAGAAACCATTCTGCGTTCAACTCGGCGATTCTGCTGCGAATGTTCCATTTATGCTGATGACGGTAAAAGTGTGGCCCGCCGGAAGCGGAACGTCACCGTTCGTCCTGACCGATGGAGAGGCGCTGACTGCGCCGGATCAGGCGGTCTCAACCAAAATGTTTTCCGCAATCGACGCCCGATCGTCAGTGGTTGGCCTCCGACGGTCAATGCCGCTTTCTAGGAGGGCTCTTCCGGGCGGTTTGGCGCTGGCCGCACCAGCGATGTCGAGCGAGGCCGGCAGCACATGGTTCGTTCAGATCTTCTTCGTTTGCGCCAAGGCAGGCTGAGACCGGGTCGGTTGGACCCCACAATAGAGTTTCTGACGGTGTATTTCGGCGCAGCCTGGCGCGAACCATGTCGCCTGTTCGTGCCGGAACTCAAGTCCGCCTATGTTGATATACGACAGGCCCCGCGCCGGGTCGAAATCGTCTTCGTCAGCGACGACGCCAGCCCCTCCGCCATGACGGATTACGTCATCCAAAGCCGCATGCCCTGGTTATGTCTGCCGCATGAAACGAGCCAAAGAACCTCACGCATCCAACCGCTGCGAGGTATGGCCCTTCCATGCCTTGTGGTGCTCGATCGTCGTGGCCGAACCCTCGTCAACAGTTGGGCCAGACCGGGAGACAGCCGCCCGCATGCCGCGCTGGCGGAACTGCGAGAAATCGCCCAGTCTTCATAGCGAAGGCTACAGCGGGACTGCACCTATTGTTCTCGACCTCAAACGACCTGATAGCGCAATTCAGAAATCGCTGGACCAAATCGGTCGATCAGTCGCTGATCGCTGGTGATTAGTCGATAATTCCGTTCAACGGCCTGAGCGACCAGCCACAGGTCATTCTCATCGACCTGCAGGGTCTTGCTCGAAGCGCGGACCGCCCAGTCTTCCAACCAACGCGGAGGGCGCTTGCTCAAATCGAGCCAGTGATGCGCTAGGCGCGCCTTGACGTCGCCATATGCCTCGGCGGTGTGACGGTTCACCTCAGCCAGCGGATAGCGATCAGCTTGGTCCAGAGTCTGGCGGATATGGCTGACGTCCTGACCGGCAAGCGATGCCGCCTGCATGCCATATCGCAGCTCGGCCATCACCACGACGGAAACAAATTGCGGCTCTTCCGGACCGATCGCTTCGAGCGTCGCGCGCACTGTCGCATGGTTCGGACGCCGTTCATCGAACAACACGGAGATGACATTGGTGTCGAGCAGATGCAGGTCCATCTAGCCGACGAACCGCGACAGCGCCTCGACTTCGGACTCGGGCAGAGGTCTAAAGACCTCGGTCACCCAGCCGCCGAGGTTGGCGCGATGGGTCTGAGCCAACCACTCGTGCAGCGGCATGTAACCCTTGAAATCGGATGGGAACCACCCCGGGAAGGCGTGGCGCACAGGGCGTTCGAATCCGTCGAAGAAGTCGAGCACCCGCCGCTCCAGCCGTGGCGGCAGATCATAACCCTGTAGAACCAGCGCGTCGATGGTCAGCAGGAGGCCATTGAGCCGGGCTTCGTCGGTCGCGTGGAGAAGCTGATGCTCTTCCGCCAAGGCATGCTCATAAGCCATGACGGCGGCTTCCAGTGCGACGTGGTCGAGCCGGGCCGGCAGCGGTAGGGTGGACAGCATCGCGTTGGTGAAGTCGTGATCGGTCGTGTGTTCGGTGACATAGGCGTTCGCCAACGGACCATTGACGATCGCGGCCAAGGTCCGGCCACTGAACGTGTCGGTCGGCCAAAGGGCAGTGAATTGCTGTGACGCGGCCAAGCCCGTCTCATCGAAGGCTCCGGCCAGCCGCCATGGCCCCCGCGACGTTCGCTGATTGTTGATCAGAACCTTGGGGAGATCCCAAGGGCGTGTCAGCGGTCCGGGATAAAGCGCGGCCGTTGGGTCAAAATCAAGCCATGTCGTCGTCAGGATCGAGAAGGGGGCGAGGCTGTTGGCGGGCTTGAAAACACCCGACCGTAAATTTGGTCCTGGCTTCGCTCGTGCGCCATTTTGCTGAATGCGCCATTGCAGACCTCGATAGATATCTGCTTGGTCGCCTAGGCGTGGAGCAGTCTCCAGGTAACTCCAGACTTCGTCAAGTTCGCTCACCCACAGTCGGCCATTCGCCGCATCTCGGACCAACGTCCGGCTGGCCGAGACGCTGCCTGTCTTTAGGAACGCCTCCCGGTCTGCATCCCGGACGTCTTTTGCACGAAGGCGGACAATCCGATGGTCGTTTTTCCGTAGGCCTTTGGCGATGATCAGGGCCGAAGGGTAGGTGGCCTTCTCGAAGATGCGATCCGGCAGCGCGACCAACTCGATCTCTTCAAAGGTCTCGGCCAGGCGCTGGCGGACCTTGGCGTACTGCTTCTGAAGCAACACGCCGCGGGGCAGGACAAAGCCCAAAGCTTGGGGGCGAGCGTCCAGAGACGCTTCGAGTGCGAGAATGCCTTTGGAGGGCGAGCGTCGGAATGCGTCGGGATAGGCAAGGCGCTCGTTCTGGTCGAAATCCTCGAAAGGCGGATTGCACAGAATGATCGTGGCGTCGGTGAGGACGTCGGTCAGGGCGTCTTTCTCGAAAAGGTCGCGCTGGCGGATTTTCCAGCCATTGGCGTTGGGATAGTCGGCTAGGATCAGAGACAGGGTGGCGACTTCGCAGGCGAAGACGTCGAGTTCGGCGCCCGACAAGCGAGCTGTAAGATAGGTATGCCGTTGCTCTGCAGACCAGTCAGGGGGCAATTGATCCTTCATCTCGCGCAGGGCCGCGACGAGAAAAATTCCTGCGCCGGCGAAGGGCTCGACTACCCGCATGTTGTCCAGGTCGAACTGAGCAAGATCGATAGCGTCGAGGACGAACTCGGCCACGGCGCGGGGCGTGCTGTGTGTGCCGAACATCTTGCGGGTGTCGGCGGTGACCAGGGTGTTCTCATAGACAAAGGCGAGGCTGTCCGCTGAGATGTTGCGCAGATTGACGGCGTCCTGGAACACCGCCCAGGCTGCGGCCGCCTTGGCGGGATCGATCAGGCCTGCGCTTTGGGGCAAGGTTGGCAGGTGATAGTATGTTTCGATGCCGGCCAGCACCGAACCGACATCGTCCAGCGACCAATGAGAGGCGTCAGGGTGGCGCCGGTCACTGAGGATCTTGGCCGCCAGCAGTCGGAACGTCGTTCGGAACGCCGCGCGCTGTTGCTCCGGCAGGGCGTCAGTTGCGGCCAGGAGACCGATGACCTCTGTCAGCACTCGCTGAAGCTTGGTTTGAACCTCACTTTCAATTGCTGGCAGTAGACCTAGATCGACGAAGTCGAGTTGATAGGCGCCGTGGGCAGCGCCTTGAGCCTTCGCCCGATGCAGGGCTTGTGGCGACCAGTCCTCGGCGTGACGGGCAAAAAGATCGTCGATCTGGTCGAGTGCGATGCGTTCCAGCAGGCGCGGTCGCGTGCTGGATTCCACCGCCCAGACGCCTACCGCGCCATTGGGGTCAATCGACAGGAACACCGGCGCCCCCAGCGCCCGGCGAGCCATGATCGCCTCGGCCGGATCCGATGATCCTGCGATCACGCCGAAGGCGGCCGACCTAAACGATTCAGGCAACTGGGTGAAGACGGCCAGATCGACCTCGCGCGCATCGCCGGCCGGCGACAGCACGTCAGCGAAAGCATAGTCGCGCAGACGCCGGTCGCTGGAGTAGCCCAAACGGTCCAACGCACTCTCAATTTTGCGGAGGGCGTTCATCGCACACGCACCGCGCGGAACAGGGGTAGTTGCGGGCTATGCTCCTGCGGTGCGAACTCGGTGGCCAGCACATCGAGATGAGGATCCAGCCTCAACATCAGGGCGTCATCCGGAGAGTCGGCGTGGAAGAACACGCCGCCATCGGCCACCAGTTCACCGTGCGTCATGCCGTGCAGGACCAGCACTGTGCCACGCAGCGCGGGGAAGGAGGCTCCAGCCAGAAGATCGCGCAGTGCAGTCAGCAAATCCTGGTGAGCTTGAAGTTCAACACGGAATTTCTCCTTCAGGACCACAGCGAGTCGTAGCAGGAGTACGGTCTGCCACGCATAGAGCGCGCGCCGTCCCGGCCCTTGCGGCGCCACATCAGGCGCAATCAGGGCGCGCCGATGGGTCCACTCCCGCAGTTGGTCTGCGGTGAGGCCCGTCAATTGCTGAACCCGACCGGCGTTGATCATACAGAAAGCGTCCACTCCAAGCGGGTATGGCGCCCGCTTCATGCTGCCAAATGGGTATCATACCCGCTTGAAATAGCAATCTGCGGCCGCCTAGCGCCAAATGCGCTTGGACGGCTGTCGCTGAACCTCCATTTCCGAGGGGCGAGAGCGCACTCATCGGCCTAGCGCTGCAGAGAGTCGACTCGCTATCCTGGTCGCAGCTTCTCGGATTGGGTGGTCGGCCAGATGAGCGTAGCGCGCCGTGGTTTGAACTTGCGTATGGCCTAACAGCTTGCCGATCATGCTCAGCCCTTCGCCCACAACCAGACCACCGGATGCGAAGGTATGACGAAGGTCGTGAATGCGAACATCGTCCAGACCCGCTGTCTTACGGATTCGGCGCCATGGATGTTGGAGGTCAGTCAGATGGGCGCCGGGGAGTTTGCCGACGATCACGTAGGGGTTGCCTTCCACCTCAGGCAGCTTGCGCAGCAGGTCGATCACGGCGTCCCCCACATGTACGGTCTTGGGCCCGGTCTTGCTGTCCGGCAGTCGGAAACGACCTGCTGAAAGATCCAAATAGCTCCACTTCAAGGTTTGTATTTCGCGAAGACGACACCCTGTAAGCAGGAGGAGACGGAAGGCGGCGACGGCGAACCGGCTTTCTGAGCCTGATCGCTCCGCCTCAGTCAGTGCCGTACCCAGTCGCTCGATTTCCTCGATCGAGAGAAATCGCTCCCTTTTCCTTTCGGGGAAAGGACGAACATCGTCGCACGGGTTGGTTCGTCGATCGCGAATGCCCCAGACCTCAGCCAGGTTCATCATCTTCGAAAGCACTCCCAAGACGCGATTGGACTGGTAGGGCGTGTGCGAATACCGACCATGCAATTCAGCCACGTCGGCTGACGTGATGGTTCGGACCTTCTGCTTCCCGAAGAATGGATTGATGAACAGCTCGACGGCGCGCTTGTATTCGTACTGCGTCGACGCCTTGCAGCGCATCATCACGTGCTCTTTCAAGAACCGTTCGCTCAACTCGGGGATGGTGGCGGCTTGTCGTGCGAGATCACGAAGGGCGGCGGGATCGTCGCCGCCGCCCCGAACGGCTCCCAGCATGCGATTTGCCTCGCGTCGCGCGAGTTCCGCCGTGACTGGCCCATGTTGCCCGATCATTACCCGCCGAGTTCGTCCGTGCCGACGGTACTGCACGAGATAGAAGCGGCGCCCGCTTGGCATCACACGGACGCCGAAGCCCGGAAGCTCGTCATCGAAGACGATGTAGTCCTTGGTCGCCGGTTCTAGGCGGTTGACCGCCCGCATGGTAAGCTTTTCTTTGGCCATTTCGAACGCCTTTCAAGTTTAATTTTCCTGATTTAGGCATTCCCAGAACAGTGGAAGCGATGTGGAAGCGCCAGAAGGAAAGTTTGAGAAATTTGTGGCGTAGAAAGGGTGATTCAGATTTGCGGCTTCGGCAACAAAAAATTAGGCGTAGTAGGGGGTTAGGATATTATTGGATGCTTATTCGTTATGTACGAAAACTATCAATATCGTTCTCATAACCTGAAGGTCGCAGGTTCAAATCCTGCTCCCGCACCCAAGTTCAAAGCCCCGCACGGTTCGCCGGCGGGGCTTTTTGCTGTCCGGAAACCGCTCACCGGCTCGCCGTCCCCGGAGCGACGCGACCCTGGCGACCATGGGTCGGGACGGCGCCCGGGGCTAGGCGCCCGCCCGGACGGTCCTGGTGAGGAGCTCTTCCGCGAAGTCGGCAGAGCCTGGCGGCTCGCCCTGGCGCACCACGATCAGGCGCCGGGAAGGCACGATCAGAACCATCTGGCCGCCGGCGCCCAGCGCCGCCACCGTATCCCGGGGCGCGGACGGGAAGCGCAGGCCTGGGCCGCGGCCGAACGCATCCTGGCCGGGTTCGGCGTTGAGCCACCACAACAGCCCGTAGGAGGGATTCAGCCCCTGCGACGCGGAGAGGAGCGTCCGCAGACTGGCGGCCCGCATCAGGCGGCGACCTCGCCAGACGCCTTCGCCGCGCACCAGCTCGCCGAAGCGGGCCAGATCGCGCGCGGTGGACCGGGCGCTGTAGTAGTTCGTGACGCTCCCCTGCCGGCCGCGGCCGGGCGAGGTGATCCAGCTGGTGTTCGCCATTCCGAGCGGCCGGAGCAGGCGTCGGGAGGCCCAGGCCTCCACTGCTTCTCCCACCCCGCGCGCGAGGATATGAAACAGCAGGTGGTAGGCCGCCGTGTTGTAGGCCCAGCGCGTCCCGGGCACGTGGCGAAGGGGGGCGGCGGCGTTGATCGCGAACTGGTCGCCGCTCACGTCCCGGAGGGCGAGGCCGGCGTCGTCCAGTCCCGACGTCATGCTCATCAGATGGTGGAGGGTAATCCGGGCCCGGGCATCTTCGCGCCACGCAGGGATGAAGTCGGCCGCCCGCTGGTCGAAACCCGAAATCGCCCCGTCCTCGATCGCCATGGCGATCAGCACCGCGAGGAGGCTCTTGGCGACGGAAGCGACCTCGCGGGGCCGGTCCGGGCCCCAGCCGGGCGCATAGCGTTCGGCCAGGGTTTCGCCGCCCCGGCCGACGAGGACGCCGGTGCTGCGCCGGGCCATGGCGAAGTCGAGCACCGCTGCGAGCCCGCCCCCTTGCGGATCCCCAAGGCCCGGGACCGCGCAGCCCGCCGCCGTGCCGCTCAGTCCGCTCAGCACCGCCCGGCGTGAGGGGACGGACCGGTCCATCGCCGTCAGGCCAGCTGCGGCGCGCTGGCCGCGGAGCTCGCGACCTCGCGCTCGGCCTGGGTGAATCCGTATTCGGGCACGATGGAGCCCGAGGGATCCGACACCGGTTCCCAGGCCGCAAGCAGACGCTGCCCGGCGTCGGCCCCTCCGCCGATATACTGGCCCGGGGTCAGGGTGACGTAGGCGCGGGCGAAGTGTCCGGCTCCGGCGCAGACGATGGCCCGGGTGGGGGCGTCGTCGATCACCAGCGGCAGGAGGGCAGGACTGACGAGAGCCGGGTCGAGGCGCCGCAGGCTGTCGTCCGGCAGGACGCCGGCGGTCATCCCGGTGGCCGCCGTCGGGGCCAGGCAGTTGACCCGGATGCCGTATTTCTCGCCCTCGATGGCGAGGGTCTGCATCAGCCCGACCAGGGCCATCTTGGCCGCCCCGTAGTTGGCCTGCCCGAAGTTTCCATACAGGCCGGAGGATGAGGTGGTCATGACGATGCGGCCATGGCGCTGCTCGCGCATCGGCTCCCACACCGCCTTCGTGCAGATCGCGGCGCCCATCAGATGGACGTCCACCACCAGCCGGAAGTCGTCCAGGCTCATCTTGGCGAAGCTCTTGTCGCGGAGGATGCCGGCGTTGTTGATCAGGATGTCGACCCGTCCCCAGGTCGAGACGACGCGATCCACCATGTCGCCGACCTGTGTCTCCTCGGTGACCGAACCGGCCGCGGCGATCGCCTCTCCGCCGACTGCCACAATCTCGGCGACGACCTGATCGGCCGCCTCCTGGCCAAGATCGTTGACCACGACCCGCGCGCCCTGTCGCGCGAGATAGAGGGCGTGTTGGCGGCCGAGGCCGCCGCCCGCGCCCGTGACAATCGCTGTCCGCCCCTGAAGGGTCATGCGGTCTCTCCCCGTTGCGTGATGATCCGACGCTGACGCGTCAGGCGTCGGCCCTGCGCTTGCAGATGCTCATGAAGCCCGCGGCCATGAAGGTGGCCATGCGGTCCTTGACGGCCTCGAAGTCGTCGGAATCGCACAGGCCGCCGGACAGTCGATTGATGCGACCGGTGCGGGCCAGGGTCAGCATCAGCGCGCCGGTGACGAAGTGGTAGCCCCAGAAGATGTCTTCCTCGGCGCAGTCCGGCAGGGCCTTCCTGAGGAGCCCGATCAGCCGGAGGACCACCGGATCGAAGTGCAGGTCGAACAGTTCCGCGCCGTAGGGCGTGTTCGAGACCTGGGCGCCAAGCGCGCCGTAGTTCTTCCAGTTCTCGCCGCCCTGGCTGTAGAGGTCGAGGTCGGTGTCCAGGAAGGCCCGGAGGGCTCCCTCGACCGTGGGCTTTCCCTTCGTCGCGGCGTCATAGTCGTCCAGCGCCTTCATACGCAGCGAGATGGTCACGTCCGCGCGGCGGGCGATCACCGCATCGAACAGCTTCTTCTTGTCGGTGAAGTAGTAGTTCAACAGGGTGTGGTGCACGCCGACGCGCTGGGCGACATCCTTGAGCGTCACGCCGTAGAGGCCATGGATCGAGAACAGGTACTCGGCGGCGTCGAGGATCTGCTCCATCTTGTCGGCGCGTTGTTCGACCTTGGTGCGACGACGGCCCGGTTTGGCCATGTCCGCACCCACGCCCTCAGATGCCTTGGGTACGGGAGTTCGGTCAGCAATCGCCATAATCAATTCTCAAACGCATCTTGTCGATCTTGCCGGTCGGCGCGAGGGGCATCTGCTCCAGGCGGATGACCTCGTCCGGAATCCACCATGGCGCAACCCTGCCGCGCAATGGGGCAAGGATGTCCTCATCAGTCGCGTCCCCTGCCTCACGGGTCTGGATCACCAGTACAGGGCGCTCCCCCCATTTCGCGTCCTGACGGCCGATGACGGCGGCCAGCGAGACCGAGGGATGCTCGTTCACCACGGCCTCGATCTCCGCCGGATTGATCCATTCGCCCCCGGACTTGATGAGATCCTTGGCCCGCCCGGTGATGACCAGACTGCCGCCCGGGTCGATCCGGGCCAGATCGCCGGTCGGGAACCAGCCCTCCTCGTCCGTGGCGCTGGACGACTGGCCGAAGTAGCGCTGGACGACCGACGGACCGCGCACCCGCAGGTGGCCCTCGCCCCCCCGCTGATCCGGTAGGGCGCGTCCGTCCACGTCGGTAAGAAGCAGATCGACGCCGAAGGCGGGAGGCCCGCAAAGATGGGCCGAGCGCGCGGGATCATGCGGTCGGGCGCAGGTCCCCAGCGGGGACAGTTCCGTCATGCCCCAACTGATCTGGACGCTGGCCCCCAGGCGCTGCTCGATCCGCTCCATCAGGGCGGGCGCCATCGGAGCGCCGCCGACGATGACCCGCTTCAGCGTCGGTGTCTCGCCGCCGACGGCCTCGAGGTGCTCGACGAGGCCCAGCCAGACCGTCGCGACGCCGACCGCCAGGGTGACCCTCTCCGCATTGATCAGGCGGGCGAGGCTGGCGCCGTCCAGATCGCGGCCGGGCAGCACCAGCCGCGCGCCGACCGCCGGCGCGGCGAACGGCAGGCCCCATGCATTGGCGTGGAACATGGGCACCGCCGTCAGAACGGTGTCGGTTCCGCTGACCCCCATGACATCCGCCTGCAACTGCCGGAGCGTGTGCAGCACGCTTGAGCGGTGCGTGTAGGTGACCCCCTTGGGCGCCCCGGTCGTGCCCGAGGTGAAGCACAGGCCGCAGGGGGCGGTCTCTTCGAAGTTCCCCCAGACGCCGGTTTCGACGTCCCCCGTGATCATGGGCTCCAGGTCGTCGGCGCCGTCTTCCGCGCCGTAAGGCCGGTCGACGACCAGAACCCGCTCCAGCGACCGTGTCCGGTCGGCGATGCGCCGGGCTAGCGCGGCCAGATCCGAGCTGGCGATGACGATCCGCGCCTCGGACTGGACGAGCATCGCGGCCAGCTGGGTCTCGGTCAGGCGCGGATTCAGGGTGTGGCACACCGCGCCCATGCCCATGATGGCGTACCAGGCTTCCATATGGGCCTGGCTGTTCCACGCCAGGGTGGCGACCCGGTCGCCAGCCCGGACGCCGAGGCGGGCCAGCACGCCGGAAACCTTGAGACTGCGTTCGCGCAGCACCGCGTAACCGGTCCGGGTCGTGCGTCCGCCGTCCCCCGCGCTCACAACATCGGCATGCGGATGCCATTTGGCCGCGTGGTCGAGGAACTTGTCGAGGGTCAGGCCGAACGCCTGCATCTCTCCGTCGATCATGGGCATTGCGACCCGGCCGGCGGCACGGGCTCCGCGGCGACGCCGACGGCCCAGCTCCACGGCGTGCCGCCGGCGGCGCGGCGCCGACACACCTCGGCCTCCCGCAGCTCGAACATGCCCGGCATGAGCCGCTCCCGCGCCGTCGGGCCGTCCTCAAAGGCCATGTAGGAGCCGGTGCGGTCGAAGGCCGGCCAAGCGGGCTGGCCGGGGGCGGCGGGAGCGCCGGTCCGCGCGAAGCTGGCCCAGTAAGCCATCATCGCCTCGGACAGGGCCCGCTCGCGCGGCGTGTCGGGGATCGCCGGCCAGCGCGGCGGAAGCCGGTCGAAGGCGTCGAAGACGTAGGGAATCTCGGCGGCGTGAAAGGCATGCAGACCCGCTTCGTCGGCGGCCGGGTAGCCATGGTCGAACAGGTAAAGGAAGGCGGGTTGGCCGAGCGCGGTCTGCAGTCGCGCCATGCGCAGCGAGGTCCAGCCGTAGAGCGCGTCGCGCGGCGCGGCCAGGACGCTCTCCCCGATGTCCCCGGAAGGGTAGAGCGAGAGGAAGACGTCGGCGAGGTCGCCGTAGCGCTGACGGATCGCCGCCTCGTAGGTCGCCGCGTCGGCCGGGGGCGGCGGGGCGAGGAAGCGCAGGGTGCGGATCTCTCCCTCGTTGAAGCCGACCAGCAGGGGTACGGGCGCCTGCTCGCCCTCGTCGAAGACCTGCACGATCTGGTCGGGCAGAACGTCGCCGTCGATGGTGCCCCACGGGATGTAGCCGGTGGCCGGGGCCGCCGTGACCAGCTGCTGGGCGTCCATGGCGCGCATTTCGGCGAGGTTCTGCTTGCCCAGCTGGGCCTGCAGCCAGACGCCGACCGCCTCGGCGGCGGGCTGCCCGTGCGGGCTGGCGCGCAGTTCCGGGGTGGACAGCATGTAGGCGCTCTGGGCGATTGCCCTGTCGAACAGGCCCCGCGCCCTCGGAGACGCCATCAGATACATGACGCTGAGCGCGCCGGCGGATTCTCCGGCGACGGTGACGTTGTCGGGATCGCCGCCGAAGGCCGCGATGTTGGACTGCACCCATTCCAGGGCGGCGATCTGGTCCAGCAGTCCGTAGTTGCCGGAGACGTTGCGACGCGACTCGGCGCTCAGCTCCGGGTGCGCCAGATAGCCCAGCGCGCCCAGCCGGTAGTTGATCGTCACCACGACGATGCCGTGGCGGGCCGCCATGCGGGCGCCGTCGTACATGGCCTCGCTGCCGGCGCCGCCGGTCAGAGAGCCGCCGTGAATCCAGACGAAGACGGGCGCATCCTCGGCGTCCCGGGGCTTCCAGACGTTGAGGAACAGACAGTCCTCGCTCATCTCCGGCGGCTCGGCGGGGGCGTAGATGCTGGTCCCGCGCGAGGTCGGCTGGGGGCAGGCGGGGCCGAAGCGGGTGGCGTCCCGTGTCTCGGTCCAGCGCGGCATGTCCGCGGGCGGCCGCCAGCGTCGCCAGCCCGTCGGCGGCAGGGCGAAGGGAAGGCCGCGGAAGACGTCGACGCCGTCCAGCGCCTCTCCCCGGACCGCCCCGGCCGGAGCGTCGACGACCGGCTGGGCCAGGGCGGCGGCGGGGAAGGCGAACGCGAGGGCCGCGGCGGCGGCAAGTGTGGTTCGTATCATGTCCGGGCCTCCTCCGACGCGACTTGCCGACGAATCCTGGCGGCCAGGCCGACGAACATGGCGATCGCCAGGGCATAGAAGGGCAGCAGGGTGTACATTGCCATCTGCAGCGAATTGTCCGGGTGCGTGGCCCGGAACCAGTCGCTGGCGGCGCCCAGCCACGTCGGGCCCAGACCCAGACCGATGAGGTTCATCACCAGCAGCAGCAGGGCGCCCGACAGGACCCGCTGGTCGGGGCGCACCTCCTCCTGGACCAGGGTCACGGCCGGCGAGAGATAGAAGTAGTTCAGACCCATGGGCAGGACGAGGAAGATCAACGAGAGCTGCCAGGTCGGCGCCCAGACGAAGGCCGCGAAGAAGGGGGCGGCGATGGCGAGGCCGATGGCCGGCAGCCAGGCGTAGGCGGTCTTCGAGCGTCGGCTGAGCCGGTCGATGAGACGGCCCGAGACGAACATGCCGGCGCTGACGCCGAAGCCGACGATCAGGGCGTACCAGAGGGCGATTTGCTCCAGCGTCATGCCCTTCTCGCGCATCAGGAACAGGGTCGCGAAATTGAGCAGGGCGTAGGTGACGAACTGGGTGGCCCCGCAGGCCAAGGCCATGCCGCGCAGCACCGGGTTGGCGAAATACATGCGGCAGGTCGGCCAGAAGCCCGTCCGCGGAATCGGGGCGGCGTCGGCCGGCGGATGCGTCTCCAGCGGCCGGTCCAGACCGCCCTTCTTCGGCTCGCGCACGAACAGCCAGACGACGAGGGCCGTGACCACGCCGACGACGCCGACCCATACGAAGGCGTCCCGCCATGAATAGGCGGCGGCGATCGAGGCGCCGAAGGCGACGCCAAGAGCGGAGCCGATCGGCGGACCAAGGTTGAACAGGCTCAACGCCGTCCCACGCGTCCCGGAGGGGAAGTAGTCCGAGATGATGGCGTACGAGGGCGGAACGCCGCCGGCCTCGCCGACCCCCACCATCATGCGGGAGGCGGCCAGCTGGCCATAGCTGGTGGACAGGCCGCAGGCGGCGGTGGCCGCACTCCACAGGGCGCAGGAGAAGGCCAGAACACGCACGCGGTTGGTGCGGTCCGCCAGCCAGCCCACGGGAATGGCGAGCACGCAGTAGAACAGGGCGAAGTAGAGGCCGCCGATCAGTCCGAGCTGCCCGTCGGTGACGCCGAGGTCATCCTGGATCGGCTTGGCGAGGATGGACAGCAACTGCCGGTCGAGGAAGTTCAGCACGTAGACGAAGCAGAGCACGGCCAGGACGAACCAGGCGCGGCCCCCCGGACGGGCGACGGGCCCGTCGGGGACGGTCAGATCAGCGGAACTCGACATGTGTCAGTACTCGTAGCCGATGCGGACGCCGACCGTGCGCGGCCGGAGTCGCCCGTAGCGCCCGTCGAGGAAGGCCTCGGGGTGAATGTAGTTGATCGAGTTGTCGTCGAAGAGGTTCTCGACATAGGCCCCGACGGTGAACTGGTCGAAGGCGAAGGCCACGTTGGCGTTCACGAAGGTGTAGCTGTCCGTGTAGTCGAAGGTCGGAAGCGGCACGAGCGGGCGGCCCGGCGTGTTCGGGAATGCGTTCGGGAAATCGCCCACGTGAGAGATGGCGATCGACGCATTGCCGGTCACCCCCGGGGTCGGATCCCACTCGTAGTTCACGCGCAGGGAGCCTGAGAACTCCGGTCCGGCGAGACGGGCGCCTGTGACGGCTCCGGAGATGGCCGCTTCCTGCGCCGTCAGGTCGTCGACCTCGGCCTTGTTCCAGGCCCCGGTCAGCGCCACTGTCCAGCCGTCCGCGGGGAGGGCGGTCAGCGACACCTCCACCCCCTTGCTGGTGGCGCCGCCGATATTGGTCGCGAACTGCACCGAGTCGGAGACCCGGTTGGCCTGGACCTGGATATCGTTCCAGTCGATCCAGTAGAGGGCGGCGTCGGCGTACAGGCGACCGTCGAAGAAGCGCCCCTTCACCCCGACCTCGTAGTTGATCAGCTCGTCCGAGGTCGCGCCGTCGGGAATGATGATGTCGGTCGGGTCCAGCGCGCTGACCGCTCCGGCCCGGGCGTTGACGATCGGCGGCCGGAAACCCGTGGCCACCGCCGCATAGGTCGTCACCGCCGGGGTGGGCCGCCACGACAGGCTGAGGCGGTACGAGGGGCCGCTCTCCTCGGCCTTGACCCCGACGGTCGGAGGAACGT
Organism: Pseudomonadota bacterium; assembly: GCA_023424215.1. GTDB lineage: Bacteria > Pseudomonadota > Alphaproteobacteria > Caulobacterales > Caulobacteraceae > Brevundimonas. Next base: position 15,715 of record JAFAEC010000107.1, read on the forward strand.
CGGTAATGGTGAGGGGGCCTGGAGTGGGGAAGCCGAGAATCGTCGCGACGTACGCCCGGGTCAGATAGTCCGAGTTGTAGCCGCCCGGCTCCGTGAAGCCCTGGGCGTCGGTCGATCCGTAGCGGAGGCCGCCGGTCACCCAGAGATCGGGATTGAAGCGGTAGGTCAACTGGCCGAAGGCCGCGACCTCGTGGCTGATGAAGTGCGAGCCGAAGCGCAGGTAGTACTCGTCCGGCAGGCCGGTGAAGCCCTGTGCGGCGAGGAATTCCAGGCTGGAACGGTAGTTGTAGTCGACGTCGCGGCGCTTGCGGAAATAGAAACCGCCCAACGACCAGTCGAAGCGGCCGCCCGGATCCGAGACCAGCCGCAGTTCCTGGACGAAGGTGTCGTCCCAGGCGTCGGCGTCCAGCGCGAAGGGGAAGGCCTGGGCGTAGGTGCCCGCCAGGTCGACATAGAACAGGCCGGTGTAGTCGGACTGGGTGGTCGAGCTGGTCAGACGCGCGCCGTCGAACTGGTATTCGAAGGTCGCATTGTAGTTGGCCATGTCGCTCTGGAAGAGGTCGGGCCGATCGGTCAGGCGGACGAACTCGCCGCGATCCGGGTTGGTCAGCGAGGAGTCGTGCGGATTGGCGATCTCGCGCGAGTACATCAGCCGGGCGGTGAACCGGTCGTTCGGCTCCCACTGCAGGATGGCGCGCCCGCCGTACTGGACCAGCGAGTTGGCGTTCTCGATGCCGGTTCCGACATTGTCGACCCATCCTTCCTCATGGCGCGAGAAGCCGACCACGCGCAGCGCCAGCTCGTCCTCGACCAGCGGCACGTTGACCATGGCGTTGTAGCGCTGGCGCAGGCCGCCCTCGTTCATCGTGCCGATGTCGACCAGGGCCGAAGCGTCGAACCCGGTCGGGTCCGGGTCGTGGGTCAGGATGCGCAGGGCGCCGGCCAGCGAGCCGGAGCCGAAGAGGGTGCCCTGCGGGCCCCGCAGGAACTCGATCCGCTCGACGTCGAACAGGCTCGGGTCGAGAATGGTGGAGTTGCCGTTCGACGATATGGGCAGTTCGTCGAGGTAGATGGCCACGGTGCTCTGCAGGTTCGCGCCGTAGCCGTTGGTGGCGATGCCGCGAGCCGTGAAGTTGTTGAAGTTGGCCGAGGCCCGATTGAGCACCACTCCGGGGGTCGCAGTGGCGAGACCGTCGTAGTTGACGATGCCGCGCTCGTTCAGTTCCTCCTGCGAGAGAGTGGTGATGCTGACGGGAACGTCCTGCAGCCGCTCCTCTCGGCGGGTGGCCGTGACGATGATCTCGTCCAGCGCCGTCGCCTGCCGGTCGCCGCGGTCCTCCTGCGACGCCGTCGATTGCTGGTCTTGCGCCCAGGCCTGGGCCGGCGTCAGGGCCGCCGCCTGCGCAGCCGCGCAGACAGAGGCGAGCAGTATCGCCCTCATGTGATGTCCCTCCCTCGGCGTCGATCATCTGCGTCGACGCTCGGGAGGAAGAGGGACACGGGCCCGGGGAGTTGTCAATATTCGCTCTCGTGTGTGTGAATATCTGGGTTCTTTCATTGTGACAGAGGGCTTCACCGGGGATCGCCTTACCGCGAGTTCACCCAGACGCCGCATTTCGGCCCGCTTTCGCTACAAACGTAGCGCCACAAATGTAGCGGCTGGAGGCGCAGTTCATGATCGAAAGGCTGCCAAGACGGGAACGCGAGGTGTTCGAAACCCTTTGCCGGCTCGGCGAGGGCGGCACCGCCGCAGTCAGGCAGGCCCTGGCGGATGCGCTGAGCGACTCGGCGGTGCGCACGCTGCTGGGCCGCCTCGAGGCCAAGGGCCTCGTTCGACGCCGGTCCGAGGGCTCCACCATCGTCTATTCACCGGCGCCGCGGCCGGAGGCGATCGCCACCGGGGCGTTGCAGCGCATGGTCGACACCTTCTTCGCCGGTTCAGCCGCGACCGCCGCCACGGCCCTGCTCGGCCTCACCGAACGCTTGCAGCCTGAAGAGATCGAGGCGCTGCAGCGCGCGATCGATGAAGCGCGGGAGCGCGGAGAATGATGGCCGCGATCCAGGCGGCGCTGGATCTTCTGATCCGGTCGGGGCTGATCGCCGGTGTCGCGCTCGGCCTCCTGGCGCTGACCCGCCGCCGCCCTGCCATCGAAAGGGTCCTTACTCTCCGGACAGGTGTGTGCCTTCTCCTCGCCCTGCCGGTGGCCATGAGCGTCGGCCCGTCCCTCGCCTTGCCCCTGCTGCCGGGGCAGGCCGCCACGCCGACCTCCGCTCCCGCGGAGCTCTGGACCGGTCACATCGGCCCGGTCGCCGGCGTCGCCGTCCGCGCCGCGATCCTCCAGCCCTCGCTGGTCACGATGGCGGCGGTCGTCTGGGCGGCCGGCGCCGTCTTGGTCCTCGCCCGTTTCCTGGTCGGCGTCTGGACGCTCTGGCGCTGGACCCGCGACGCAAGGCCGGCGACCGCGCCTGCCTGGGTCGACACGCTCCGGAGCCTGGGCGGCCGTCGTCCGCCACGACTGCTGGTCGCCCCGGCGGCGCGGTCGCCGCTGAGCTGGGGCCCGCCCCCCGGGATCGTGCTCATCGACCCCGCCTGTCACGCCCGACCGGAGACGGCGCGCGCCGTCCTGGCCCACGAGCTGGCCCATGTGAGACATCGGGACTGGCTGTTCCTGGCTCTCTCCCGGCTTTCGCTCAGCCTCTTCTGGTTCAACCCACTCGTCTGGCGGCTCCACAGCGAACTCGCGACTCTCAGCGAGGAGGCCGCGGACGCCGCGGCGCTCGCCGAGGTGGAGCCGGCCGCCTACGCCCACACCCTCGTCAGCCTCGCGGCGGGGCGGGGCCCCCCCCCCCCCCGGGCCCAGGGCGGCTACGGGGA
>JAFAEC010000103.1 GCA_023424215.1 Pseudomonadota bacterium
GACGCGGGCCCGCGCCCTGGCGCTGGCCGGCGCGGGCATGGAGGCGCTCGCCGACCTCGCCCGGCACGACGCGGCGGCGCTTCAGGGGCGCGCCCTGTTCGAGGCCGCCGCCGATCAGTTCACGCCCGACCACAGCCCGCTGGACTGGCTCGCGGTCCTGCTCGCCCGCGCGGACGACCGCGCCCCGGCGCTCGAGACCTTGAGGCGGGCCGAGACCCTCGGTCAGCAGCCCGGTCTGTTGCTGGGCGCCCTGGCGCGGGAACGGCGCCTCGCGGTCGAGACAGCGCTCGCGGAGGCGGTGGCGGATCTCGACGCCCTCTACGCCGTGGAAGGCCTTGTCCGGCGCCGGCTGACCGCGCCGGAGCCCGTCCGCCCCCTGGACTGGGCCGCCGACCAGATTGTCATGGCCCGCGTGGCGCTGGCGCGCTCGCGTCTGACCGGCGCCGAGCCCAGGGCGGTCGGGCTGATGCTCACGGAAGCCATGGAGACCGCGCGGGAGCACGGCGCGACGGCGCTCGTCGCGCGCGCGGCCGGCGTTCTGCCGGCGGCCGGGCGAGCCTAGCCGCCGAGAGCCACGAAGCCGCCGTTCAGCCAGCCCGCCTTGCCGTAGCGCAGCGGCTGGCCGTCCTCGGCCATGACCCGCCCGCCGGCCGCCTCCAGCACCGCCTGCCCGGCCGCCGTGTCCCATTCGGACGTCGGCCCGGAGCGCGGATAGGCGTCGAAGCGCCCCTCGGCGATCAGACAGAACTTCAGCGACGAATCCGTCCCCTGCCAGGCGGTGCAGCCGTGCCGTCCGGCGAGGCGCTCCGCCTCCTCGTCCGTCATGCTGTGGCTGAGCAGGGCCACCGGCGCGGCCGGCCGCTCGCGCACCCGGATGGCCTGCCACGGGTCGCCGAAGCGACGGCGGAAGGCGCCGCCCCCCGTCGGGCCGCTGCGCCACGTCGTGCGGGTCGCCGGAGCGGTGACCACCCCCGCCACCGGCGCCTCGCCGCGGATCAGGCCGATGTTGACGGTGAAGCTCTCGCGGCCCTGGACGAAGCCGCGGGTGCCGTCCAGCGGATCAACCAGCCAGAACCACTCGCCCGGGTGCGCGGGCGCGCCGTGCGCCGCCACGGCCTCCTCGGCCACCGCCGGAATCTCCGGCCAGCGTTCGGCCAGGCGCGCCAGGATGAGCGCCTCGGCCTGCTGGTCGGCGAGGGTGACAGGGCTGTCGTCGGCCTTGGTCATGGCGACCACGTCGGAGCGCCAGAACGGCAGGATGACGGCGGCCGCCTCTTCGGCGATGTCGGCCAGCGCCTCGGCCAGCGCGCCGGAGGCGAGTTCTTCGGACAAACGATTACGCATGCCGGTGCGATAGAGCATCCCGACGGTTTGAAGAACCGGCAAATCAGGTCAGCGTCCGGCGCGTTCCGTCCTGTGACCGCGAAGACCCGATGACCGACGCCGCCTCCGCTCCCGACCTGCCCGACGGCCAGGCCCTCGCCGCCCTCGTCGCCGGCAAGCTGTGCCACGACTTCATCAGCCCGGCCGGCGCCATCGGCTCGGGCCTCGATCTGCTCCGGGATCCGACCGCCCAGGACATGCGCGACGACGCCATGGGCCTGATCGAGGCGAGCGCGAGGAAGATGATCGCCCTGGTGGCCTTCGCCCGCGTGGCCTTCGGCGCCTCGACATCGGCGGAACGGTTCTCCGGAAGCGAGCTGGGTTCGCTCGTCGCCGGCCTGACCGAGGGCGGGCGAGCGTCCCTCGACTGGCGCGTCGCCGATGAACACTTCTCCCGCGCGCAAGCCCGCGCCCTCGTCAATCTGGCCTACCTGGCGATGGCCGCGCTGCCCTCCGGCGGGGCGGCGGTGGCCACCGCCCGGCGGGAGGCTGACGCACTCGTGATCGAGGGCCGGGCCGAGGGACCGCGCGCCCGTCTCAAGCCCGAGGCGGCCGCGGGCCTGAACGGCCTCCCCCTCTCGGAAGGCCTGCCGGGCCAGTGGATTCAGCCCTACTGGCTGTGGCTGACCGTGGCGGATGCCGGCGGAACCCTGGAGGTCGAGGTCGACGATGGCCGGGTGTCGCTCCTCGCCCGCATGCCTAACTGAGACTTAACACCGCTTCCCAAGGACTCGTTAACCGGCCTGCGGTGATCATGGGGGCTGCGCGGGACGGGCGCTGCGCAGTCTGATTTCACGGAAAAAAGCCGGTGACGCCAAGGACCTGTCTGATCGTCGACGACAGCCGGATCATCCGCAAGGTCGCCCGTCGCATCGTCGAGGGCCTGAAGTTCGACGTCGACGAGGCGGCGGACGGCTCCGAAGCCCTGACCTTCTGCGCCGGCGTCATGCCCGACGTGATCCTGCTCGACTGGTCCATGCCGGTGATGGACGGCCTGACCTTCCTGCGACGCCTGCGCGCCCTGCCCGGCGGCGACCGCCCCAAGGTGCTGTTCTGCACCATCGAGACCCGCGCCGAGCGGATCGCCGAGGCCCTGTCCGCCGGCGCCGACGACTATGTGATGAAGCCGTTCGACGGGGAGATTCTGAGCTCCAAGTTCGCCGAGGTGGGAGCCGTCTGACCCGATGTCGCCCGAGGACTTCGACCGCCTCCAGTCGCTGATGGCCACGCGCGCGGGCTACCGGCTGACGCGCGACCGGATGAAGCTGGCCGAGCATCGCCTCGGCCCGGTGGCCCGGCGCGAGCAGTTCGAGACGGTCGACGCCATGCTGGCCGCGCTGTGGGCGAAGCCGGTCGCCAGCCTCGGCTGGTCGGTGATCGAGGCCCTGCTCAATCCCGAGACCTGGTTCCGTCGGGACCGGGCCGCCTTCGACAGCTTCTCCGGCGAACTGCTGCCGGCCCTGGTCCGGGCGCGGTCGGGACAGCCGATCCGCATCTGGTCGGCGGGTTGCTCGACCGGACAGGAGGTCTGGTCGATCGGCATGGCCGCGCTGGATGCCGGCGCCCCCGTCGAGATCGTCGCCACCGACCTGTCCCAGCGCGCCCTGGAAAAGGCCCGCACCGGCGCCTACACCGGCTTCGAGATCCAGCGCGGGCTCAGGGCGGAGACCATGCTCCGCTGGTTCGACCAGGCCGAGGATGCGTGGATCGCCCGCGCTGAACTGAGGGCCCTCGCCCGCTTCGTCCGCGCCAACCTGCTGACCCCGCCGACGCCCGAGGAGCCTCGCTTCGACGTGATCTTCTGTCGCCACGTGATCGACGACATGGAGCCGGCGGCGCGGGCCCAGGTGCTGGACCTGCTGGAGCGGCGGCTGGTCGACGACGGCTGCCTGTTCCTCGGCGCCGAGGAGCGGATCGGCGACGACAGCCTCGCCTTCCGCCCCGTGGCGGGACGCAAGGGACTGTTCGTCAAGTCGCCCGCGGCGCTGAAGCGGGCCGCCTGACGCACATCCGTCGGAATTCCATCACGGGAACGACTTCGCGCGAGAGTAGTTGTCCGGCTCCCATGAGCCAGACCCTCGACTCCTACTTCTGCATCGTCGTCCTGCCGGACCAGCCGGTCGCCGACCTGTGCGTTCTCGCCGCCGGCGACGACGCGGCCGCCCTGGCCGCGGCGGGCGAGATCGCCCGCGCCTGGCCCGCCGCCGAACGCGTCGAGGTGTATCATGGCGAGCGCGCGCTGGGCGTGATCACGACCGCCGACGAGACGCCGACGGCCCTCGCGGTCGCCGCCTGATCGCGGCGGGATGATCCGGGAACGCCGGCGCCTGTCCCCGCCGCCGCGATGGTCAGGGGTGACTTCTTCACCTTTCTGTGCGAGCCATGCGGCTTCGGCGTCTCCCGGCGCCGATTGTCTTCGAGAGGGGTCAACATGAAGAAGGTAGTCACGGCTCTGGCCGCTGGTCTGCTGCTCGTCGCCGGACAGGCGGCGGCGGCCAACAACTCTGCGGCCGCCCGGGTCAGCGACCGGATCGGCGCGCAAGCTGGCGAAGCCAGCGAATTCGCCGGCGTGCCGCTGCCGGTGCTGCTGGTCGGCGCCGCCATCATCGTCGCCGGCGTCGTCGCCGCCACCGACGACGACAGCGAGAGCGACTGATCGAATTGTCGAATCAGAAAGCCCTGCCCGCTCGGCGGGCAGGGCTTGTTCGTTCCCCTTCCGGTAGAACGCGGCAGCGTAGTCAGTATGCCCTGGTTTCGTAACCTGATCCGGCAGATGTCGTGCAAGCGCCACCGTTGGCGGCGCCATCCCACCCGCCCGGATCTGGAATGGTGCGATCTGTGCCGCGCGAAACGCCGGCGTCGCTGACCACTCTCCTTCACAGGAATCAGGCCGGATGAACTCACCCGGCCCATGCGCGGCGGCCGGGCGACCGTCCCCGCAGGAACGACCGCCCGTCCGTCGGCTGCGGACTCAGTGCATCCGGTGCTTGAGCGCGCTGATCGTGTCGTGATCCGACTTGATCGAGGCGTATTCGGTCATGACCAGCTGGCGGGCCGGCTCGGGCAGGTCGGCCTCGCGGGTGGCCGCCTCGAACTTGGCCTTGATCACATCCTCGCCGCGCTCGACCTCGTCGATGACGCCCTTGTCGTCGCGGCCCATCAGGTCGCCGCGCATCTCGGCGAACTTGTTGTGGATGCGGCCCATAAGCGACTGATCGTCCTCGGGCTCGCCGCCGAAGCTGCGCACCTCCTGCTGCAGCCGGCGCGACAGCTCCTCGCGCTTCCCGGCCCGCTCGGTGAACATGGCCTTGAACTCGGGATTGTCGGCGCCTTCGGCCGCCTTGCGATAGCCGTGGGCGCTGTCCAGCGTCGTCTCGATCAGGCTGTTCAGAACGTGGACGGCGCGATCGTTCGGGGTGTGCATGGGTCTCTCCATTCAGGGGTGGAGCCGTTCAAATGGTCGGAGCCCGGCCGTCGTTCCGGCCGTCCGCCTCACGTTCGCGGCGCCGCCTGCGGGAGGTGACGCCCGCCCGCGCAGCGGCTAGCGTGGCGGCCTCACCGGGGAGGGTGGCTCGATGCGGCTTGTGTGGCTGACCGGATCGCTGGCGCTTGCGCTTCTGCTGGCCGTGCTGGCGCTGCAGGTTCCCCGGCCCGCCCCCGCGGACGTCCCGCCCCCGGCCTTCTCCGCCGCCCGCGCCCTCGCCGACGTGAACGAGATCGCGCGTGCGCCCCACCCGCTCGGCTCGACAGAGCACGCCCGCGTCCAGGCCGTCCTGCTGGAGCGCATGGAGGCGCTGGGTCTCCAGACGTCCACCCAGGCGGGCCCGATCTCCCGCGGCTCGGCCCGATACCTGCGCCAGATGGGCGGCGATCCGGCCGCCGCCGGCTTCACCGCGGTGAACCTGATCGGCGTCCTGCCCGGAAGAAAGCCGGAACTGCCCGCCGTGGCGCTCATGGCCCACTACGACACCGTGCCCATGTCGGCCGGGGCGGCGGACGATTCGACCGGCGTCGCGGCCGTGCTGGAGGCGGTGCGCGCCATCCGGGCCCGCGGGCCGGCGGATCGCACCCTCGTGGTCCTGCTCACCGACGCCGAGGAGATCGGCCTCGACGGCGCGCGCATCTTCTGGGGCGGCCATCCCTTGCGCGACCGCATCGGAGCCGTGGTCAACCTCGAGGCCCGCGGCGGCGGCGGGCGGGCGATGATGTTCGAGACCGGCCGCGGCAATGCGCAGACCATCGATCTGTTCGCGCGCGTCGCCGGCCGGGTCGACGGCGGCGTCACCTCGAATTCGCTGGCGGTGTTCGTCTACGCGATGATGCCGAACGGCACCGACTTCACCGTTCCGCGCGATCGCGGGGTGCAGGGGCTGAACCTCGCCTTCATCGGACGTCCCGAGCAGTATCACGCCCCCGTCTCGACCCCCGAGGCCCTCGATCCGGGCAGCGTCCAGCATATCGGATCCCAGGCGCTGGAGGCGGCCGACGCCCTGCTGCGCGCGCCAGAGCTGCCCGCCCGCACCAGCGACGCCGTCTACGCCGACCTGTTCGGCCGGGCCGTGATCGCCCACCCGCCGGTCCTCGGCTGGGCCCTGTTCGCCGTCGCGGCGGTCCTGCTCCTGTCTATTATACACATATGACGCTGCCGACGA
>JAFAEC010000132.1 GCA_023424215.1 Pseudomonadota bacterium
GCCGGGCCGCGGGGGGGCCGCGGCCCGGGCCGGCCGCGCCAGGGCCGAGGCGCCGAGCAGCAGGAAGCCGATCGGCAGCCAGACGAAGCCGAGGTGCAGGATCCACACCATGGACTCCGGCCAGGTCTGCCAGCCGCGCCAGCGCAACAGACGGACGAGGCCCAGCCCGCCGGCCGCCAGCAGGGCCGCCCCCGTCGCCGGCCCCTGGGGCGCAGCCACCCACAGGGCCAGCCCGCCCACCGTCACCACCAGGGCGATCTTGTCGAACAGGCCGAACGGCGTCGGGCGGACCAGCCCGCGCGGCATTACCCAGTTCTGGGTGAAGCTGGGGATGATCCGGCCACCGATGAGGGCGATCAGGGCGGTGATAACCGCCACCGCCACGCGCTCCGCATGCGGCCCGGCCTCGGGCCACCGGGCCGAGGCGTGGAAGGCGATGTTGGCGCAGGCCAACACGCTGACCATGACCGCCACCGGCAGGTTGCGGCGGTTCTTCGCCGCCAGGATCTCGCGCCAGATCAGCGCCGCGAAGACGACGAGGAAGGCGACGTCCGCGACGACGGCGAACAGGCCGGCGGCGGGCGGCAGGAAGCCGGCGACCCGGCCGGCCAGCCACAGGCTCACCAGCCCCGCCAGCGGCCAGCCCGACACCGGCAGACGACCGGTCCAGTTCGGCACGGCGGTCAGCAGGAAGCCGGCGATGACGCCGGCGCCGTAGCCGAACAGCATCTCGTGGGTGTGCCACAGGCGTCCGTCGGTCCCGCCGATGGTCCCGGCCCCGAGGGTGAAGGACGCCACCCAGATCGGCACGGCCAGCGCGGCCCAGACTGCGGCCAGCAGGAAGAACGGCCGGAAGCCGTAGGTGAGAATCGCAGGCCCCTGCCAGCCCCGGATGCCGTCGCGCGTCGCGCCCATCGATCTGAACTCCAGAAAAAAAGCGGGGCGGAAGAGGCCACGATCCCCTTCCGCCCCGCCGGCCCGCGACTACTCCGCGGGAAGGACGGCCGGCTTGGCGCCGGGCCGCGGCTTGCGGGCCGCGATCACGAGGCGGGCCGCGAAGATGGCCAGCGAGAAGGCGCCGACGCTGAAGACCACGTCGCCGGGCACCCGCATCCACACCAGCATCTCGACCAGCGGCGAGTGGATCACCGCCGGAGAGCGGGCGTACCACATGCCGTGCTCGATGCTGGCGAAGGCCTGGACCACGCCCATGGGCAGCAGCGACAGGAAGACCATCATCGCCACGCCGATGTTCAGCGTCCAGAACGTCACCGCCAGCAGCCGGTCATCCCAGGCCAGCCGCGGCGCCAGGCCGCGCAGGCAGAACAGCATCAGGCCGATGCCCAGCATGCCGTAGACCCCGAAGAGCGCGGCGTGGGCGTGGGTGGCCGTCGTGTTCAGCCCCTGCAGGTAGTAGAGGCTCAGCGGCGGGTTGATCATGAAGCCGAAGACCCCGGCGCCGAGCAGGTTCCAGAAGGACACCGCCACGAAGAAGAGGATCGGCCAGCGGTAGGTCTGCACCCAGGGCGCCACCTTGGTGTGCCGCCAGGTCTCGAAGGCCTCGAAGCCGATCAGGGCCAGCGGCACGACCTCGAGGGCCGAGAACATGGCGCCGATGGCGATCACCGAGACCGGAGTGCCGGCGAAGTACCAGTGGTGGGCGGTGCCAAGCACGCCGCCGGTCAGGAAGACGATGGTGCCGAACAGGACCGCGACGTTGGCGGTGCGGGCGCGGACCAGGCCCAGCTTGACGAACAGCAGGCTGATCACCGCCGTGGCGAAGACCTCGAAGAAGCCCTCCACCCACAGGTGGACGATCCACCAACGCCAGTATTCCACCATCGAGATGTGGGTGTGTTTCCCCCACATGAAGCCGGCCGCGTAGAACAGGCCGATGGCGATGGTCGACAGGAACAGCACGGCCAGCACCGGCTTGCTGTCGGACGGCGAACGCAGCGCCGGCCACAGGGCGCGACCGACCAGCACCAGCCAGAGCATCAGGCCGACGAACAGCAGGATCTGCCAGAAGCGACCCAGGTCGACGTATTCCCAGCCTTGGTGGCCGAACCAGAAGTTGGTGTGGATGTCGAAGACCTGCTGGACACCCAGCCACTCGCCGGCCATCGAACCGAGCACCACCACCACTAGGGCGACCCAGAGGAGGTTCACGCCCAGCTTCTGGAAGCGGGGCTCGTGCCCGGAGATCATCGGCGCGATGTACAGGCCGGTGGCCAGCCAGGCGGTGGCGATCCAGAACACCGCCAGCTGGGTGTGCCAGGTGCGGGTCACCGCGTACGGGATCCAGTCGGAGATCGGGATGCCGTAGAAATCGTGGCCCTCGACCGCGTAGTGGGCGGTCATGGCGCCCAGGCCGACCTGCAGCAGGAACAGGCCGATCACCGTGAGGAAGTACTTGCCGGTCGCCTTCATCGAGGGCGTGGGCTTCAGGGTGAACAGCGGATCGGTGGCCGGCACGGTCGGCGGCGCCTCGTGCTTGGCGCGGGCGTGCCAGAAGATCAGGGCGGCGACGCCGAAGATCAGCAGCAGCACGCTGGCGGCGGACCAGACGATGTTGGCCGGGCTCGGCACGTTGTCGATCAGCGGCTCGTGCGGCCAGTTCGAGGTGTAGGTGACGACGTCGCCGGGACGGTTGGTGCCGGCGGCCCAGCCGCTCCACCACCAGAAGGCGGCGATGTCGGCCCGGCGCGCGGCGTCCGGCACCGGGTTCTCGGCGATGGCGTACTGCTCGCGGAGATGCGACAGCTCGATGTCGTCGCCCAGCAGCGCCTCGTAGTGGGCGCGCACCTGCCGGATCGCCTCGGCCCGGTCGGCGGAAACCGAGATGATTCCGGTTTCCGCATCGTAGGTGTTGCTCCGGACCTCGTCCTTCAGGCGCGCCTTCAGGGCGCCCTGCTTCTCGATGTCCAGTTGAGCGTAAGCGACGTCGTGTTCGCGCCGCGACCAGATGTCGAGCAGCGCCACGAGTTCGCGGTGCAGCTGGTCCGCGGACCAGTCCGGAGCCACGTAACCGCCGTGTCCCCAGACGGAGCCGACCTGCTGTCCGCCCATCGATTGCCAGGCCAGCTGGCCGTCCTGGATGTCCTGTTTCGTGAACAGGACCTCGCCGGACGACGTCACCACCTGCGCCGGCAGGGGCGGGGCCTGTCTGTAGATCTCGCGTCCCATCAGCCCCAGGACGGCGAAGGACGCCGTCATGATAAGGGCGAGGACGATCCAAAGCCTCTTGGTTGTCATCTCTCTCTGTCCTTTGCCGACAGGGACTCCCCCCGCTTCGGCCTTGTCGGCTCCATCGCCCGAGCCGCCGCGCGAGACGTTGCGCGGGCGCAAGCTTGGCGCGCGGAAGAGTCCTCAGACCGCCTGCGCGTGTCGCCGGGTCGGCGCGGACAGTTGGGCGTCGAAGCAGGCCGCCACGGTGCGCACCAGGCGCGCGGCTTCCGCCGGAACCTCGACCCGCCGTCCGTCGAGCCGGCACAGGCCGAGGGGCTCCAGTTCGGCGAGGCCGGCGAAGCACGAATCGAGGGCCTCGGACGCGAAGCCGCGCTCGACGCAGACGGCGCCGACGTCGACCCGCAGGTCGCACATCACCCGTTCGATCACCGCCGCGCGCAGTTCGTCTGACTCCGTCACCGGCAGGCGGCGGGCTACCGGCAGGCGTCCCTCCTCGACGGCGCGCCCCCAGGTGTCGGTGGCGATGGCGTTCTGCACGAACCCCGGCCCGAGCCGCCCTATGCTGGAAGGCCCCACCGGGATCATCAGCGGGGCGGGATCGTCGGTGTAGCCCTGGAAGTTGCGCCGCAGCCTGCCCGCCGCGGCGGCGCTGGCCAGGGGGTCGTCGGGGCGGGCGTAGTGATCGAGACCGATACGGACATAGCCGGCGGCGACCAGCTCCCGGTCGGCCGCCTCGGCCTGGTCCCAGCGCCCCTGCGCGTCGGCGAGGTCCTCGTCGCGGATCATCACCTGGTGCTTCTTCATCCACGGCACGTGGGCGTAGCCGAACACGGCGACGCGATCGGGCCCCAGCGCAATCGCGGCGCGCGTGCTGGCCGCGACGTTCTCCGGCGTCTGCCCCGGCAGGCCGTACATCAGGTCGAAATTGAGCGCCCCCAGCCCCGCCTGGCGCAGGCGGTCCACCACCGAGGCCACCTGCTCGAACGGCTGGATCCGGTTGACCTTCTGCTGCACCTCCGCGTCAAAGGTCTGCACCCCCAGGCTGACGCGGGTCACCCCCGCGCCGATCGCCGCGTCGATGAAGTCGTGGGTGAGCAGGCCCGGATCCAGCTCGGCCGCCACCTCGGCGTCGGGACGCAACCGGAAGGCCCGGCCCAGCACCGCGACCAGCTCGGCGAAGTCGGCGGGCGCCAGGGCGTTCGGACTGCCGCCCCCGAAATGCAGGTGCTGCGTCCCAGCGTGCTCCGGCGTCGCCTCAGCCCAGAGGGCGATCTCGCGCTTCAGCGTCTCGAAGAAGGTGCGCACCCGGTCGTATTCGTGGAACACGCTGGTGTGGCAGCCGCAGTACCAGCACAGCCGCTTGCAGAACGGCACATGGGTGTAGACCGACAGGGTCTGGTCGGGCCGGATCCGCCTCAGCCAGGCGCGCGCCTCGGAGTCGTCGTCCGCCGAGGTGAACGCCAGGGCGGTCGGATAGCTGGTGTACCGGGGCAGCGTGCGGCCGGCCTGCGCCAGCCAGCTGGCCGGCACGGAGGAGCGGGCGCCTTCCGGCGCGACGTCGGTTGTATCCCGCACGGTTGCAACGAGCCTCGAACAGTGAAACGGAGGGCGTCGTCAGCCCTCTGCGGGGGGTAGGCGCAAACGGCGGCAGGTGACATTTGGGTATTCCACCTAGGGAATCTTCCGGAGCGCGGGACGACCGCTGGAACGGTCCCGGCGCCGGCCTCCTGGCGTGGGCGTTGGCGGCCCGCCGCAATCGCAGCGGGTACGCCGCCGCGCTCGTCGGCACGGCGGTGGCGCTGGCGGTCGGCCTGGCCGCGACGGCCTGGCTCGAGGACCGGATCGCCTTCCTGCTGTTCATCCCCGTGGTCTTCGCAGCGGCGACGCTCGGCGGCCTCGGCCCCGGACTGGCGGCGACCGTTCTGGGCGCCGTCGGCGGCGTCGCCCTGAGCTATCATCAGGGCGGCGGCGACATCGCCAGCACCGCCGCCTTCGTGGCGATCGGCTGCATGATCGCCGCCGGCGGCGAGATGTTCCAGGTCATGCGCGACCGCGCCGTGGCGGTGAACAGTGACCTGCGCTCGCGCGAGGCGCACCTCAGCTCCATTCTCGCCACCGTCCCGGACGCCATGGTGGTCATCGACGAATGCGGAACCATGCGGTCGTTCAGCGACGCCGCCGAACGCCTGTTCGGCTGGCGCGCCGAGGAGGCCATCGGCCAGAACGTCAAGATCCTCATGCCCTCGCCGTATCGCGAGGCCCATGACGGCTACCTCGAGCGATACATGCGCACCGGCGAGAAGCGGATCATCGGCGTCGGCCGCGTCGTCGTCGGCGAGCGCAAGGACGGCTCGACCTTTCCGATGGAGCTGGCGGTCGGCGAGATGGTCTCCGGCCAGGAACGCTTCTTCACCGGCTTCGTCCGCGACCTCACCGAGCGGCAAAGGACCGAGGCCCGCCTGCAGGAGCTGCAGACCGAGCTGGTGCATATCTCCCGTCTGACCGCCCTCGGCGAGATGGCCTCGGCCCTGGCGCACGAGCTGAACCAGCCCCTGTCGGCCGTGGCCAACTACCTCAAGGGCTCGTCGCGGCTGCTCAACAGCCCCGAAGTGCCGCGCGAGATGCTGAAGGAGGCCATCGACCTCGCCGGCGACCAGGCCCTGCGGGCCGGCGACATCATCCGTCGCCTCAGGGATTTCGTGGCCCGGGGCGAGACCGAGCGACGCATCGAGAGCCTGCACAAGCTCATCGAGGAGGCCGGCGCCCTCGCCTTGGTCGGCGCCAAGGAGCACGGGGTCAGCGTCAGGTTCCGCTTCGACCCGGCCATCGACCTGGTGCTGGCCGACCGGGTCCAGGTCCAGCAGGTCGTGCTCAACCTGATCCGCAACGCCATCGAGGCCATGGAAGAGAGCCCGGTCAAGCAGCTGGACGTGCGCATAGAGGACGGCGGCGACCACCTCGCCTTGGTCAGCGTCTCCGACACCGGTTCAGGGCTGGCGCCCGAGGTCGCGGATCAGCTATTCCAGCCCTTCGTCACGACCAAGCGAACCGGCATGGGCGTGGGGCTTTCCATCTCAAGAACGATCGTCGAAGCCCACGGCGGGCGCATCTGGGCCGAGCCTAACCCGGGCGGCGGCACCCGCTTCTGCTTCACCCTGATGACGGTCGACGAAAAGGAGCTCGAGAATGACGACTGAAGGCGTCGTCCACATCGTCGACGACGATCCCGCGGTCCGCAATTCGCTGCGGTTCCTGCTCAAGACGTCCGGGTACGAGGCGGCCACCTACGCCTCCGGGCCGGAGCTGCTCAGCCAGGCGGGCGAGCTGCGCGCCGGCTGCGTCCTGACTGACGTGCGCATGCCCGAAATGAACGGCATCGAACTGGTCCGCCAGCTCAAGGCCCAGGGCGTGAGCCATCCGGTCATCGTCATGACCGGCCACGCCGACGTTCCGCTGGCCGTCGAGGCCATGCGCGCCGGGGTCGTGGACTTCATCGAGAAGCCCTTCGACGACGAGGCCCTGCTCTCCGCGATCGAGACGGCTATGGCGCAGAACGCCGCCACGGCCGGCGAGGACGCCGAGGTCGGCGAGATCCGTTCCCGGCTCGAGCAGCTGACGACCCGCGAAAGCCAGGTGCTGGAAGGTTTGGTCGCCGGCCAGGCCAACAAGGCGATCGCCTACGACCTCGAGATCAGCCCGCGCACGGTCGAGGTCTACCGCGCCAACGTCATGACCAAGATGAAGGCGCGCAGCCTGTCCGAACTGGTTCGTATGCGGCTGCTGGCCGGCAAGACCTAGCAGGGTTCCGGCTGGGCGCCGAGCGCCTGCTTCACCGAGTCGAGCAGGCCGTCGTTCATCAGCGGCATCTCGACGATCGGCGCGCCCGCGGCGTGCGCGCGCTGGCGCATCACCGCCTTCGGATTGGTGGCGATGAGGATCGCCGGCGCCGATACGCCCTTGGCCCGCAGTTGTTCCAGCAGCTGCAGTCCGTCCATGTCCGGCAGCTTGTAGTCGAGCACCAGACAGCCGGCGGCGCCCGGCCGCTCGCTGGCCAGCGTCTCCGCGCCGCTGGGATAGGAGCTGACGTCAAGCCCCTCGAGGCCGAAGGAGAATTCGATGGCGTGGGTCACCGCGGGGTCGCCCTCGACGAGAACGACCGCGCGCCCGTTCCGGGTCGGCAGCGTTCCGGTCATTGCAGCATGCCCTCGAGCAGTTCCGGCTGCAGCAGCCGCACCACGCGGCTGGAGCGCGCCTCGATGAGACCCGACGCTTCCAGCTGCGACAGGGTTCGCGACACCGTATGGATGGTCAGGCCGAGATAGTCGGCGAGATCCTGACGGGTCATCGGCAGTTCGAAGGCTGGACCGGCGCCGGTGCGGCTTGCGAAGTCGACGAGAAACGCCACCACGCGCTCGACCGCCCCGTGGCGCGCCAGCACCAGGGCGTGCTCCTCGCTACGGTGGAAGGCGCGCAGGCTGACCTGCCACAGGGCCCGCGACAGGCGCGGATCCGAGGAGGCCAGGTCCGACAGCTCGCTGCGGCGCATCACGTCCACGGTCGCCTGGGTCAGGGCCACGGCCGTCGCGCCGTACTCCACGCCCGCTTCCATGCCGATGAAGTCGCCGGGCAGGTAGAAGCTCATCACCTGCCGCCGGCCGTCCGAGAACAGACGGTAGGTGGCGACCGCGCCGGCCCGCACCCGGAAGACCTTGTAGCTGGGCTCCGACTGGCGGAAGAGCTCGCGGCCCGAGGCGAACACGTGGGTCGTCGCATCCTCGTCGAAGGTGTCGCACAGGCTGCACGGCTGATCCGCGGAGCGCGCCCGCAGAGGTTCGATCACCGTGCGGGGCGCCGTTGCGAAGTTGTAGCTGGCCATGCGGGATGCTCCTTGCATGACGATCCACTAGGCCGGGCCCGCACCTCGCGACACCTCGGTTTCGTCCCTAAGGAATTTCCCGAGGGTGCCCGCGAGACGGCCGCGATCTACAGCAGGCCAAACTGCGGAGTCGCCATGCCTCACGCCGATCCCCGGCTGCTGCAACGGGCCGAAATGTTCGCCGGCCTGCCGCTCGAGGAGCTCGAGGAGGTGATGGCGGCCGGCGCCTTGCGTCGGCTGTCGTCCGGCGAGCGCGTCTTCGCCCAGGGCGACGCCGGCGTGACCTGTCACAGCCTGCTCGAAGGGCGGGTGAAGATCGTCCAGACCCTTCCGGACGGCTCGCAGTCGGTCCTGCGCTTCATCGGTCCGGGAGAGATGTACGGCACCGTGGCCGCCCTGATGGGCCAGCCCTTCCCCGCCGACGCCCTCGCCGTGACCGAGAGCCTCGAGGTCCGCTGGTCCGTCCCGGCCTTCCGCGACCTGATGCGGCGTCACCCTGAGATCGGGGTCCGCTCGACCGCCTCGGCCGGCACGCGCCTGTTCGACCTGCACAGTCGGGTCAGCGAGCTCACCAGCGAGCGGGTCGAGCAGCGCATCGCCAGGGCTTTGCTGCGTCTGGCGCGCAAGGCCGGCCGCCCGGTCGACGGCGGCCTTGAGATCGACTTTCCGATCACCCGGCAGGATCTGGCGGAGATGACCGGCTCCACCCTTCACACGGTTAGCCGGACCCTGGCGGCCTGGGACGGAGCGGGCCTGACAGGCAGCGCCCGTCGTCGGATCGTCGTCCGGGACGTCGCCGGCCTCGAAGCCCTCGCCGAGGGCTGAGCCTCCCCGTCATTCCCCACGCAAGAAAACAGGGCCCGGGAAACCCCGGACCCTGCTTCCGCCCCCTGCCCCCGCGGAGTCCTCAGCGGGCGAAGTACTCCGTGAAGCGACGCCGGGCCAGGTTCGGCGCCCGGCCGGCGGCGGTCTGGGCGGCCGCGCGGTTGGCCGAACCGTCGCCGACGATCACCAGCCCGACCATGCCCATGCTGTAGTGCGGCGCGCATTTGACGCCGTAGACGCCGGGCTGGGTCACGCGAAGCACATACTCACGCCCCATGGCGCCGCGAGTGACCTGCACGCCGGCCGGCAGCATTCCGGCGATGGTTTCGGCGTTGTGGCCCGGATCGGTCGGCACATAGCGGATGGTGTCGCCCGGCCGCGCCCGGACCACCGCCGGCGAGAAGACCATGGCGCCGCCGTCGCCGCGGTTCAGCATCTGGACCCGGTGTTCCGCGGCCGAGGCTTCGCCCGCCATGGCGAGGGCCAGCCCGGCGGCGGCCAGGGTGAGGAAGGTGCGTTTCAGCATTGTCTTTCTGCCTTGAAGTAACCGGCGCGGCCCTTGCCGCGTCATGAGCGTCTTCTAGGCGGCGACGTCCCGCGCGACCTTGTGCGGGGACAAGATGACCGCTCCGTATGATTGCGGAGCGGCTGGACCGCAACCTTCGTCCTCCAGCCGCATGCGCTCAACCAGCGCCCGGTCAACCTTCAGGCAGAGGACGTAGAGCAGCCGCCAGACGGCGCAGGCGTGGGCCGGCGCCTCGTAGCTCCCGGTCAGTCGGCGCAGTTCCTCGAGGCGGGCGGCGAGCGCCTCGTGGTCGTCCCGCAACCCCGCGCGCAGCGGGGCCGACGCCGCCTGCGCCGCACTGCGGGCGAAGGCTTCGTGGGCGTCGTGCGCCTCGAGGTCCTGGAGCAGGTCGTAAAGTTCGTCCACGAGCCCGTGAGGCCACCGGTCGTCGGTGCTGTGGGCGCGCTCGCCTGTGCGGGCCAGCATCAGCGCCTCCTCGAGCCGACGCCGCAGCGCCTCGCCCTCGCCCTGCAACCGCTCCAGCCGCCGCTGCGGGTCTTCACCGGCCGGCCGGTCGATCTCGATCAGCGCGCCGAGGCCGGCGTTGAAGGCGGCGCGGTCGACGGCGTCGCACCGCTGGACGCCCCATCGCTCCAGCGTCTGCGCCTGGAGCTGGTCGTCGTCGAAAGGCTGGTCGTCGAGGTGTGAGGCCATGGCGGAAGTCTGCCGGGCCCGCGATCCTTCCACATTGCGCCGGCGCAACCTCAGCGGCGTCGGAATCGGCCAGCCTGCTTGGTCCCGAAGGAGGACAGCATGGCGTTCGACAATCCCCTGGCCGCTGAGATCTGGCGCGGCAAGTACAGCTTCCAGCCGCCCCAGGGCGGCGGCGACGAGTCGATCGGGCAGACATGGGCGCGGGTCGCCGCGGCCGTCGCCGAAGCCGAGGCGCCGAAGGCGCGGGCGCGCTGGCGCGAACGATTCGAGGACGCCCTGACGGACTTCCAGTTCCTGCCCGCCGGCCGCATCCTCGCCGGAGCCGGCACCGGCCGCAACGTCACCCTGTTCAACTGCTTCGTCATGGGCACGGTGCCCGACGACCTCGGCGGCATCTTCGAGGCCGTGCGCGAGGCCGCGGTGACCATGCAGCAGGGCGGCGGCGTGGGCATGGACTTCTCCACCATCCGCCCCTCCGGCGCGGCGGTGAAGGGGGTCGGCGCCGACGCCTCCGGCCCGCTCAGCTTCATGGACGTGTGGGACTCCATGTGCCGCACCATCCTCTCGGCCGGGCAGCGGCGCGGCGCCATGATGGGCTGTCTGCGCATCGACCACCCCGACATCGAGGCCTTCATCGACGCCAAGCGCGACCCGGCCCGGCTGCGCAATTTCAACGTCTCGGTGCTGGTCCCCGACGCCTTCATGGAGGCGCTTCAGGCCGACGGCGACTGGCCGCTGGTGTTCGGCGGCGAAACCTTCCGCACCGTTCGCGCCCGCGATCTGTGGGAGCGGTTGATGCGCGCCACCTACGACGTGGCCGAACCGGGCGTGATCTTCATCGACCGGGTCAACGAGCGGAACAATCTCGCCGGCGTCGAGACCATCTCGGCCAGCAACCCCTGCGGCGAACAGATGCTGCCGCCCTACGGCGCCTGCCTGCTCGGCTCTATCAACCTCGCCCGGCTGGTCCCGCACCCGTTCTCAACCGACGCGGAACTGGACGAGGCCAGGCTGGGCGAACTGACCCGCACCGCCATCCGCTTCCTCGACAACGTCATCGACGTCTCGCGCTTCCCGCTGCCCCAGCAGGAGACGGAGGCGAAGGCCAAGCGGCGCATCGGCCTCGGCGTCACCGGTCTGGCCGACGCCCTGGTGTTCTGCGGCGCCCGCTACGGCGACGAGGAAGCCGCCGCCCTCACCCGCCGCTGGCTGGGGGTGATCAAGCGCGAGGCCTACCGCGCCTCCGCCGAACTCGCCGCCGAGAAAGGGGCCTACCCGCTCTACGACGCCGCCATCCTCGACACGCCGAACCTGAAGGACCTGGACGAGGACACCCGGGCCCTGATCGCAAAGCACGGTCTGCGCAACGGCTGCCTGACCTCGATCGCCCCGACCGGCACCACCTCCCTGCTGGCCGGAAACGTCTCCTCCGGCATCGAGCCGGTGTTCGCCTACGCCTACACCCGCAAGGTGCTGCAGCCCGACGGCTCGAAGCGCGAGGAGGCCGTCGAGGACTACGCTCTCACGGTCTGGAAGCGGCTGCATGGCGACGCCCCGCCGCCCGAGCACGCTTTCGTCACCGCCCAGACGCTGACGCCCGAGCACCATCTGCGCATGCAGGCCGTGGCCCAGGCGATGGTCGACAGCTCCATCTCCAAGACCGTCAACTGCCCCGAGGACATCGCCTTCGACGACTTCGCCGACGTCTACGTCCGCGGCTGGTCGATGGGCTGCAAGGGCCTGACCACCTATCGGCCCAACGCCGTGACCGGTTCGGTGCTCTCGGCGGCCCCGCAGACCCCGGCCCCGGCCCCCGCACCGGAGTCCGATGGTCCGGTGCTCGCCGCCCGGGATGAGGCGCTGGACGGCCGCACCTACAAGATCAAATGGCCCGACAGCCCGCACGCGGTCTATGTCACCCTCAACGACGTCGAGGGCCCGGACGGACCGCGGCCGTTCGAGATCTTCATCAACTCCAAGAACATGGAGCACTACGCCTGGACGCTGGGGCTGACCCGGATGATCTCGGCGGTGTTCCGGCGCGGCGGCGACGTGTCGTTCGTGGCCGAGGAGCTCAAGGCGGTGTTCGATCCGCGCGGCGGCGGCTGGCTCAACGGGCGCTACGTCCCGTCCCTGCTCGCCGCCATCGGCGGGGTGATCGAGCGCCACCTCGCCCGCGACGCGGAAGCCTGCGCGGCGCATGTCCACGAAGCGGCCCCTGCGTCCGCCGGGATCGCGTCCCCCATGTCGAAGATCTGTTGCCCGAAATGCGGAACGGTCGGCCTGGTGCGAAAGGAAGGCTGCGACACCTGTTTCGAGTGCGGCTATTCGAAGTGCGGCTGAGGCCGGCGGCGGCGTGGAACAGATGCGCCGCGGCCGACAGCTTCACGGGCCGCCCGAAGGCCGGCCGGCTCAGCGATCCGCGCAGGAAGACGTCCCGGACCCCGAAGGCGGGGGTCGTGGTGATCACGTCCGACCATCCCAGGTAGCCGTGCCCGGTGCCCAGC
>JAFAEC010000009.1 GCA_023424215.1 Pseudomonadota bacterium
GAAAACGATCCGCGCCACGTTGCGTGAGCTCTCCGACACCATGCACACCCTCTCCGAGGGTCGCACCGACCTGTTCTCGACGATCCGCAACCTTCAGACCTTCGTCTCGGTGCTGTCGTCGAGCAACGAACAGATCGTGCAGTTCGGTGGCCGGCTCGCCTCGGTCTCGAACGTCCTCGCCGACAGTTCCGATCAGCTCGGCGTCTCGCTCACCGATCTGGGCGTCGCTGTCGGCGACGTGCAGCGTTTCGTCGAGGACAACCGCGCCGGGCTGACGGAATCGGTCGAGCGTCTCGCCGACGCCACCGAGGTGCTCGCGCGTAAGCGGCCGGAGATCGAGCGGATTCTGCACTCCGGCCCGACGTCGCTGGCCAACTTCTACAACATCTACAAGCCGGCCCAGGGCTCGCTGACCGGTGCGCTGGCGATCAACAATCTCGCCAACCCGGTCGAATGGATGTGCGGGTCGGTCGCGGCCGCCGCGAATGCGACTTCCGAACGGAGCGAGGAGTTGTGCCGTCAGCAACTCGGCCCGGTCCTGGCGTCGATGAGCGCCAACTATCTTCCGGTGCTCGCGAACCCGCTTGCCGGTGTGCAGGCGTTCCCGGGCGACATCGTCTACAGCGAACCGGGACTCGAGGAAGCATCCGCCGGGCGGGGGACCGCCCCACCGGAGGCAGTCCCCGCTCCGACAGCGCTCGACGGTCTGCTGGGTGGATTACCGAACCTCGCAGTTCCGCAGGATCTGGGAACGCTGCTGCAGCCGGGAGGAGGACGATGAGCCTGTCGAATGCGCGACGCACCGTCGCGGCCGCAGCCGTGATGGCGGCATCGCTGACGCTCACGGCCTGTGAATGGGGTGGGCTCAACTCCATCCCCATGCCGGGCACGGCCGGACGCGGTGAAGGCGCCTACCGGGTGCAGATCGAGATGCCCAACGTCACCACGCTCACCCAGAACTCACCGGTCCGTGTCGACGACGTCACCGTCGGGTCGATCGCCTCGATCGAGGTCGTGGGTTGGCACGCGCTGGTCACCGTCGCCCTCGACAAGGACACCGTGGTGCCCGCCAACGCGACGGCGAAGATCGGCCAGACGAGCCTGCTCGGGTCGCAGCACCTCGAGCTGCTCAACCCGGTCGACGAACCCGCGCGCGGTCGCCTCGCCGACGGTGATCTCATCCCGCTGGAACGCGCGGGCGTGTATCCGACGACCGAGCAGACGCTCTCCTCGCTGTCACTGGTGCTCAACGGCGGTGGTCTGGCGCAGATCAACGACATCACGACCGAACTCAACGCCGCACTGGTAGGACGGGAGGACTCCGTCCGGAACCTGCTGCCGCGCCTCGACGAGCTCGTCTCAGCGCTCGACACCCAGCGCGGCGAGATCGTGTCCGCTCTCGAAGGAATGGACCGCCTCGCGGTCACCGTGAACAACCAGAATGCGACGCTCGTGCGGGCACTCGAAGAACTTCCGCCCGCACTCGAAGTGCTCGTGGATCAGCGGCAGAACCTCACGTCGGCGATGTCCTCGCTCGGCGATCTGAGCACGGTGGCGAGTCGTGTCGTCGAAAGCTCCAACGACGATCTGAAGGCGAACCTGCAAGGTCTGGCGCCGACACTGCGGGCGCTCGCCGATTCGGGAAGTGCGCTCACCGAGGTCCTCGGTGTGCTGCTGACGTATCCGTTCCCGCAGAAAGGGATCAACAATGTCATCCGGGGTGATTACGCGAACCTTGCCATGACGATCGACCTCACTCTCGATCGGCTCGACCTGAACTTCCTGAGCGGTACGCCGCTCGCCGGCAGGCTGGCCGGACCCGAGGGCATCCTCGGCCGGGATGCAGGGCTCGCGGCGCAGGCCGCCGATCCGTTCCGGGCGCCCCTCGAACCGCCGCCGCCGCCGCAACCGGATGCGGGACCGTCGGGTACTCTCTCGATCCCCGGCCTCGGCGACATCACGATTCCCGGACTTCCCGAGGGGGTGTTCGGACCATGATGCTCTCGCGATTCGTGCGCATCCAGCTCTCGATCTTCGCTGTACTCACCGTGATCGGGCTCGTGGTGATGACGTTGCAGTACGTGCGCTTGCCGGCGCTTTTCGGGGTGGGCCGCTACACGCTCACCGTGGAACTTCCGTCCACCGGAGGTCTGTACCCGCACTCCAACGTCACCTACCGGGGAATCACGGTCGGCACCGTGAAGTCCGTCGCGCTGTCACCCGCCGGTGTGGACGCGACGCTCTCGATCGGCAGCGACTACAAGATCCCGGCCGATGTCGACGCCGCGGTCCGGAGCGTCTCGGCCGTCGGAGAACAATACGTGGATCTCGTGCCGGCACAGAAGACTTCGAACGGCGAGTACCTCGAGGACGGTGACGTGATCCCGGTAGACCGTGCCACCGTCCCGCAGGAGGTAGGCGCCCTGCTGGACCAGGCCGACGTGCTGCTCGCCAGTATCGGCGACACCCGGTTGCAGGCACTCGTCGACGAGGCCTTCGAGGCGTTCAACGGGTCGGGACCGGAACTGCAGGATCTCCTCGACTCGACCCGCCTGTTCGTGCAGGAGGCGTCGGGAAGCAGCGCCGAGACCCGTCAGCTCATCGACCAGGCCGGGCCGCTGCTCGACACCCAGACGGTCACCAGTGACGCCATCCGGTCGTGGACACGCGACATGGTGACGTTCACCGACCGGTTGCGTCAGAGCGATCCCGACCTCCGGACGCTCCTGGAGACGGGTCCGTCGGCCGCCGTCGAAGCGGAAGTATTGCTGCAGGACCTCCGTCCGACGCTTCCGCTCCTGCTCTCGAACCTGGTGAGCGTCGGGGAGGGCGGCGTCATCTACAACGCGGGCATCGAGCAGATTCTCGTGCTGAACCCGCCGATGACAACCGCGCTCATCACCGCGGCCGGTTCCGGACCTCCGGAAGACGGCGCTGTGGTGGAC
>JAFAEC010000044.1 GCA_023424215.1 Pseudomonadota bacterium
GCGTCTGCGCGGCGGGAAAAGTTCTTTCAACCCAAAGACTTGGGCTGACTGGATTCCGGCTCGAGGCCGGAATGACGGAGGAGGCGTCGGTGCGTCCTCCTCTCCAAAGCATCGTCACATTACGCAGAGGGGAATTCCGCAAGCCGCGCGGCGTAACGCGCCATGGTGTCGACCTCGAAATTGACGAAATCGCCCGGCTGGCGCTCACCCCAGGTGGTGACGGAAAGCGTGTGGCGGATCAGGAGAACGTCGAAATCCGTGCCTTCGACGGCGTTGACGGTGAGCGACGTGCCGTCGAGCGCCACGGAACCCTTGGGCGCCACGAATTTCGCCAGATGTTCCGGCGCGCGCAGGCGGATACGCACCGCCTCGCCTTCCGGCTCAACCGACAGGATTTCCGCCTTGCCGTCCACATGGCCGGAGACGATATGACCGCCAAGCTCATCGCCGATCTTGAGCGCCCGCTCCAGGTTGACGTGCGTGCCCTTCTGCCAGCTGGCGATCGTCGTCAGGCGCAAGGCCTCTTCCCATGCTTCGACCTCGTACCAGCGCTCATTGCTGCCATCATCAGGCAGCTTCGTCACCGTCAGGCACACGCCGCCATGGGAGATCGACGCGCCCATATCGATGGTCTTGGGATCGTAATTGGTCGCCACGCGCAGGCGGACACCCTCGGCCAAGGCCTCCAGTTCGGAAACGGTTCCGACATCGGTGACAATTCCGGTAAACATCAAATCGGCCTTTCATAATTGAAGCAGCGATCCGGCCCGTAGGTGGTTTCACTGATCAGAGCATAGTCGCCCTTGATGTCGGCACGGCTGAGCGGCGTTTCAATGCCGCCCTTGCCGATCACGACGGGGCTTTCAAACAGCATGATACGATCCACCAATCCAGCTTCAAGGAATGATTTTGCGGCAAAGGCGCCGCCTTCGACCAGAAGTTCCGACATGCCGCTTTCGGCGAGGATGTGGAGGAGGTTTTCGAGCGTGGGGGCTTCGAGGACCTGGACGCCGGCGTTGGTCAGGAGTTGGCGGCGGAGGTCGAGGTTACCCCCCTCTGCCCTGCCGGGCATCTCCCCCTCAACGGGGGAGATTGGCAAGGGGCTGTCCGCTCGGTCAAATTGCGCCCTAGACGCACCCTCTCCAGCCGTCGATGCAGGGCGAAGCAGCGCTCCATCGATCTCCCCCCTTGAGGGGGAGATGCCCGGCAGGGCAGAGGGGGGTAAAGCGGCAACCACCACCGGAACCTCCCGCGCAGTCCGCACCAGTTTCGACGTCAATGGCAATTCAAATTGCCGATCCAGCACGATCCGCACAGGCGAGCGGTTTTCCAGACCGGCAATGCGCACGGTCAGCTCAGGATCATCCGCGATAGCGGTCCTGATACCAACGAGAATGCAGTCGCAGCGCGCCCGAAGTTGGTGCACTGCATGGCGTGACTCAGGGCCGGTAATGGCAATCTGCCCCTCACCGTGCCTGCCGATCATTCCGTCAGCAGAAACCGCAAGCTTCAGAATCACATGCGGGCGTTTTTTCACCTGTCTTGTGAGGTAACCTGCGAGCGCCCGTTGGGCTTCGGCACGCAGCAGACCGGTTTCCACCACGATGCCGGCATCGCGCAATATCTGAAAACCACGGCCGGAGACGCGCTCATCCGGATCGTCCACCGCGACCACGACACGGGCAACGCCATATTCCACCAGCGCGTTCGCGCAGGGCGGGGTTTTACCCCAGTGTGAACAGGGTTCGAGCGTCACGTAGGCGGTCGCGCCGCGTGCCGCCTCGCCGGCTAGTTCCAGCGCCTGGCGTTCGGCATGGGGGCGTCCGCCGATGGCGGTCACGGCCTCGGCGATGATTTGTCCGTCCTTGACGAGAACACAGCCGACCGAGGGGTTGGTCAGCGTCTGGCCCTGGTGGCGAAGCGAAACCTCGATGGCCCGCGCCATGAACCTTTCGTCATCGGCACGGCTCATCACGTCTATGCTCCAGCGTCGGTATCGCGCGCGATCTTGGCGTTGATTTCGGCAATCACGTTCTCGAAATCCTCGGCATGGCTGAAATCGCGATAGACCGAAGCATAACGAACGAAGGCGACGTCATCGAGGCTTTTCAGTGCTTCCAAAACCTGAAGGCCGATTTCTTCCGAGGGGATTTCCGTCTCGCCGGAGCTTTCGAGGCGACGGGCGATACCCGACACGGCGCGTTCGATCCGGTCACGATCGACCGGTCGCTTGCGCAGCGCGATCTCGAACGAGCGCACCAGCTTTTCGCGGTCGAAAGGAAGCTTGCGGCCGCTTTTCTTGATGACCATCAGCTCGCGCAGTTGCACGCGCTCATAGGTCGTAAAGCGGCCGCCGCAATCCGGGCAGATGCGCCGCCGGCGGATGGAGGTGTTGTCCTCCGCCGGACGCGAGTCCTTGACCTGTGTGTCTTCGGAACCGCAGAATGGGCAGCGCATCGTCTTCTTTCCTTACATGTACGGATACATCGGGAAACGGTCCGTCAGGCCGACGACCTTTTCACGCACCGCAGCCTCGACGGAGGCATTGCCTTCATCCGAATTGGCGACCTTCAAACCATCGAGAACCTCAACGATCAGCTTGCCGATTTCGCGGAATTCCGCTTCCTTGAAACCGCGCGTCGTGCCGGCCGGCGTGCCGAGACGGACACCGGAGGTAACGAAGGGCTTTTCCGGGTCGAAGGGAATGCCGTTCTTGTTGCAGGTGATGTAGGCGCGACCAAGGGCTGCCTCCGCACGCTTGCCGGTGGCGTTCTTCTTGCGAAGGTCGACCAGCATCAGGTGGTTGTCGGTGCCGCCGGAAACGACATCAAGACCGCCTTCAACCAGGGTTTCGGCCAGCGCCTTGGCGTTCTTCACGACCTGTGCGGCATAATCCTTGAACTCGGGCTTCAACGCTTCACCGAAGGCAACAGCCTTGGCGGCGATGACGTGCATCAGCGGGCCGCCCTGCAGGCCGGGGAAGACGGCGGAGTTGAACTTCTTCGCCAGATCCTCGTCGTTGGTGAGGATCATGCCACCGCGCGGGCCGCGCAGGGACTTGTGCGTCGTCGTGGTTGCGACGTGGCAGTGCGGGAACGGCGACGGGTGCTGGTCACCAGCCACGAGACCGGCGATGTGAGCCATGTCGACCATGAGGTAAGCGCCGACTTCGTCAGCGATTTCGCGGAAGCGCTTCCAGTCCCACACGCGCGAATAGGCGGTGCCGCCGGCGAGAATGAGCTTCGGCTTATGTTCCTTGGCCTTGCGCTCCACTTCGTCCATGTCGAGCAGGTTATCGCCTTCGCGCACGCCGTAGGACACGACGTTGAACCACTTGCCGGACATGTTGACCGGGGAACCATGCGTCAGGTGACCTCCCGAATTCAGATCGAGACCCATGAAGGTGTCGCCCGGCTGCAGCAGCGCGAGGAACACGGCCTGGTTCATCTGCGAACCGGAATTCGGCTGAACGTTGGCGAAGTTGACGCCGAACAGCTTCTTGGCGCGTTCGATGGCGAGTTCTTCAGCAATGTCGACGAACTGGCAGCCGCCGTAATAACGCTTGCCCGGATAACCTTCCGCATATTTGTTCGTCATGATCGAACCCTGTGCTTCGAGCACGGCACGGGAAACGATGTTTTCCGAGGCAATCAGTTCGATCTCGTGGCGCTGGCGGCCCAGTTCCTTCTCGATCGCGCCGAAAATTTCCGGATCGACATCGGCAAGCGGACTGGAGAAGAAAGCATCTGTGTTCGACATGGTGAAGGCTCCTGAAACAGTAATGCGATGGCGTCTTAGCGCCCTGCCCGAACAAGAGCAATACGGAGAGCGAGATTTGCCCGTCAAACTGCGACGTCGCGACGAAAAGTGGCAGTTGTTTTTATGAAAGCAGCGATGAGAGGAGAAAAAGCCGCACGCAGCGGGAGGATCAGACTTGTGAGGAAAGGCGACAAGCTTTGCTCCCGTCATGCCGGACTAGATCCGGCATCCAGCCACGGCGCGTCTGCGCCGTGAAAGGACTCTCTCGCGATCAAGGACTTGATCGCACTGGACCCCGGATCAGGTCCGGGGTGACGGCGTATGAGGCTACGCCGTACTCGGCGAAGCGCGGCCTTCATTCGTGATAAGAAACTGACAGCAATGCCCGATCAGTTGCGCGGCAGCAGATCGTCGTCCACGGCACCGGCCGGCTGTTCCATGCCCGCCGTCGTGTTGAGCGCCAGTTCGGCATTGCCGTCCTTGCCGTAGATATCGTCGCGGAACTGAACCACGCCGTCCTTCGCCGACCATGCGGTGATGTAGACGAAGTAGACGGGCACTTCCTGTGCGAGCTTGATCGGCGTGTTGACGCGCGAGGCGATGACGCGTTCCATTTCCTGGCGCGACCAGCCGGGCGTGTCGCGCAGCAGCCACGACGTCAGGTCGCGCACGTTCTGCACGCGGACGCAACCGGAGGACTCGAAGCGCATCAGCTTGTTGAACAGGCCCTGCTGCGGCGTGTCGTGCATGTATTCGTTGTTCGGATTGTGGAAGTTGATCTTCGTCGAGGACATGGCGTTGATCTTGCCGGGGTCCTGGCGGAACATCAGGTTCGGCGCCTTCGGCGCGAACCAGTCCACCGTGGTAGGCGAGACTTCCTGTCCCTTGCCGTCGATGAGGCGGATGTTGTTCCGCTCCAGATAGGTCGGGTCCTTCTGCATCAGCGGCACAATGTCCTTTTCGACGATCGAGCGCGGCGCGGTCCAGTAAGGATTGAGGATAACCTCGTAGATCTTGGAATTGATAACGTGCGTGGGACGGCTGGCGCGGCCGACAACGGCCGTGTTGCGCAGGACGACACGTTCGTTTTCAACGGCTTCGATGGCGGCGGCCGGAATATTCACCATCAGGTGACGCTGACCGAGATCGCCGGACATGGACTGGATGCGCACAAGGTTGGTCTGCAGCTGCGCCAGGCGGATCTGCGCGGAGACATTGAGCGCCTTGGTGGTGTATTCGCCGCTGACGCCATCAGCCGGAAGGCCGTGACGGGCCTGGAAACGCTTCAGCGCGCCATCGACATAGGAGTCGAAGGCACTGGAAATGCCGGCTTCACGCGGCAGGTCGCCCGATACCATCAGACGCTGGCGCAGCGCCTGAACGGAGGGATCGGAAACGCCGATCTGCAGACGCTGCTGGGATACCGGCACTTCCGGCCAACCGCCATTCTGCACGATCTGCTGATATTGCATGATCGCCTGCTGCATGTAGACAGGGGCTTCGCGGCCGAGAACCGGATTGTTGGAGACGACACCCACGGCCGAACGCGAGGTATTGGCATCGAACTGGTCATCCCAGTTGCCACGGCGCGACGAGCCCATGAGATCGTTCAGCGCGTTCTGCGCAAGGGCCGGCGCAGCAAGTGCTGCAACACCAACGGAAACGGCCGAACGCAGCAGCGTGCGGCGCGATACGGATTCGGAAACGGGTTTTTTTGTCATTCTACCTACCAGCCACTCTCTCAGGCATTCTGAACAATGCCTAAACCAATATGATTAACAAACACGTATAACGCGCCTGCCGGCCGGTAATACTCGATACGCCATGATCAGGGCGCTGGTGTCTGGCAATACAGTCGCACACTTGCCGCAACAACAGGAGAAACAGCCGGCTCCTATGCCTTTGCGCCTCCCATATCAATATGGCCGATTCGTGTCACGGGGCCGTTCTCACGAAGCTGTGTTCGCCTGAAATACAGGGCGATGAGAGAGATTCGGACCCTTGCTTGACAGGCCGGATCGGGCGACGTCAGCCGCCGGAATCCGGAAAGCCGGGAGCATGCAAATGCCCCCGGCCTGAAGAGTGGATCGTCGCGAATTAGAGACGGTAAGCGATCGAGTCGTTCCAGAAGCGATCGAGGCGCTGCAGCAGCTTGTTCATTTCGGAGAACTCGCCGGTGCCGATGCCGCCGACCTTTTCGATTGAGCCAACGTGGCGTTCATAAAGGCGGGCCACCGTTTCGGCGATTTCCTGGCCCTTTTCCGTCAGGCTGATGCGGACCGAGCGGCGGTCGACGCGAGAACGCTGGTGGTTGATGAGACCGAGGTCGACCAGCTTCTTGACGTTATAGGAAACGTTCGAGCCGAGGTAGTAACCACGCGAACGAAGCTCGCCGGCGGTCAGTTCCGAATTGCTGATGTTGAACAGCAGCAGAGCCTGAACGGCGTTGACGTCATCGCGACCCTGACGGTCGAACTCGTCCTTGATGACATCGAGGAGA
>JAFAEC010000118.1 GCA_023424215.1 Pseudomonadota bacterium
GGATTGCCTCGGCCCGGTCGCCGACCTCGGTGGCGTCGGGACCGGCGCCCTCCATCACGGCGGCACGGATCGCGGCCGGATCCTCGGACCGGGGGTTGTCGTCGGTGACGATCACCACGTCGGCGAACTGGCGCGCGGCCTCGCCCATCAGGGGGCGCTTGCCCCGGTCGCGGTCGCCGCCCGCGCCGATGATGCAGACGATGCGGCCCATGACATGGGGGCGCAGCGATTGCAGCGCGGCCACAACCGCGCCGGGCTTGTGGGCGTAATCGACAAAGACCGTGGCCCCGTTCTCGCGCTGCGCAACAAGCTGCATCCGCCCGCGCACGGTCTGAAGTTCGGGCAGCGCGCGCAAGATGGCCTCGGCCGAATCGCCTGCGGCCAGCACCAGGCCCATCGCCGCCAGCACGTTTTCCGCCTGGAAGCCGCCGATCAGCGGCAGTCGCACCAGATGCGGCTGGCCCATCAGCGAGAACCGCAGATCCTGCCCGGTCGCGTCGTAACGCTGGCCCAGGATCCGCAGCATGGCGTTTTCACCCGTGCCGACCGTCGTCACCGCCAGTCCGCGATCGGTGGCGATGTCCAGCATCTGCCGCCCGCGTTCGCCGTCTATGTTGATGACCGCCGCCGCGCCGTCTTCCAGGATGTGGTTGAACAGCAGCGCCTTGGCCGCGAAATACTCGTCGAAGCCCGCGTGGTAATCCAGGTGGTCCTGGCTGAAATTGGTGAAGGCTCCGGCCTCGACCCGCACGCCGTCTAGGCGGCGCTGATCCAGGCCGTGGCTGGATGCCTCCATCGCGGCATGGGTCACGCCCGCCGCCGCGGCCTCGGCCAGGATGCGGTGCAGGGTCAGGGGATCGGGCGTGGTATGAGCCAGCTTGGCCTGATAGTCGCCCTCCACGCCCATCGTGCCCAGGCTGATCGCCTTGCGGCCGATATGCTGCCAGATCTGGCGGGTAAAGCTTGCGACGCTGGTCTTGCCCGAAGTGCCGGTGACGGCCACGACATGTTCGGGCTGGGATTCGAACCACAAGGCTGCGGCACCGGCCAGGGCGGCGCGCGGATCCTCGGCCACGACGACCGCGCCGTTCCAGCCCGACAGCGCCTGGGCCGCCATCTCGGCGCCGGCGCGGTCGGTCAGCACGGCGCCCGCCTCCATCCGCAGGGCATAGGGGATGAATTCCGCGCCATGAAGCGCCGATCCCGGCAGGGCCGCGAACAGGTGGCCGGGCTTCACGGTGCGGCTGTCCAGCGACAGCCCGGTGATGGCCGGGTCGCGCCCGTCCCTTGCCCGCAGCCCCAGCTGCGACAGCGTCTTCGTGCCTTGCCCCACAGTCCTACCCGTCATTGATTTGCGACGACCTTTAGCTCATCGCCGGGTTGCGATTCAACACGGGGGGCGAAGCGCGGCTCGAAGACCGGCAGGTTTTCGTCGGTCGCGGGTTCCAACCCGACCAGCGGCGCCAGGCGGCGGATCATGGCGCCTGCGACGGGGGCGGCGGTGGTGCCCGCCGTGCGCGTCTCGCCGCCCGGCCCGGTGACCGAGGGTTCGTCAAGCGCCACGATCAGCACATATTTCGGATCGCTTGCCGGAAAGACCGAGGCAAAGTTCGCAACCACCTTGTTGTCGTAATAGCCGCCCGAGGGGCGCGGCTTGTCGGCCGTGCCGGTCTTGCCCGCGACCTCGTATCCCTCGACCTCTGCCTGCCTGGCGGTGCCGCGCGTCACGACCTGTCGTAGCATGTCCACGGCGCGGTCGGCGGCGCGTTCCGACAGGATCTGTTCGCCCTGCGGCCGGGTGCGGCCATGGATCAGCGTGGGCGTCACCTTGCGACCGCCATTGGCAACCGTGGCATAGGCCGCGGCCAGGTGCAGCGGGCTGGCGGCAAGGCCGTGGCCAAAGGACACGGTGGCGGCGGTCACGGCAGGCCAGCGGCTGGGCACAAGCGGCTTGCCGGTCGGCGCCTCGACCATTTCGATCGGCAGGGGGTCGAAGAAACCCAACTTCTGCAGGAAATCCTTTTGCCGGTCCACGCCGATCATCTGCGCGATGCGAACCGTGCCCACGTTCGAGGATTTGACGATCACGTCCGTGGCCGACAGTTGCGGGCCATAGTTGGAAAAGTCGCTGATCCGGTATTTCCCGATGCGCATCGGCGTGGTGGTGTTGATGCCGCTGTTGGGGTTGATGATCTGCAGATCCAGCGCCTGTGCGACCGGAAAGATCTTGAAGGTCGATCCCAGTTCGTATTGCCCTTGAACGGCGCGGTTGAACAGCGGGCTGTCGGACGGGTCGCCCTTCAGCAGCGGACGCGGCCGGTCGTTCGGGTCGAAGTCCGGCAGGCTGGCCATCGCCAGGATCTCGCCCGACTGGATCTCCATCAGGATGCCGGTGGCGCCCTTGGCGCTCATCACCTCCATGCCGGATGCCAGAACTTGTTCCATGGCCGACTGCACGGACAGGTCGATGGACAGTTGCAGCGGCGCCCCGTCGTTGGCCGGATCGCGCAGCCAGCCGTCGAAGGCTTTTTCCACGCCCGCGACGCCCAGAACCTCGGCACTGCTGACGCCCTCGTTGCCGAAGCCGGACCCGCCCAGGATGTGGCTGGCGATGTGGCCGTTGGGATAAACGCGCATCTCTCGCGGGCCGAACAGCAGGCCGGGTTCGCCGATGTCATGGACCGCCTGCATCTGTTCGGGCGACATCTTGCGCTTGATCCACATGAACTTGCGGCTGCCCGTGAAATCCTGGGTCAGCTTCGCCGCGTCCAGGTCGGGAAAGATGCGGGCCAGTTCGTTGGCCGCGCCGACCGGATCGACCATCTGGTGCGGATGGGCATAAAGCGAATGGGTCAGCAGGTTCGTCGCCAGCACCCGCCCGTGCCGGTCGGTGATGTCGGCGCGTTGCGACACGATCCGCGCGGACATGACCTCGCTTTGCGGCTCGATCGGATCGCTGGAGGCCAGGGTGCCCATGCGCACGCCCACGACCCCGAAGGCCAGGACGAAACAGCTTGCCATCAGCGCCAGCCGACCTTCGGCGCGGCGGCGGGCCTTGTCCTGGGCCGCCTCGTGCCGCAGGCGACGGTTTTCGGCCTCGATGTCGTCGGGGTTCTCGCCCCGGTCGCGCGCGCGGAGGATCTTGGCCAGAGGACGCAGGGGGATGCGGATCATGACGGTCACTCCTGGGGGGCGGCTTCTGCCGGTTCGGGGGGGTCGGGCGGCGCAGGCGGCTTGGGATAGTCGATATGGCCCAGGCCCACCGTCTGCCCGGCCTCGCGCGGGATCAGTTGCAGGCGGTCGAAGTTCAGGTCCACAAGTTCGCGCAGGCGCTCGGGCCGGTTGAGATAGGCCCATTCGGCGCGCAGGACGCCCAGATCCTCTCGCAGTCCGGCGATTTCCCGCTGGATCTGGCTCATCTCTCCGATGGCGGCCTGGGTGCGATAATTCTCGCGATAGGCCCAGAAGGCCAGGCCCATCACCAGAAGCACACAGGCCAGATAGGTCAGGGGACGCATCAATGTCCCCCTTTCGGCAGGCGCGGCATGGCCAGGGCGTCCGCTTCGACGGAACCTGCGGGGGCATCGGTGCGGATCGCCACGCGCAGCAGGGCGGACCGGGCGCGCGGGTTCGCAGCCTCCTCCTCGGGGTCGGGGCCGATGGCGCGGCGGAAGGGCATGGTGAAGGCCGGGGGCGCGGTTTCCTGCACGGGCGCATAGCGGCTGCCGCCGCCCGCGCTGTTCGACCGTGCCTGCATGAAGCGCTTGACGATCCGGTCCTCCAGCGAATGAAAGCTTACCACGGCCAGCTTGCCGCCGGGCTTCAAGGCGCGTTCGGCCGCGGACAGGCCATCGACCAGTTGTCGGAATTCGTCGTTCACCCAGATACGGATCGCCTGGAAGCTGCGGGTCGCGGGGTGGCTTTGGCCGGGCTTTGGGCGCGGCAGGCAGGACGCCACGAC
>JAFAEC010000165.1 GCA_023424215.1 Pseudomonadota bacterium
GCGTGGGCCGGGCCGTCATGGCCGCCGAGCTCGCCGCCTGGGGCCGCGAACGGGGCAGCGCCGAAGCTCTACGGCTCGCCGCGACCATCCTCGACGAGGTGCCCTTCCGATCTGGAAGCGACGGCGACGCCGGCGTCGAACCGGTGCTCTCCGCCAGCGCCTTCCGCCGCCAGGCGGCGGAACTGGACGCGGCCCGCGCCGCGCAGGACGAAATCGTGGTCAGCGGCTCGCGGGTCCGGCCGCGCGCGCCGCAGGCTCCACCTCCCCCACCGCCGCCACCGCCACCGCCGCCTCCGCCTCCGCCGCCGGCGGCCACCGCGCCGCCGCCCCCGGCCATGGGCGTCCGCTCGTCCCCGTTCGGGGCGGGGCCGGTGTCGACGCTCAAGCGGCTGGCGTCCCGGGAGAGCTGGAGTTTCGACGTCCACGCCCGCGGGGCGGAGGTGCTGCGGGTGGCCGTGATCGGCGATGGCGACGCCGCCATCGACCTCGTGGTTCGGGATTCAGCCGGCAAGATCCTCTGCGCCGACGGCCTCGGCGATCACTATCCGGTCTGCACCCTGGCGCCGCGCGCGCCGGCGCGGCTGCGGGTCGACGTGGTCAACCGGGGGGCGCTGTGGACCCGGGTCCAGGTCATCACCAACTAAGCCCTCAGGCGCCGGCGCGCCTGGCGAACGACAGGGCCGCAGCCGCCAGCGCGGGAGCCTGCGCCCCCATGGCCCGGGCCTGGGCCGAGGCGGCGGTTCCGTCCCGCACCCGACCGGCGATGCCCTGGCAGATCGCCGCCAGCCGGAACAGATTGTAGGCGAACAGCCAGTCCAGGTTCTCCGGCGGCGCGGTTCCGGTCTGCGCCGCGTAGCGCGCCACGGTCTCCTCAACCGAGGGAATACCCAGCGCGGGCAGGTCCGCCCCGGCCAGGCCGTTGCGCTCGCTCGCCGGGATCGCCCAGCCGATCAGCAGGTAGGAGAAATCGGCCATTGGATCGCCCAGCGTCGACAGCTCCCAGTCCAGCACCGCGCGCACCTCGGCCCGCTCAGGATGCAGGATCAGGTTGTCGAGGCGGAAGTCGCCGTGCACCACCCGCGTCGGCCCCTGCGCGGGCAGCGTCGCCGGCAGGAATTCGATCAGCCGGTCCATGGCCGGAATCGGATCGGTCTCCGAGGCCCGGTACTGCTTGGTCCAGCGCCCCACCTGCCGTTCGAAATAGTTGCCGGGCCGGCCGTAGTCGCCCAGTCCGATCGCCTCCGGATCGAAGCGGTGCAAGGCCGCCAGGGCGTCGACCTGGGCGTCGTAGATGGCGCGGCGCTCCGCCGGCTCCATCCCCGGCAGCTTGAGGTCCCACAGGATGCGGCCGTCGACCTTGTCCATCACATAGAACATCGAGCCGATGACGCCCTCGTCGGCGCACAGGGCCCACGGCCGCGCCACCGGATAGCCCTGGGCGTGCAGGGCCGAGATCACCCGGAACTCCCGATCCACCGCATGGGCCGAGGCCAGCAGGGTCCCCGGCGGCTTGCGACGCAGCACATAGGTGCGGGCCGGCGTGGTCAGTTCGTAGGTCGGATTCGACTGCCCGCCCTTGAACTGGCGAATGGCCAGCGGGCCGCTGAAGCCCATGACGTTGTCGGCCAGCCACGTCGAGAGGCGCGCCTCGTCGAGGGCGTGGCGCGGGTCGACCGCGCGGGTGCCGGAGAAGGTGGACTGGGCGTCGGCGGGATCGATCTGGCTCATTGCGCGGCGATGATGGCGGCCTTCACCGCGCGCCGCCAGCCCTCCAGCAACGCTTGCCGCTCGTCCGCCCCCATGCGCGGCTCCCAGCGCGCCGGCGCCTCGACGGGCCGGTCCTCGAGATCCCCGATCAGCCCGGCGCCCAGCGCCGCCAGCTTCGCGGCTCCCAGCGCCGTCATCTCCTGGAAGGCCGGCCGTTCGACCACGACCTCGCAGACGTCGGCGACGAACTGCATGGCGAAGGCGTTGGCGGTGACCCCGCCGTCAACCTTGAGCACCGACAGCGCCGGCGCCCCGTCCCTGGCCAGGGCGTCGAGCAGGTCGCGCGTCTGGTAGGCGAGGCTCTCCAGCGCCGCCCGCACCAGCTGCGCCGGCCCCGAGTCGCGCGTCAGGCCGGTGATCGTGCCGCGCGCCTCCGGCTCCCACCACGGCGCCCCCAGCCCGGTGAAGCCGGGAACCAGATAGACGCCGCCGTTGTCCTTGAGCCCCGCCGCCATGGCCTCCGACTGACGCGACTCCGAAATGGCGTGCAGCCCGTCCCGCAGCCACTGGATCGCCGAGCCGGCCGAGAAAATCGACCCTTCCAGCGCGTAGGCCGCCTCGCCGCCCGCGACGTACGCGAGCGTGCCCAGCAACCGGCTGGTCGAAGCCACCGGACGGGGGCCGACATTGGCGACGAGGAAGGCGCCGGTGCCATAGGTGATCTTGGCGTCTCCCGCCTTCAATGCGCCATGTCCCACCAGTGCGGCCTGCTGATCCCCGGCCGAGCCATGGATCGGCAGCGCCGCTCCCAGTACGGACGCGTCGCAGTCGCCGAGGCGGTCGGCGCAACCGCGGATCGCGGGCAGTCCTTCGAGTGGGACATCGAACAGGTCGCACAGGTCCGGACGCCACGCCTGCGTCGCCAGGTCCATCAGCGAGGTCCGGCTGGCGTTGGTGGCGTCGGTGACGTGCGTCCGGCCGCCGGTCAGCTTCCAGATCAGCCAGCTGTCGATGGTGCCGAGCTTGACCTCGCCCTTCACCGCCCGCTCCCGCGCGCCGGGGACCGCATCGAGCAGCCAGGCGAATTTCGAGGCCGAGAAATAGGGATCGAGGATCAGTCCCGTCGCCGCCTGCACCGCCCCTTCGTGTCCCGCCGCCGCCAGCCGCGCCGTCGCATCGGCCGTGCGCCGGTCCTGCCAGACGATGGCGCGGTGCAGCGGCTCGCCGGTGGCGGCGTCCCACATCACCGCCGTCTCGCGCTGGTTGGTGATCCCGACCGCCGCGAACCGCCCGACGCCCCCCGCCTTGCGCACCACCTCGCGGCAGGTCTGCAGCGTCGCGCTCCAGATCTCGGCCGCGTCGTGTTCGACCCACCCGGGCCGCGGGAAATGCTGGGCCAGCTCGATCTGGCTGACCGCCGCGGGCCGCAGCGCCCCTTCGGCCGTGCATTCGAAGGCGACCGCCCGGGTCGAGGTGGTGCCCTGGTCGATGGCGAGGATCAGTCGGCTCATTCACCGACGCTAGCCCATTCCTCCCCCGCAGGGGAGGGGGACCATGCGAAGCATGGTGGAGGGGCGAAGGGACATTCTTCCCCACCGTCCACCGATCCGCGCCCCTCACTCCCCCTCCACCGCCTTGCCGGCGGTCCCCCTCCCCCTGCGGGGGAGGAAGGGGTATGGCTTGACCATGCACACCGCTTCCTTCGAAGGCGTCAGGGACGCCGCCCGCCAGCTTCTCGGCCACGCCGTCCGCACGCCCCTGATCGAGAGTCCGGCCCTGAACGAACGGCTGGGCGGACGGGTGCTGCTCAAGGCCGAGACCCTGCAGCGGGCCGGCGCCTTCAAGTTCCGCGGCGCCTGGAACCGGATCAGCCGGCTGACGCCGGACGAACTGGCACGGGGCGTCGTCGCCTACTCCTCCGGCAACCACGCCCAGGCGGTGGCCTGCGCCGCCCGCATGATGGGAACCCCGGCGGTCATCGTGATGCCGGCCGACAGCCCCGGGGTGAAGGTGGAGGGAGTCATCGCCTTCGGCGGCGAGGTGCGCATGTACGACCGTTACCGCGAGAGCCGCGAAGCCATCGGCGAGGAGATCGCCCGCACGCGCGGCTCGGTGCTGGTGCGCCCGTTCGACGACCCCTTCGTCATCGAGGGCCAGGGCACGACCGGGCTGGAGATTCTCGAACAGGCGGACGGCTTCGGCGCCCGCATCGATCAACTGTTGTGCGGGGCCTCCGGCGGCGGGTTGATCGCCGGCGTCAACCTGACGATGGCCGCGCTGTCGCCGGACACGCCGGTGATCGGCGTCGAGCCGCAGGACTACAACGACACCCAGCTGTCGCTGGCCGCGGGCGAGCGCCTGACCCACGCCCCGGCGCCGGGCACCATCTGCGACGCCCTGATGACCGACCGGCCGGGCGAGCTGACCTTTCCGATCAACCGTCGCCTGAGGGAGGTGGTGACGGTGTCCGACGCCGAGGTCGCCGAGGCGGTGCGCGTCACCTTCCGCACCCTCAAGCTGGTCGTCGAGCCCGGCGGCGCCGTGTCGCTCGCCGCCCTGCTGGCCGGCAAGATCGAGGCGCGGGATCGGACCACCGCCGTGGTGCTGTCGGGCGGCAACGTCGACCCCGCCCTGTTCTCGGCCATCATCGAGGACCGTTTCGACCCCGCCGACTGGAGGAAGGCCGCATGAGCCGCACCGAACGCAAGGGAACGCCCACCCCCGTCGCCGACCTGCCGGGACTGGTTGGACAGGAGATCGGCGTCAGCCGCTGGTTCGAGATCGACCAGGCCCGCATCGACGCCTTCGCCGAGGTCACCGAGGACCGCCAGTTCATCCATGTCGACCCCGAGGCGGCGAAGGCCACCCCGCTGGGCGGAACCATCGCCCACGGCTTCCTGACCCTCAGCCTGGCCTCGGCCATGTCCTACGACGCCGTGCCGCCGCTGGCCGGCGTCGCCATGGGCCTCAACTACGGCTTCGACAAGCTCCGCTTCCTCGCCCCGGTGCCGGCCGGCTCGAGGGTTCGCGGCCGCTTCAGGCTGCTGTCCGCCGACGACAAGGGCGGCGGCCGCTGGCTGCTCAAGCACGAGCTGACGGTGGAGATCGACGGGGCCGACAAGCCGGCGCTGGTGGCGGAGTGGCTGTCGATGCAGGTGGTGGGCGGCTAGCCCTCCCCCAGACACCTCAGCGCCACCTCGAGGTTCCGCAGGCCGTCCTCGCCGGTCACCGCCGGGGGCTCGCCGCTGCGGATGGCGCGGGCGAACTCCTCCAGCTCGCGCTTCAGCGGCTCGGCCGGCCAACTCATCACGCCGCGGGTCGAATAGCTGCCGTCGGGCTGCTGGCCGAAATATTCGGTGACCTGGCGGGTGATCAGGTCGGCGACCACGAAGCGGTTCATCGTCGCCACCTGCAGGGTCCGCACCTTGTAGGGCGTCACCCAGTTGGTGGTGATGTGGGCGATGGTGCCGTTGGCCAGCCGGAACTGCAGCAGGGCGGTGTCCTCGCGCTCGGCCTTGGTGCGGGCCAGCTGCGGCTGCACCTCGACGATCTCCGAACCGGTCAGGTGGCGGATGATGTCGATGTCGTGCACGGCCAGGTCGATGACCACGCCGACCTCGCCCATGCGCGGCGGGAAGGGGCCGACGCGGGTGATCTGGATCGAGATGACGTCGTCGCCGTCGATGGCGCGCTTGACCGCCTCGACCGCCGGATTGAAGCGCTCGACCTGACCGACCATCAGGATGCGGTCATTGGCTTTCGCGGCGTCGATGATGCGCCGCGCGTCCTCCACCGTCGCGGCGATCGGCTTCTCGACCAGCACGTGCACGCCCTTCTCCAGCAGGGCCACGGCGAGGTCGGCGTGGGTGCGGTTCGGGGTGGCGACGACGGCGGCGTCCAGGCCCGCGTCGACGAAGGCCTCGGCGGTCGTCACCGGCGTCGCCCCGTAGGCGGCGGCGACCCCCTCGGCCGTCACCCCGTCGGGATCGAACACATGGGTCAGCTCGACGTCGCGGATGTCCGACAGGACCCGGGCGTGGTTGCGCCCCATGACGCCCGCGCCGGCGACGCCGAACTTCAGAAGCGGCTGGTGCTGGGTCATCGGATCAGCCCTTGAACGACGCCACGGCGGCGATGATGCGGTCCTGCGTCGCCTCGTCCAGATCCGCGTGCATCGGCAGGCTGATGACCCGGTCCTTCAGCCGCTCGGTCACCGGCAGGCCGCCGGCGCCGCGCGGATAGCGCTCGTAGGCCGGCTGCAGGTGCAGCGGGATCGGATAGTAGACGGCGGTGGGCACGCCCTGAGTCTTCAGGTGGGCGGCGAGCCCGTCGCGATCCTCGTGCTCGATGGTGTACTGGGCCCAGTTTGAGACGTTGCCGGCCGGCACGTCGGGCACGGCCGCGACGTGCGGACGCAGGCCCTCGTTGTAGCGGGCCGCGATGCGGTTGCGCCACTCGATCTCCTGCGGAAAGACCTTCAGCTTCTCGATCAGCACCGCCGCCTGGATGGTGTCCAGCCGGCTGTTCAGGCCGATGCGCATGTTCAGATACTTGGTCTCGTGCTCGAAGGTGCGGTCCTTCAGGTCCATCTCGACCGCCTTGCCGTGCACCCGGATGGAGTCGATCAGCTGGGCCAGCTGGTCGTCGTTGGTCAGCACCGCCCCGCCGTCGCCGTAGCAGCCCAGCGGCTTGGCCGGGAAGAAGCTGGTGGTGGTGACGTCGGCCCACTCCAGCGGGTGCCGGCCGTCGATCGTGCAGCCGAAGCCCTGGGCCGAGTCGGCGATCAGCTTCATGCCGTGCCGGTCGCAGATCGCCTTGATCGCCGGGTAGTCGGCGGGCTGGCCGAACAGGTCGACGGCGATCACCACCCGCGGCTTCAGACGGCCTTCCTTCAGCACGCCCTCGATCGCCGCTTCCAGCGCCTTCGGGTCGATGTTGTAGGTCTTGGGGTCGACGTCGACGAAAACCGGGATGGCGTGGAACCACGGCACCACCTCGGCGGTCGCGGCGAAGGTGAAGCTCGGCACGAACACGGCGTCGCCGTGGCCGATGTCCCAGGCCATGAGCGGCAGGGCCAGCGCATCGGTGCCGTTGGCGCAGCCCAGCGCATGCTTTGCCTTGCCGAAGGCGGCGAGGTCCTGCTCGAACTGGCGCACCTGCGGCCCCATCACCCAGGCGCCGCCGACGACCGCCTCCTGCACGGCCGCCTCGATCTTGCCGGCCAGACGCAGGCGCTGGGCCTGCAGGTCGATGAAGGGGATCGTCATGGGGAGGCTCTCCGGCGTCGGGGATCGCGGGCTCGGCGGGAGTCGAACGCGCCGCATGGTCGCGCGCTCCCTACCAAATCGGCCGCCTCCGCGCCAAACCCGGCGGGGTCACATCCGGTGAGGGATTGCAACGGTCGCCGACGGCGCCGTATCGCAGCGGCCATGAGCACCGGCGTCCCCGCGGTGTTCCTCGATCGCGACGGCGTGCTGATCG
This sequence comes from Pseudomonadota bacterium, assembly GCA_023424215.1. Lineage (GTDB taxonomy): Bacteria > Pseudomonadota > Alphaproteobacteria > Caulobacterales > Caulobacteraceae > Brevundimonas. Next base: position 7,189 of record JAFAEC010000165.1, read on the forward strand.
AGGACACCGGCTATCCCCATCTGGAAGAGCACCTGCGCATCATGCCCGGGGCGATCGCCGCCGTCGGCCGGCTGAACCGGCTCGGCTATCTGTGCGTGGTGGTGACCAACCAGTCCGGCGTCGCCCGCGGCCTGTTCGACGAAGAGCAGATGAAGGCCTTCAACGCCCTGATGGTGCGCCGCTTCGCCGCCGGCGGGGCGCGGCTGGGCGCGGTCTACGCCTGCCCCTACCACGCCGAGGCGCGCGACGAACGCTGGCGGCATCCCGACCACCCCGACCGCAAGCCCAACCCCGGCATGATCCTGCGCGCCATCGCCGACCATCAGATCGACCCGGCCCGCAGCTTCCTGATCGGCGACCAGGACAGCGACCTCGAGGCCGCGCGCCGCGCGGGCGTGCCGGGTTTCCGCTTCGAAGGCGGCGACCTCGACGCCTTCGTCCGCGAACTGCTGGGGCACTGAGTCGCGTCAGGTCGCGTCGGGTGGATTTCCCCGTCCGATGAAATACCCTGCCCTCCGACCGCTCCGGAGCCCTGCATGACCGCCTTCGTCGACCGCCACTGGACCAGCGCCGACGGCCTGCGCCTCTACGCCCGCGACTACGCCGCCGCCGCCGGCCCGGCGAAGCTGCCGGTGATCGCCATCCACGGCCTGACGCGCAACTCGGCCGACTTCGGGGCCATCGCCCCGCTGATCGCCCAGTCAGGCCGCCGGGTGCTGGCCATCGACGTGCGCGGCCGCGGCCGCTCCGACCGCGCGCCCGATCCGATGACCTACCAGCCGGCGACCTATGCGAAGGACGTCCTCGACCTGCTCCAGCAGGCCGGGATCGAGCGGGCGGTCTTCCTCGGCACCTCCATGGGCGGGCTGATCACCATGGCGCTGGCCGCGATCCGCTCGAAGGCCATCGCCGCGGCGATCATCAACGACGTCGGGCCCGAGGTGGCGAAGGAAGGCCTCGCCCGCATCGCGTCCTACACCGGCCAGCCCGTCGACACTCCGAGCTGGAACGAGGCCGCGGCCTACGCCCGGCGCACCAACGAGGTCGCCTTCCCGCACTACAGCGACGCCGACTGGGCCGCCTTCGCCCGCCGGGTGTTCACCGAGGGCCCCGACGGCGCGCCGATCCTCGACTATGACCCGGACATCATGGTCCCGATCAAGGCGGCGGGAACGAAGGCGTTGGTCCCCAGCCTGTGGCCCATGTTCGGCCGGCTGGCTCGCGGCCGTCCTGTGCTGCTGGTCCGCGGCGAGACCTCCGACCTGCTCAGCCCGGCCATCGCCGCGAAGATGCGCAAGCGCGCCCCGAAGATGGACTTCGTCGAGGTCCCCGGCGTCGGCCACGCCCCCATGCTCGACGAGCCCGAGGCCAAGGCGGCGATCTTCCCGTTTTTGGGGGAGGTGGACTGAGAAGAGGCAGTAGGGAGTAGGAATTAGGAATTGGCGGAAGGCGCTCGAGGCCTGCTCCGCCGCAGGCCCCTTCCCTGCTCCCTAATTCCTAACTCCTAATTCCTACTCCCTGACTGCCTCACCCTTCCGGCACGTTCGCGTCCAGCTCGTCCAGCCACACTCGCGCCGTGCTGTCCGAGGGCGCCCGCCAGTCGCCGCGTGGGCTGAGCGACCCGCCGGTGACGACCTTTGGCCCATTCGGCAGGGCCGAACGCTTGAACTGGGCGGTCTGGAAGAAGCGGACGAGGAATTTGCGCAGCCAGTGCTTGATGGTGGCCAGGTCGTATTCGACCTTCTCGTCGTCTGGCGTCCCCGCCGGCCAGTCCCCGCGCGAGGCGTCGCGCCAGGCCTCGTGGCAGAGATACGCGACCGTCGACGGCTTCAGGCCGTAGCGGGTGATCTGGAACAGGAAGAAGTCGTTCAGCGGATAGGGGCCGACCGTCCCCTCGGTCGACTGCAGCCTGCCGTCGGTCGAGGGCACCAGCTCGGGCGAGATCTCCTGACCGAGGATGTCGCGCAGCACCGGTGCCGCCCCGGCCCCGACCAGTTCGCGGTCGGCCACCCAGCGGATCAGGTGGCGGATCAGCGTCTTCGCCACCCCGCCGTTGACGTTGTAGTGGCTCATGTGGTCGCCGACGCCGTAGGTGGCCCAGCCCAGCGCCAGCTCCGACAGGTCGCCGGTGCCCAGCACGAAGGCGCCGTTCTGGTTGGCCAGCCGGAAAAGGTAGTCGGTGCGCAGCCCGGCCTGGACGTTCTCGAAGGTGATGTCGTGGACCGGCTCGCCGCTGGCGAACGGGTGGCCGATGCCCTCAAGCATGGTCATCGCCGTCGGGCGGATGTCGATCTCCTCGCCCGTGATCCCCAGCGCCTTCATCAGCGCCCAGGCGTTCGACCTGGTCCCCTCCGAGGTGGCGAAGCCGGGCATGGTGTAGCCGAGGATGCCGGTGCGCGGCAGGCCGAGGCGGTCGAAGGCGCGGCAGGCGACCAGCAGGGCCTGGGTCGAATCCAGCCCGCCCGAGACGCCTATGACGAGTCGCTGGCCGTTGGTCGCCTTCATCCGGCGCATCAGCCCCTGCACCTGGATGTTGAAGGCCTCGTAGCAGTCCTGGTCCAGCCGCGCCGGGTCGTCGGGCACGAAGGGGAAGCGATCCAGCGGACGGCGCAACGGCCCGTCCGTCCGGCCCTCGCCCGTCTCGAACAGCACCCGCTCGAACACATAGCCGTCCAGCTCGTCGCGGGCGCAGTCGGCGAAGGTGCCGTTGCGCAGCCGGTCCAGCCCGATGCGCTCGATGTCCACGTCGGCGACGGTCAGGTGGCTTTCCAGCGCGAACCGCTCACCGCTGGCCAGGCAGGCGCCAAGCTCGTGGATGGTCGCCTGCCCGTCCCAGGCGAGGTCGGTGGTCGACTCGCCCCAGCCCGAGGCGGCGAAGACATAGGCGGCCATGGCCCGGGCCGACTGACTGGCGCACAGCAGGGCCCGCTCGTCGGCCTTGCCGATGACGATGTTGGACGCCGACAGGTTGAGCAGGATGCGCGCGCCCGACAGCGCCTGTCGCGTCGAAGGCGGCAGCGGGGCCCAGTAGTCCTCGCAGATCTCCACCGCGAACACGAAGCCCGGCCGATCCGCCGCCTCGAACAGCAGGTCGACGCCGAACGGAACTTCGTCCTCGCCCAGCGTCATGGCGCCGTCCTGGCTGGACACGTCGCCGCCGGCCGAGAACCAGCGCTTTTCGTAATACTCCCGATAGTTCGGCAGATAGGTCTTGGGGACCACGCCCAGCACCCGGCCGTTCCCCAGCACCACGGCGCAGTTGTAGAGCCGGTCGTCGCGGCGCAGCGGCGCGCCGACCACCGCGACCACGCCGGCCTCGGCCGTCACGGACGCCAGCCGCCCGATCTGCCGCTCCACCTCGTCCAGCAGCGCCCCCTGCATCACGAGGTCGTCGATGGCGTAGGCCGACAGGCTGAGCTCCGGGAACACCAGCAGCTCCACCCCCTCGCCCGCCGCCCGTTCGATCAGGGCGACATGTTCGTCGGCGTTGGCGACGGGATCGGCCGTGTGCACCACCGGCGTGGCGGCGGCCACGCGCACGAAGCCGTGGGTGGTTGGGGACTGGAACGGGGGGGCGTCGGCCAAGGCGCGGTCCTTCCTGCGGTCAAGCTCGTATACGGCCAAAGCGGCGCGCTCGCCACGATTGGCCGTGACCTGCAAACCCTTGGCCGCTAAAGCGGGTTCATGACCGACACCGGGAAAAAGGGCTGGTTCTCCCGCCTGACCGAGGGCCTCAGCCGCTCCTCGAAGCAGATGACCGACCAGGTCGTCGCCGCCTTCGTCAAGGAGCCGCTCAGCGAACGCGCCCTCGAGCAGCTGGAAGAGCACCTGCTGGAGAGCGACCTGGGGCCCCCAGCCGCCGACCGCATCGTCGAGCGCTTCCGCGAGCTGCGCTTCTCGGCCGGCGCCGACGAGCGCGAGGTCAAGGAGGCGCTGGCCGAGGCGGTGACCGCCGAACTGGTCGGCCACGAGGCGCGCTACGAGCCGCTGGCCGGGCCCAGGCCCTTCGTCACCCTGTTCGTCGGCGTCAACGGCTCGGGCAAGACCACCACCCTCGGCAAGATCGCCGCCGACCTGACCGCCCAGGGCGCCAGGGTGATGATCGTCGCCTGCGACACCTTCCGCGCCGCGGCCCGCGAACAGCTCAAGGTCTGGGCCGAACGCTCGGGCGCCGCCTTCGAGAGCCGCCGCGACGGCGCCGATCCGGCGGGCCTCGCCTTCGACGCCTACACCCGGGCGAAGGCCGAGGGCTTCGACGTGGTGCTGATCGACACCGCCGGGCGGCTGCAGAACAAGTCCGCCCTGATGGACGAGCTGCTCAAGATCGTCCGCGTGCTCAAGAAGATCGACGCCGACGCTCCGCACGAGACCCTGCTGGTGCTCGACGCCACCGTCGGCCGCAATGCGCTGGAGCAGGAGAAGATCTTCGGCCGCACCGCCTACGTCTCCGGCATCGTCATGACCAAGCTGGACGGCACCGCCCGCGGCGGGGTGCTGGTGCCGGTCGCCCAGGCCTCCGACGCCCCGATCAAGCTGATCGGCGTCGGCGAGGGGATCGACGACCTGCAGCCGTTCGACGCCCGCGCCTTTTCCCGCTCCCTCGTGGGGCTTCAGGACTGACCATGGCCGACGCACCGACCGCCAGCGCCCGCCGGCGCGCCAACATCCGCCAGGCCGTCGACTTCGGCGCGCTGGTCGCCTTCATGGTCGCCTATGCGGTCAACCGCTTCGTGCGCGACCTCGACGGCGACGACGCCCTGGTCCAGGCCACCTGGGTGCTGGTCGGCGCCTCGCTGATCGCCCTCGTCGTCGGCTGGATCGCCGAGAAGCGGCTGGCCCCCCTGCCCCTGCTCACCGGCGGCTTCGCCCTGCTGTTCGGGACCCTGACCCTGCTGTTCAACGACCCGGTGCTGCTGAAGCTCAAGCTCACCATCCAGAATGGCCTGCTCGCCGTGGTTCTGCTCGGCTCCCTGCCGCTGCGCCGGTATCCGTTCAAATATCTGCTCGGCGAGGCCATCCGCATCACCGACGAGGGCTGGCGCGGCCTGACCCTGCGCTACGGCCTCTATTTCGCGGCGGTGGCGATCGTGAACGAGATCGTCTGGCGCACCCAGTCCGACGACGCCTGGGTCGCGTTCCGCGGCGGCCTGTGGGTCGCCTCCGCCGCCTTCGGCGTCTGGCAGGTGTTCTTCATCATGAAGCACCTGATCAAGGACGAGGAGCCGGCCGAACCGGTGTCGCCGGACACCGGCCTCTGATCGCGGTCCGGATCGTCCGTCGTCAAACCGTAAAAACCGGCTGCTAGCTCTGGCGTTGCAACCGAGGGGATACGGTTCATGGTCAAGTCCGGCGACAAGACGAAACGGCCGCCCGGCCTGGACGGCTCGCCCAGCCATCTGATGCACCGGGCGCTGCAGCTGGCGCTCGACATCTATACCGAGGAGGCCGGCCCTGACGGCCTCACCCAGCGCCAGTTCGCCGTGCTCGAGGCGGCCAGCCGCAAGGCCGGCCTGACCCAGACCGATCTGGTCCGCGCCACCGGCATCGACCGCTCGACCCTCGCCGATCTGGTCGCCCGCATGACCGCGAAGGGGCTGCTGGAGCGCGAACGGTCGACGCTCGACGCCCGCGCCAAGGCGGTGCGGCTGTCGGCGGCGGGCGAGGCGGCGCTGGCGGCGGCGCGCCCCCGCGTCGAGGCCGCCGACAAGCGGATCATGGCCCTGCTGCCCAAGGGCAAGCGCGGCGCCTTCCTCGAACTCCTCGCCGCTCTCGCCGGCGAGGCCGACGCCGCCCCGCTCAAGGCCAGGGCCGAGGCCAAGGCCGCGAAGAAGGCCGAACGCGAGGCGAAGAAGGCCGCCAAGGCCGGGAAGAAGTCCGGCAAGCCCGACAAGCCGAAGAAGTCCAGGGTGCTGGAAGCGGCCTGACCCTCATTCCTCCCCCGCAGGGGGAGGGGGACCATCCGAAGGATGGTGGAGGGGGAAAGGGGCGGCGGGAGGTCGGCCCCCTCCACCGCCGTTCCGGCGGTTCCCCTCCCCCTGCGGGGGAGGATCTGGATGCGCCTCAATCCATCAGCTGCTGCGCCAGATAGACGTAGTGCCGCGCCCAGCGCCGGGCGTTGGCGATCGGGTCGGCGTCGTTGGAATGCCCGCCCGCGGTCTCCTCGTAGTAGAGGTGGTCGTGGCCCATATCGCCCAGCCGGGCCGCGAACTTGCGCGCATGGCCCGGGTGCACCCGGTCGTCGCGGGTGTTGGTGGTGATGTAGACGCGCGGATACTCCGCATCCGGACGAAGCTGCTGGTAAGCCGAGTATCGGGCGATCCAGGCCGCCTCCTCGGGGATGCGCGGGTCGCCGTATTCGCCGATCCACGAGGCCCCGGCGGGCAGCTCGTGGTAGCGCAGCATGTCGATCAGCGGGCTTTCGATCACCGCCGCGTTGAACAGCTCCGGATGCTGGGTGATCGACACCGAGGTCAGCACCCCGCCGTTGGAGCGCCCGTAGATCCCCGTGTGCTCCGGCGAGGTGATCCCCCGCGCGTGCAGGTCGCGCGCCACCGCCGCGAAGTCGTCGAAGGCCAGCTGGCGGTTCTCGTTCAGCACCGCCTGGTGCCACTGCGGTCCGAACTCCCCGCCGCCGCGGATGTTGGCCTGGACGAAGACGCCGCCGTTCTCCAGCCACAGCTTGCCCATCTCGGGCTTGTAGGCGGGCGGGAAGCTGACCTGGAAACCGCCGTAGCCGAACAGGATGGTCGGGGCCGCGCCGTCCATCGCCAGATCGCGCGGCCGGGTGACGAAGTAGGGGATCCTCGTGCCGTCCGACGACGTGGCCTCGAACTGCTCGACCACATGGGTCGAGGCGTCGAACTTGGCCGGGGCCTGCCGCAGCGTCTCCAGCGAGCCCGCGCCGGCGTCGGCGAGGCTCAGCGTCGGCGGCGTCAGGAAGCCCTGGGCCGAGACGAACACCTGCCCCCGCGACTTGGAGCTGTCGCCGAGGTTGACCGCGAGGTTGTCGGGCGTGGCGATGTCGGTGCGGATCCAGCCGCGCTCGCCGCGGTCCTCGAACACCGCCAGCTTGCCGACGACGTTGTCGGTGTAGCCGACCAGCACCCGATCGTGCAGCACCCGCACGTCCGACACCGCCTGCCGTTCGTCCGGGGCGAAGATCCGGACCGCGCGGTTGGCCACCGCCGTCTCGCCTTCCGGCAGCGGCCGGCGCAGGCAGATCAGGCACGGCGACAGCAGCGACCCCGCCTCATAGGTCTCGCCCAGATGCGTCCAGGCCTCGTCGTTCGACAGGATCAGCGAGCCGTGCACCACGCCGTAGATGCTCAGCCGCTCGGGCACGGCCAGCTGCACGGGTCGCCCGTCGATGAGCTCCCAGGTCTCGCTGCGGAAGGTGTCCAGCGGGCGGGTGATGATCACCGCCTGCACCGCCCCGTCCCGGTCGCGATAGACCCCCGGGCTCACCCCGTAGCCGCCGTCGCCCTGTTCGCCGCGATAGACCTCGGTCGCCTGATCCAGCGTCTGCCCGCGCTTCAGCGTCTTGACGATGTAGGGGTAGCCGCTCTCGGTCAGGGTCCCGGCGCCGAAATCCGTGGCCACCAGCAGCGTATCCCGATCCAGCCATTCGATGCGGTGCTTGCCCTCCGGCAGGACAAATCCTCCGTCCACGAACGATCGCGTCGTGGTGTCGAACTCGCGCACCGTCACCGCGTCCTTGCCGCCGTCGGACAGGCTGATCAGGCAGCGGGTCTCGTCGGGGGCCAGGCAATCGGCGCCCTTCCACACCCAGTCGCGGCCCTCGGCGCGGGCCAGGGCGTCGACGTCGACCAGCGTCTCCCACTGCGTCTCGCCCGAACGGTAGGAGTCCAGCGTCGTCCGCCGCCACACCCCCTTGGGATTGGCCGCGTCCTGCCAGAAATTGCCGATGCCGTCGCCAAGGAAACTCGGGCTGGGGATCCGGTCCGTGGCCGTCAGGATGGCCTCGGCCTGGGCCCGGAAGGTCTCGTAGCGGCGGTCGCCCTCCAGCGCCGCCAACGCCCGCCGGTTCGACGCCGCCACGAAGGCCATGGCCTCGGCCCCGTCGACCTCTTCCAGCGCCAGATGGTCGTCGGCGGCGCGCACGCCCGCCGGGGTCAGGTCGGCGGGGAAGTGCGGCGGGGCGACCTGCCGCTCGATGGGCGCGGCGGGGCCCCACACCACCTGCTGATCCGGGGCGGAGGTTTCGGCTGTGGCGCAGGCGGCCAGCAGCAGGGCCGGAACGGCGGCGGACAGGATCAATCGGTTCATTTCAGGCTCCGCACTTCAAATTCCTCCCCCACAGGGGGAGGGGGACCATCCGAAGGATGGTGGAG
>JAFAEC010000214.1 GCA_023424215.1 Pseudomonadota bacterium
ACCTCGACCCACGCGCCGCCGCGCGCCGGGCGCTGGAGGTGGCGACGCGACTGCTTCTGCGGGGCCAGACGGCGCGGGCGGCCGAGGCGGCGCGGATCAGCGAATTGATGGCGCGGGCGGCGGACCGGCTGGCCGGACGCGAGCCGGCCGAGGCGGAGCCCGACGACGGCGCCGAGCTGGAAGCGGTGCGCGCCAAGGTGGCGGCGATGATCGAGGCGGCGCGGGCGGAAGGGGCGCGGGAGGCGGATGGCGAGCGTGGGTGAGGAGGGGATGTGCGCGACTGTGGATGACGACCTCGACCCCGGGCCCTCCTCGCCACGCCTCACCGCGGAAGAGGAGTCGGCGGACCCTCGCCCCCTCCACCGCCCTTCGGGCGGTCCCCCTCCCCCTTTGGGGGAGGAATGGGCGACGCGCCGTCCCCTCCGCGAACTGCGCCGGCTGGCGCGCGACTGGGCGTGGCAGGCGCACGCCGGGCAGGTCGCGCCGGCGGGGGACTGGACGACCTGGGTGGTGCTGGGCGGACGCGGCGGGGGCAAGACGCGGGCGGGGGCGGAGTGGGTCGCCGACCGGGCGGCGGAAGTCGGGCGCATCGCCCTGGTCGGGCAGAGCCTGCACGATGTGCGCGAGGTGATGATCGAGGGGCCGTCGGGGCTGCGCGCCCTGCCCCGCTACGCAGGCGGCGGGCGGCCACGCTGGGAGGCCAGTCGGCGGCGGCTGGTGTGGCCGGGCGGCGCGGTCGGGCTGGTCTTCTCGGCCGAGGACCCGGAGGCGCTGCGCGGACCGCAGTTCGGGGCCGCCTGGGCCGACGAATGGTGCGCCTGGCGGCGGCCGGGCGAGACGCTGGCCCTGTTGCGCATGGGACTGCGGCTGGGCGACCGGCCGCGGCTGACGGTGACGACGACGCCGAAGCCGCTGGCGGCGCTGCGGCGGCTGCTGAAGGAGCCGGGCGCGGCGCGGACCGACCTGCCGACGCGGATCAACGCGGCCAACCTGAGCGCCGGGTTCGTGGAGGGGCTGGAGGCGGTGTACGGCGGCACCCGGCTGGCGGCGCAGGAGCTGGACGGGCAGGTGGTGGATGGCGACGGGGCGCTGTTCACCCATGCCATGATCGCAGCGGCGCGGGCGGCGGGGGCGGAAGCGCCGCGCTGCGACCGCGTGGTGGTGGCGGTCGATCCGCCGTGTTCGGAGGGCGGCGACGCCTGCGGCATCGTGGTGGTGGGCCGGTCCGGGGGCGTGGCCCATGTGCTGGCCGACCGCTCGGCGGCGGGGCTGAGCCCGCAGGCGTGGGGCGCGCGGGCGGCGCAGGCGGCGCGCGAGTTTCGGGCGCGGCGGATCGTGGCCGAGGCCAACCAGGGCGGCCAGATGGTCGAGGCGGTGCTGAAGGCGGCGGGCGCCCCCTGCCCCGTCCGGCTGGTGCACGCCCGCTACGGCAAGCGGGTCCGGGCTGAGCCGGTGGCGGCGCTGTACGAACAGGGCCGGGTCGTGCACCGCGGCGACTTCCCCGAGCTGGAGGAGGAGTTGCTGGGGCTGGGCTGCGAGGGCGGCGGCAGCCCGGACCGGGCCGACGCGCTGGTGTGGGCGGTGACGGAGCTGCTGGTGGACGGGGGGAGCGGCGTCGGGCCGAGGGTGAGGTTTGTTTAGGGAACAGGCAGCAGGCAGCAGGCAGCAGGGAGTCGAACTGGCGACGGGCAGCGACGGAAGTCCTGATGCCTGATGCCCGATGCCTGATGCCTAAACGACCTCGTTCAGCAGGGCGTCGCGGTAGTGGGCGACCCAGAGGTTGCGGCGGCGCTTCGAGCGTTCGGCGTGGTAGATATGGGCCAGCTCGGCGTAGGAGCGGTCGAAGTCGTCGTTGACGAAGACGTAGTCGAACATGTCGCAGTGGGCGATCTCGCCCTTGGCGTTGTGGATGCGGCGCTCGATGACCTCGGGGGCGTCCTGGGAGCGGGTGACCAGGCGGCGGCGCAGCTCCTCGAGGCTGGGCGGCAGGATGAAGATGCGGACGGCGTCGTCGGGGCATTTCTCGGCGATGTCGCGGGCGCCCTGCCAGTCGATGTCGAACAGCACGTCGCGGCCCTCGGCCAGGGCGCGGTCGATGGGCGCGCGGGGACTGCCGTAGCGGTTGCCGTGCACGTCGGCCCATTCGAGGAAGGCGTCCTCGTCGATCAGGCGCTGGAACTCGGCGTGGGAGACGAAGTGGTAGTCGCGGTCGGCGACCTCGCCCGGACGGATCGGCCGGGTGGTCATGGAGATGGACAGCTCCAGCGCGCCGTGGTCGGCCATCAGCCGGCGGCACAGGCTGGTCTTGCCCGCGCCGGACGGGCTGGCGACGATCAGGAGGACGCCGCGGCGCGGCGTGCGTTCATTCGACATTCTGGACCTGTTCCCGCAGCTGCTCGATCACGGCCTTGAGGTCGAGGCCGATTCCGGTGAGCGCGGTGGTAGCCGATTTCGAGCAGAGGGTGTTCGCCTCCCTCATGAATTCCTGCATCAGGAAGTCGAGTTTCCGCCCGGCGGGGGGCTGGCGCAACAGTTGGCGCGCGGAGGCGACGTGGGCGACGAGGCGGTCGAGCTCCTCGCGCACGTCGGCCTTGGCGGCGAGGGCGGCGGCCTCGAGGAAGACCCGCTCGTCGAGGCCGGGGGCGTCGGGAGCCAGCTCGGCCATGCGGCGGGCGAAGCGGTCGCGGACGGCCTCGACCTGGGCCGCGGCCTCCTGCTCGGCGCGGGCGACGAGCGCCTCGATCCGCTCGACGAAGGCCTCGATCACCGGCAGCAGCTGGGCGCCCTCGCGGCGGCGGGACTCGCGCAGGGCGTCGAGGGCCTGGTCGATGGAGGCGGCCATGGCGGCCTCGACGGCGGCGCGGGCCTCGGCGTCGTCGGCGTCCTCGGGGGCCTCGAGCACGCCGCGCAGGGCCAGCAGGCCGTCGGCGGTCGGCGGAGCCGCGCCCTCCCCGGCCAGACGGCGAGCGAGGTCGGCGTAGCGGGCCAGCACGGGCTCGTTGACCTTGATGGCGGCGGCGGACTCGGCGCGTTTGGCCTGCACGCCGACGGTGACCTGGCCGCGGGCGAAGCGGCCCTGGGCGGCGGCTTTCGCCAGACGCTCCAGATTGTCGAAGCCGGGCGGGCCGCGGAAGCGCAGCTCCAGCCCGCGGCCGTTGACCGAGCGGGCCTCGACCGACCAGCTCCAGTCGCCCCCTGCTTCGCCAGAATGCGCGCCGTCGGCGCGGCCGAAGCCGGTCATGCCGGAGATCTGGCCGGAAATCGTCTCGCTCATTGCGCCGGGGCCTGCTGCGGGACGCGGATGACGCGGGCGCCCTCGGGGACGACGACGCGCGGCGGAACCTCGGCCGGGTCGGGGTGGGCGTTGGGCACGCCGGGGACGGTTCCGGGCACGGCGGGGGCCGGGGCGCCGGGGGGCAGGCCGGCCTTGCGCCGCTCGATCTCGCGCCAGCGGGCCACGTTCTGCAGGTGCTCCTCGAAGGTGCGGGCGAAGACGTGGCCGCCCGTGCCGTCGGCGACGAAGAACAGCTCGTCCGAGCGCGGCGGGTTGAGCACGGCGGCGATGGCCTCCTCGCCGGGGTTGGCGATCGGCGTCGGGGGCAGGCCGTCGATCTGGTAGGTATTCCACTCGGTCTGCTGCGCCAGCTCGGAGCGGCGGATGCCGCGGCCCAGCGGCCGGCCCCTGGTGATGCCGTAGACGATGGTCGGGTCGCTCTCCAGCCGCATGCCCGTGCGCAGGCGGTTGGTGAAGACGGCGGCGACGCGGGGGCGCTCGGCGGCGATGCCGGTCTCCTTCTCGACGATGGAGGCGAGGATCACCGCCTCCTCCGGCGAGGCGACGATGCTGTTCGGCCCGCGCCGCGCCCACAGGCGGGCGAGGTTGCGCTCGTGCGCGACCTGCATGCGCTCGAGCACCGCCGCGCGGCTCTCGCCCCGGGTGATCTCGTAGGTCTCGGGCCACAGGGTCCCCTCTTCCGGGACCTCGGCGATCTCGCCGGTCAGGATCGGCTCGGCCATCAGGATGTCGACGGCCTGGGCCGAGGACCAACCCTCGGGCAGGGTCACGAAGTGGCGCACCACCCGGCCGTCGACCAGCAGCCGGACCACGCCGCTGAGCGAGGTCCGCGACGGCACCTCGTACTCGCCGGCGCGCAGGCGGCGGTCGGCCCCGGTCAGGGCCACGGCCGCCTTGAACATGTCGGTCGAGCGGATCACCCCGGCGGCGCGCAGCTGGGCGGCGATGGCGTTGACCCCGGCCCCGCTGGGCAGGGTGACGATGGTCGTCTCCCCCTCGCGGGCCGCCGGGCCGGGGGCGTAGAAGACGCTCCACGCCGCGACGAGGGCGGCGATCAGGAACAGGCTGAAGGTGGCGGTGGCGGCGAGGATCGCCGCCTTGCGTCCGCCCGGCGCGCTCGCCCCCCGGCGACCGAACATGTCAGTCGACCTTGCGGAAGATGACGCTGGCGTTGGTGCCGCCGAAACCGAAGGAGTTGGACATGGCCACGTCGATCTCCATCGGCTGCGCCCTGCCCGAGACCATCCTCAGCGCCGTTTCGTGCTCGGGATTGTCGAGGTTGATGGTCGGCGGGGCCAGCTGGTCGCGGATGGCCAGCACGCAGAAGATCGCCTCCACCGCCCCGGCGGCGCCGAGCAGGTGGCCGATCATTGACTTGGTCGAGCTCAGCGCCACATCCTTCGCGTGGTCGCCCATCAGCCGCTCGACCGCCTTCGCCTCGATCCAGTCGGCCATGGTCGAGGTGCCGTGGGCGTTGACGTAGTCGATGTCCGACACCTCGATGCCGGCCCGCTTGATGGCCATCTGCATGGCCCGGTAGCCGCCCTCCCCGTCCTCGGACGGGGCGGTAATGTGATAGGCGTCGCCCGACATGCCGTAGCCGATCACCTCGGCGTAGATCTTCGCCCCGCGCGCCTTCGCGTGCTCGTACTCCTCCAGCACCATGATGCCGGCGCCCTCGCCCATGACGAAGCCGGCGTGGTCCTTGTCGTAGGGGCGGCTGGCCTTTTCGGGCGTGTCGTTGAAGTCGGTGCACAGGGCGCGGCAGGCGAGGAAGCCGGCGATGCCGATGGGCACGATCGAGCTCTCGGCCCCGCCGGCGACCATGACCTCGGCGTCGCCCAGGGCGATCATCCGGGCCGCGTCGCCGATGGCGTGGGCGCCGGTGGCGCAGGCGGTGACCACCGAATGGTTCGGACCCTTGAGCCCGTGGCGGATCGAGATCTGGCCCGAGGCCAGGTTGATCAGGGCCGAGGGGATGAAGAAGGGGCTGACCCGGCGCGGGCCCTTCTCCTGCAGCTCCAGCGCCGTGGCGGCGATGGGGCCCAGGCCGCCGATGCCGGAGCCGACCATGACCCCGGTGCGCTCCTTCTCCTCGTCGGTCTCGGGCTTCCAGCCGGCGTCGGCCAGGGCCTCGTCGGCGGCGGCGATGGCGTAGACGATGAAGTCGTCGACCCGCTTGCGGTCCTTGGCCGACATCACCTTCTCGGGGTCGAAGGCGCCCGGCGTCTCCGGCGTGCCGCCGCCGCGGCCGTCGACCTGGGGAATCTCGCCGGCGATGGTGCAGGCGTAGCCCTCGGTGTCGAACGCCGTGATCGGCCCGATCCCCGACCGCCCCTCCACGATCCCCTTCCAGCTGTGCTCAACGCCCCAGCCAAGGGGGGTCAGAAGTCCAAGGCCGGTGACGACGACGCGACGCATGCGGCGATCCTTTGCGGTGAATCTCGGCGCGGAGAATAGGGAACCGGGGGGCGGAGGGCTAGGCGGGGTGTGGCAGCCCCTTACGAGAGGCCGCGATGCGCCAGAAGCGGACATCGTCGCCGCGGCGAGAACCTAACGTTCAGACCGCGCCCCGCTGAGGGTCCGTTCCCGATCCGGTCGCAGACGACGAAACGCGTCCGGCTTCGGCTTTACCCCTTTGCGAGAGCCAGGGTCGCCGGCGAAGCTCGCGACAAAACACGATCATGTGTTCTGTTACGGTCAACAAACATGGCTGCATCTTCAATATATTGACTACGAATTGAGCGATTCCGCCTCAAACGCGCACCAGCCCACGCGTTCAGACGTCATCGAATTCTACTGCCTTATTTCGAACGGGTGCCCGACAGTCGGACAGATAACAATATGTTTGACGTGCCGGACATGTTATTGGTGACCATGCTCAGTTCGGCGGAATGCAGAGTCATGGCCTCCGAAATGGCAGCGTTGGCCAAGCGCTGCCACAACCAGCAGATGCGGGACGAATATTTGGAAATGTCCTGCAAATGGCGGTCATTGGCGACCGAAGCCGCCAAATACGACGCGCACCCGCCCCTCATGTCGACGCCCTCGACGGAGTAATGCGATCGCGGAGGTCGCGCCCATTCACAACATTCGGAGCCAGGACTGAGCCATGCCTTACGTAACCTTCCGGGACGTACAGCGAAGAGCGGCCGCAACCGGGTTGGTCATGAGCCGTCGTGATGACGGCATCCATCTGCGCTTCCGTGATCCAACCGTGAGCGAACAAACATGGTCAGGCTTGGGTGCTCTCGACGCCCTCGACATCGTCGACGCGGAAGCGGCTCGGACTCGGTGATCTAACAGAGTTGTGCTCTGTGGTTTCGCAATCGCAGGGCTGCTGTCAAATGGCCAGAAGCGTTTGGGTTTCAGCGGCGCCTTGAGGCCAATCAGCCCGCCTGCGCCGCTCTTCTCGGCCCAGCTGGACATCTCTGTCGGATCGCGGACGGCTGGACATGCTTCCCCTTCGCCCGGATAGAGAGCGTGATCGCATTTGGGTCGCCGCGAGCACGCAACCCGTCGTCGACATCGATCTAATCTTTCGCGGGATCGCCGTTGCAGTCGACCGAGAACAGGAAGCTGGACACAGCTTCGACGTGGATGCGGTGACAATCCGGATGCTTGCTGAGAAGCGTTTCAACCGAAGCGAGCACATCCGCCGCCCTTGATACCTGGACTGTTTCTGTCGGAATGCTGCGGTCCTTGTGAAGGACCTTGAGGGTGAAACCCACCAACTCGACATCCGGACCCGCTCGAGAGGCCCGCATAGCAAGCCCTCATCCTCGCAAACGTTCCAAGGAACGGTCGCTGCCAGTGTTACGGCGCGGAAGTATTCACACATATGCCCGGCTAACCGACCAGCCAACTACGCGCCAAGATCGAAGATCTGGACGAACGGCTGAGTGCACCGTCCACCCTGAAGCAGATATTCCGAGATGCCGTCCCGAGTCACAGGCGGCCGCCCCACGCAAAACAGCCGCCGCAGCGCTCTCGCGCCACGGCGGCTCTTTGATAGCCGTCCGACAAGTCGGCCGGGGCTTAGCCCGCCAGCTTCTCGTCGATGAACTTCACGGCGTCGCCGACCGTCTGGATGTGCCCGGCGGCGTCGTCGGGGATCTCGATGTCGAACGCTTCCTCGAAGGCCAGGACCCTCACCCGCCGAAGCAGCTGCGCTCGATGAAGCTCCGCGCCGCGGCCGAGGCCTCGGAGGGGTTGTGGCCGCCGTCGAACTCGAGGGCGGCGAAGGGGACGTCGGCGGCGCGCAGGGCGTTCACGAGCGGCACGTAGTGGTCGGCGAAGGGCGCGGCGGGGTCGCGGCGGCCGCCGGCGACGAAGACCGGGCGATCGGCCAGGTCGGCGGCGCGCAGGGTCAGGCGGTTGGCGTCCGCCGCGTCGACGGCCCCGGCCATGAAGCCGTCGACGCCCGCCGGTCCGAAGCGGGCGGCCGAGGGGTCGGCGGCGAAGCTGTTGAGATCGGTCTTCCACGCCGAGCGGTATTCGGCGTTGGTGGACCAGCGGGCGGCGATCACCCCCATGTCGGCGGGCACGAGGGCGGCGACGCAGCGCACGTCGGCGTCGGCCGCCGCGGTCTGCAGCGCGACCCAGCCGCCGTAGCTGACGCCGAGCAGGCCGATCCGCTCCGGGTCGGCGCCGGGCAGCCCCCGGGCCTTCAGCCAGGCCGTCACCGCCGCGCCGTCCTCGCGCGAGGCGGCGACGCTGATGGTTCCGCCCGAGGCACCGGTGCCCCGGTACTGGGGCAGCACGACGGAATAGCCGGCGGCCTGGAGCTCGGTGGCGACGCGCGGGATGTTCGGCCCCGCCGGGAAGCCGTTGAACAGCACGATCACCGGGCGCGCGCCCTCGCCGGCCCCGTCCAGAACCCGCGCCGCCAGGGCTTCGCCGCCCGAGGGAATGGACACGTCGCGCGGCGGGGTCTGGGCGACGGCGACGGCGGGAAGGGCCAGAAGGGCGACGGCGCAGGCGAGCGACTTCATGAGGGGCTTTCTGAAACGTCCGGTCGGACCATCGGACCGGTCCCGCCTACGTTGCACATCGAACGCGCGGATCACGCTTAAGCTTTGGTCATGACAGCGAATTCATCGGCGCGGCCAACGCAGGCGGCGGATCGCACACGCAAAAAAGCCGCCGCAGCACTCTCGCGCCACGGCGGCTCTTTCGTAGCCGTCCGACAGGCCGGCCGGGGCTTGGCCCGCCAGCTTCTCGTCGATGAACTTCACGGCGTCGCCGACCGTCTGGATGTGCTCGGCGGCGTCGTCGGGGATCTCGATGTCGAACTCTTCCTCGAAGGCCATGACCAGTTCGGCGGCGTCGGGCGGGTTGGCGCCGGGGGGCGTCGGTGACGCCGGGCTGAGCGACGACCTTGTCCGGGTCGGCGTCCCGCCGCCCGGGGTCCGCCGGGCGAGGCGTTTGAACTTGACCGTAAGTCGGGGCGTTCGGGTCGCATGCCCAGTCCGTCCGCAACCGATCCGACGCCTTGGTGGACCCTTGCCCGGGGCGACGGTCCGGTCCTGGCCACCGCCATCCACGACGGCCATGCGGTGCGATCCGCCCTGGCCGGCCGCTTCGCCCTCGACGACGCCGGGCGGCTGCGGGAGGAGGATCCCTTCACCGGCCAGGCCGTGCGGGACGCGCCGAACCATTTCGTCGCCCACCGCTCGCGCTTCGAGGTCGATCTCAACCGGCCGCTCGACACCGCCGTCTACCGGACCCCCGAGCAGTGCTGGGGCCTCGAGGTGTGGCGCACGCCCCTGACCGAGGACGAGGTCGAGACGTCGCGGGACTATCATCGCCGCGTCTATGCGGAGCTGGGCCGGGTGACCGACGAACTGGCCGGCGACCATGCGGCCTTCGTGGTGCTGGACGTCCACAGCTACAATCACCGCCGCGACGGACCGGACGCTCCGCCGACGCCCGTTCGACAGGCGCCCGACATCAATATCGGCACCTTCTCCATGCCCCGCGAGCGGTGGGCTCACGTCGTCGATCCCTACCTCGCCTGGCTGGCCGACCACGACTTCAACGGCCGACGCCTGTCGGTGGCCGAGAACCTGGCGTTCCAGGGCAAGGGCGAATGGACCCGCTTCGTCCACGACCGCCATCCGCGCCAGGGTTGCGCCATCGCCTTCGAGTTCAAGAAGTTCTTCATGGACGAATGGACCGGCGCGCCCGACCCGGACGAACTGGACGCCATGCGCCGGCTGGTGCGCGACTCGGTCGCCGTCCTGACCGATCTGGTCCAGTCCCGCGGGCCATGAGCGAGCGGGAGGCGACCAGCGAAGCCGGCTTCATCGCCGACCTGGCCGACCGCATCGCGGCCGGGAAGTCCGTGCGGCGCAAGCTGCCGCCGGGGGGGCGCATCCATGTCGACCGCCCGCTGCCCTTCGTCGTCATCCATCGCTCACGCCGCACCCGCTCGGCCAGCGCCGCCCTCGGCGTGGCCACCGCCAGCCCGGTCTACGCCGTCTGGCCCAGGGCGACCGAGGGCGACGCCTTCGCCTATGACCTGATCGAGACCCTCGGCCGCACCCTCGACGAGCGCCTCGGCGCCTTCCTGGTCGCCGAACTGTACGACCTGCCCGTGCCCGAGACCGACAAGGCCGATTCCGCAGACCCGACGCCCTATCGCTTCCAGGTCGGGGCCTCGGACCATCCGGCGGCGCGCCGCGCCGCGGACGCCCTGGAGCGCGCCCTCGAAAACCTCGAACTGGAGCGGCAGCGACCGCGCATCGACCCGATGCCCGAGATCGAGGATCTGGTCGCCCTGCCCGCCGGCACGCCCCGACTCTCGCTCGGCATCCCCCGCACCTATCGCACCGCTGACGGCGAGGGCGTCTTTCCAGGCGTGCTGCACGATCTGCAGACCGGCGTCCTCGACGCCCTGCTCCAGGCCCTGTGCGGCGTGGTCGCCGCCTCCGATCTGCCGACGCCGAAGCACTACCGCGCCCTCGGCCGTCGGGGCTTCATTCGCGCCGCCCGCCATGTCGATCGTCAGCTGGCCGCCGTCGCCAGCCGGTTCGATTTCCTGCTCAGCGTCTCGCCGATCAACACCGCCGCGGCCTGGGACTCCTTCCGGCGGGGCGGTCAGGACCGGGAGCCCGTCTTCCACTACCGCCCCCTGACCGTCGACGCCTCGCAAGAGAAGCGCGCGCTCTACGCCATCGATGTGGACGGGGTGGAGGATCCGGTCCTCGAGACCCTGTTCCGGGAGAAGCAGCAGGAGATCGACCTGCAGCTGACCATGCTGCAGTCGCGCCAGTCGGCGCGTTTCCGCGACGCATCGGTCATGCTTTACGGGCGCGTCGACGACCGGCTGGCCGGGCAGGCGGTGGCCGTGCTCGACGCCCTCAAGGCCCGGGAGCCGCATCCGGTCGACGAGGAGGACGATCCCGACCCGGTCGACTGCCACGCGGTCCGCGACGCCGCCACGGCCCTGGTCGCCCGCTATCGCAAGCGACTGGACGACTTCAAGGCGGACATCAGCCTGCGGGACGACGTCACCGGGCTAATGGTGTCGGGCCACCGGCTGATGATCTCGCGAAACACCCGGATGCGCGCCGGGCGGCTTGACCCTCTGCTTCAGCACGAGGTCAGCGTTCACCTGCTCACCTATTTCACCGGCAAGCAGCAGGGCCTGCAGATCTTTCGGTCCGGCCTGGCGGGCTATGAAGGCATCCAGGAGGGTCTGGGCGTGTTCGCCGAATTCGCCGTCGGCGGCCTGACCCGCGAGCGGATGCGCCTGCTGGCCGCGCGGGTCGTGGCCGTCCGCGCCATGATCGACGGCGCCGGCTTCCTCGAGGTCTGGCGGCTGCTCACCCGCGAGCATGGGGTCTCGTCGCGGATGGCCTTCCACGTCTGCGCGCGGGTGTTTCGCTCCGGAGGGCTGGCGAAGGACTACATCTACCTCCAGGGCCTGCTGGATGTGCTGGACTGGGTGGCCGCCGGCCGCTCGCTGACGCCGTTCTGGTCCGGAAAGATCGCCATGGCCCATGTGCCGGTGATCGACGAGTTGCACGAGCGCGGCTTCCTGCAGCCTGCCGCCGTCACCCCCGAATTCCTCGACCGCGATCAGGCTCGCGCCAATCTCGACCGCGCCGCCGCGGGCCTGACGCTCGCCGACCTGATCTGAACCCAACAAAAGGACCCCCGCATGCAGATCGCCTTCTTCGTCAACGGCCTCGACAGCGAGTACCCTCACTACACGACGACCATCCTGGCCAATGAGTGCGTCCGGCGGGGTCATTCGGTGGTCTATGTCACGCCCGGCGATTTCGTGATCCAGGGCGACAACAGCATGTGGGTTCACGCGACCTGCGTGCCGAAGAGAAAGTATCGGACGTTCAAGGAGTTCTTCGCGGCGCTTCAGGATGACAGCGAGCGCCGGCTGATGCCGATCGAGGAGATCGACGTCCTGATGCTCAGGAACGATCCCTCCAACGACGCCGGCGAACGGCCGTGGGCCGAGGGCGCGGGCATCCTGTTCGGGCGCGAGGCGGCCCGCCGCGGCGTGCTGGTCCTGAACGACCCCGACGGGCTCTCGCGCGCCGTCAACAAGCTCTATTTCCAGGGCTTCCCGGAGGAGGTGCGCGCCGAGACCCTGATCTCCAAGACGGCCGCCGACATCAAGGCCTTTTCCGAGGCGCACGGCGGCAAGGTCATCCTGAAACCGCTCCAGGGTTCGGGCGGCCAGGGCGTCTTCGCCGTCGGCGGAAAGGCGGCGTCGAACCTGAACCAGATGATCGAGGCCATCGGCCGCGACGGCTACATCATCGCCCAGACCTACCTGCCCGCGGCGTCGAAGGGCGATATCCGCCTGTTCCTGATGAACGGCGTCCCGTTGAAGATCGGGGCCAAATACTGCGCCCTGCGCCGCGTCGCCGCCGAGGGCGACATCCGCTCCAATGTCCACGCGGGCGGCAAGATGGAGGCCGCCGAGATCGGCGAGACCGAACTACGCCTTGCCGAGGTGATCCGGCCCAAGCTGATCCGCGACGGCATGTTCCTGGTCGGGATCGACATCGTGGGCGACAAGATCCTGGAGGTGAATGTGTTCAGCCCCGGGAACCTCCACACCTGCTCAAAGCTGGCCGGGGTGCGCTTCTCCAGCGCCATCCTCGAGTCCATCGAGCGCAAGGTCGAGATCCGCCGGGATCCCTCCTGCAACCTCGACAATGTCGCGCTGTCGGTGCTGTAGCGGGCGGCGCGCAAACGCAAAAAAGCCGCCGCAGCGCTCTCGCGCCGCGGCGGCTCTTTCATAGCCGTCCGATAGACCGGCCGGGGCTTAGCCCGCCAGCTTCTCGTCGATGAACTTCACGGCGTCGCCGACCGTCTGGATGTGCTCGGCGGCGTCGTCGGGGATCTCGATGTCGAACTCTTCCTCGAAGGCCATGACCAGTTCGACGTTGTCGAGCGAGTCGGCGCCCAGGTCGTCGATGAAGCTGGCCTTTTCGGTGACCTTGTCCGGATCGGCGTCCAGGTGGTCGATAACGATCTTGCGGACGCGTTCCAGGGTGTCGGACATGTTGTCTCTGCCTTCTGATACCGCCAAGGCGGCTGTTGTCTCAAACCTTGCCGTACGGCGACGGCGACGGCGGCGCAAGACCTCAACGAAGACTCACGCCGACCGGTTGCAGGCCGTTTAGCACAGCCATTGGCGGGGAAAATAGCCCGCAACACGCTGTGAACGGTGTTCAGGCGGCCCGGCTGACGGCGAAATCGGCCAGAAGCTCGAGCGCCTCGCGCCATTCGCTCCGCGGCAGCACCTCCAGCGCGGCCTTGGCGCGGTCGGCGTAGTCCCAGGCGACATCGAGCGTCGCGCCGACGGCTCCGGCGCCTACGACCAATTCGCGGGCCCGGGCGAAGTCCTCCTCCCGACGGTCGCCCTTGTTGATCGTCCGCTCCCAGAAACCGTCGTCGTGGCCTTTGGTGCGGGCGGCGGCGAGCAGCAGCGGCAGGGTGACCTTGCCTTCGCGGAAGTCGTCGCCGGTATTCTTGCCCAGCTTTTCCGACTGGCCGCCGTAGTCCAGCGCATCGTCGGCGAGCTGGAAAGCGAGGCCGAGATACTGGCCGTAGTCGCGCAGGGCCTGCACCGCCGTCTCGTCCGCCCCTGCCCCGACCGCGCCGGATTCAGCGGCGGCGGCGAACAGTTCGGCGGTCTTGGCCGAGATGATCTGCAGATAGGTGTCCTGATCCAGACCCAGGTCATGGGCGCGGGTCAGTTGCAGCACCTCGCCCTCGGAGATGACGCTGGACGCCTTGGCGAGGATGCCCAGCGCGCGCATCTGGCCGGTCTCGACCATCAGTTCAAAGGCGCGGGCGAACAGGAAATCGCCGACCAGAACGCTGGACGGGGCGCCCCAGATCAGGTGGGCCGCCACCTTGCCCCGGCGCAGGTCCGAGGCGTCGACGATAT
>JAFAEC010000216.1 GCA_023424215.1 Pseudomonadota bacterium
GCTGCTGGACGTCGACGGCCGGCCGCTGGCGGCGGGCGACCATGCGGGGGCGCCGAGCTGGGACGGGCTGGGCCGCAACCTGCGCCTGGTCGACGCGGCGCTGGCCGACGGCGACGCCCGGTTTCGCGTGCAGCGGGGCGCGGAAACGCTGGAGCTGACGGTGCGGCCCCAGAGGGCCTGCGGCTACGACGTCCAGCTGAACCCGTCCGACGAGCTGAACGCCCGCGCCGACGGCCGACGGCTGTTCATCAGCACGGCGCTGGCCGGTTTCGCCGCCAGCGACGACGAGCTGGCGGTCATCCTCGGTCACGAACTGGCCCACCACGTGCTGCGCCACCGCCACTGGAGCGAGACCGGGGGCGCGGCGCGGCAGGCCAACGAGGAGGCCTGGGTGACGGACGGCGGCCAGGGCGGCGCCGAGCAGCAGGCGGACCGGGTGGGACTCTACCTCGCCGCCCGCGCCGGTTACGACCCGGCCGTCGCCGCGCCGTTCTGGCGGCGCTTCGGCGAGTCGAACTGGCGCGTGCGCTTCCCCCAGATCGGCCACGCCTCGGCCGGGTCGCGGGCGCGGGCGCTGGAGGGGGTGCAGCTCGAGATCGAGGCGAAGCGCGCCGCCGGGGGAGAGCTGCTGCCCTGACCGGTCAGCCGCCCGCGAGGCGTTCGGCGAGCTGGAAGTCCTCGAGCGTGTCGATGTCGATCGACCGCTCCGGCGGCATCGGCCAGAGCGCCGTCTCGCCCGGCTTCAGGAAGCTGCGCTCGCGGCGCAGCCAGTCGACCTCGGCGGCGTAGACCGCCCCGTTCAGCATCCAGGCCGGCGGCAAGTCCTGGCGGCGCAGACTGGCGCCCGCCGGCGGCGCGGCGAAGGGATCGAGGCGGCCCCGGTCATCCTCGCCGTAGGCCAGCCATGGGTGCGCCGGCGCCTCGGTCACCGAGACGCAGGCGGGGGCGCCGGTCGACGCCAGGCGCCCGAGCGCGCCGTCGATGTCGGCGGCGGTGCGAAAGGGCGAGGTCGGCTGCAGAAGGACCACCACCTCGAAGCCCGGCGTCCGGTCCAGCGCGTCCAGCACCACATCGATCGAGCCGGCGGCGTCGCCGGACAGCTCCGGCGACCGCTGGAAGGGGGCCTCGCAGCCGAGGGCGTGAGCCGCCGCCATGATCCCGGGGTCGTCCGAGGACAGGATCAGGCGGTCGACGCCGGCCGCCGCCCGGGCGGCGGCGATGGTCCAGCCGATCAGCGGCCGCCCCGCCAGCGGACGCAGGTTCTTGCCCGGCAGCCCCTTCGACCCGCCCCGGGCGGTCACCACGGCCAGAACCGACCTGCCTGAGATCACCCTGCCCCTCCCTCGACGACGTTGTGACCGCCTCATACCGCAGCATACGCGCCGCCGCCTAACGGGGCGTTGGCGGGCCCGACCCACCGAATGGTTGGCGAGTGGTTACGCTTGACCCCGGGGGGCAAGAGGGCGTTAAGGTGCCCGGCCGCTCGCAGGGGAGATTAGCGAGATGCGTAACGAACAACCGGTACGTCCGACCCCGCCGCCTGTCCTGCCGGATCCGCCACGCGGAGCCGGCCTCTACGGCGAGGTCGCCCCGCTTCCGATCAGCCGCATCGTGCCGCCGCCGCTCGGCGAGGGGCGAAGCTTCCTCTAGGCGCGTCGACCGGGCGCCCTGCCGGTGCTCTCTCGCAACTGAACCCAGGCCGCGGCGATGTGGTAGAGCGAACTCGCCGGCGCGGGCTCGTCCACGAAACGGCCGTCCGGCTCCAGCTTGTCCCGCCACAGGCCGGTCGGCTCCAGATACAGCTGCAGGCCCTTCAGCGCCTCGCCCGCGTGCGAGGCCGGAACGCGGTCGCCGAGGATCAGCGCCGCCTTGAGCCGCTCGGTCTGCGGCCACAGGCGGGCGCGGCCGGAACGCAGCTCCAGCCGGTCGTCCAGCTCGTCCACGGCCACGCCGCGCGTCGCATCGACCCCTCGCAGGCCGGCCTCGTACAACCGGCCCGCCGCCGTGGCCGCCCAGTCGTCGCCGCGGGCGCGGCCCCAGCGGGTCAGCAGCCAGGCCCATTCGAACTGGTGGCCAGGCTCGACCAGCCTGCCCGCCTCCCCCGGAGCCGGACTCCAGTCCGGCGCGAAGAACTCGCGCAGGAAGCCGCCGTCGGGGTCGATGAAATAACGGCGCGCCAGGCCGGCGATCGTGTCGGACATCGCCGTCCACTCGCGCCCCGGCTCCACCGCCGCCCAGGCCTGGCAGGCCTCGAACAGGTGCATGTGGGCGTTGGCCTGGTGCGGATGGCCGGCGTCCTCGCGCCAGCCGCCCTCCGGCAGGGCCAGCGCGGACAGCGCCTCGCGCAGCGCATGGGCCCGGTCAGCCATCACGTCCGGCTCGATCCCGGCCTCCGCCGCCGCGGCGAAGGCCAGCAGGGCGAAGGCCTGATCGTAGAGGGAGGCGGTGTCGTCCAGCACCGCGCCTTCGATCGAGACCCGGGTGCGATAGAGGCCGTCCAGGCGCCGGTTGGTGGCCACGAACCGGTCAAGCGCCTCGACCGTCAGCCGCCGCCAGGGGCCGGCCCAGCCCGCCTGTCCGGCCACGGCGTAGACCCAGGCCTGGCGGGTCTGCACGCGCGCTCGCCGGAAGTCCCCGACCGGGCTGCCGTCCGCGGCGAGGGCCTCGCGGAAGCCCCCGTCCGCATCGACGCCCAGCGTGGCCCAGAGCGGCAGGGCGGTCAGCCGCATCCAGCGATCGAAGTCCGCGGCGCGGGCCTCGAACGAGGAAGCCTCCGTCGCCGCGCCGTGCAGATGCGCCGGAGACAGCTCGCGCAGACGCTCCACCAGCCCCTTGACCTCCTGCGAGCGGCTGAGGTGGCAGACCAGCACGGCGTCCGGCTCGGCGATGATGGCCAGGTCCGAGACGCCGGCCGTGGCGATGACCATGCCCTCGGCCGCCCGCACCAGATTGGCGCCGTCTCCGTCGCCGCCGATCCACAGGCCGCGGCTGGCCCCGCCGGTCGCCGCCACCGCGTCCCAGGCCCCCAGATCGGACCAGCCGAACCCGACCGGCAGGACCGAGACCCGGCCGCTCTTCTCCATCACCGCATAGTCGATGGAGATGCGCGGCGCCGCCGCGAAGGCTGGCTCGAGCTCCACCCGGGCCGCGTCGGTCCGCGGCAGGGCCGCCCGCGCGGCGCGGGCGACCTCGGGCGCATGGGCGGCCAGTTCCTCCAACAGCACGTCCGCGCGGGCGACGAAGTTGCCGCTGTTCCAGAGGTAGCCGGCGGCGACGTACTCCGCCGCCCGCGCGCGGTCCGGCTTCTCGACGAACCGGCGGACCGGCGCCAGGCCGGGCCCTTCGGGCTGGATGTAGCCGTAGGCGGGGGACGGCTCCGTCGGCTTGACTCCGAAGGTGACGATCCGCCCCGTCTCCGCGGCCCGAACGCCGTCCCGCACCGCCGCGCGGAAATCTTCCGCATCGGGGATGTGATGGTCCGAGGCGACGAACAGGGCCACGCCCGCCGGGTCGCGTCGGAAGATCCACTCCCCCGCCGCCGCCATGGCGGGCGCCGAGTCCCGCCCTTCGGGCTCAACCAGCAGCACGGCCGGCATGTCTCCGAGCTGGGCCTCGATCGCGGCGGCGTGGTCGCGACCCGCCACCACCAGCACCGCGCCGCCATCCTCCGCCAGCGGCGCGACCCGGCCGACGGTTTCCTGGAACAGCGAGGCGTCGCTCACCAGGTCGAGGAATTGCTTCGGCCGCTCCGGACGCGAGGCCGGCCACAGGCGGGTGCCCGACCCGCCGCACAGCACCACCGGATAGATCGCCATGGCATTCCCCTCTCCGCCGCCCCGCCTCCTCTAGCGGCAGGCGGGCCGTCGGGCCACGTCTGGCGACGCTTTCGGCCTAGAAGGTGCTCCGCCAGCTGCCCATCAGCGCATAGGCCGGCTCGGCCGAGCGCACGTGCCGGTCGTCGCGGGTGACCACGGCCCGCAGCGCCAGTTCCGAGCCGTCCGGAAGCGCGTGGAGGCTGCCCAGCGAGAAGTCGATCTGCCGCCCGGTGGGCGTGGCCGAGAAGCGGCGCTCCGAGAAGGTCAGCGGATCGAAGTATTCGAGCGGCGCATCGGCGAGCCAGGCGCTGAACTCGCCGCGCTCGACCCTCAGCGGCTGGGAGATCGACCACGTCAGCGAACGGCAGCCGAAACCGAGCTCCTTGCAGAAGGTGGTCAGGCCGACCCGCCAGCTGGAGCTCAGCGCCTGTTCCGACAGGCTGAGGAACTCACCGGCCAGGTCGGTGCGGGCGAAGCCCATCTCGGCGTCCAGCCACAGGCCGGAACCGAGGTCGAACTGGCCCGAAACACCCGCGAAGGCGGTGTCGCTGGGCATCTCGAAGCCGGAGCCGAGCGGGACATAGGAGCCCAGCGGGCCCATCCGCTCGTTCAGCCCGCCGGCCGCGAAGGTCAGCCTGGCGGCGTCCGAGGGCTGCCAGTCCATGGCGAAGCGGGTGTAGCGCGACACGTCGTCCTCGGCCTGCCGGAAGGGCATGACGCGGTCGCCCGAACCGGCGTCTGCGGTGAAGGTCAGGTCGCCTATGCGCACCGCGCCGAGAACCGCGCGATCGACCTGGGCCAGCGAGGCGAAGCCGTCGCCCGCGCCCAGTTCGAAGGGCGAGCGGGCGCCGTTGCGGCCCTGCCAGAGGGCCACCGCGCCGCGACCGGTCGAGAACTCGACCATCACGTCCTCGCGCCGACGATCGTCGAGCCACGGCGTCAGCGCCTGCGAGGCCGCGGCCGGGTCGAAGGCGTCGTCCTCGATCAGGGTGCTGCTGGTCAGCGACAGCTGGCCGCCCAGCGGGGCGTCGACCGTCAGTCGGGCCTGCCGCTGCTCGACCTGGGGCATGCGGATCCGCTCCCCGCGCGGGGCCTCGCCGAACGCCGCCGCCAGGTCGACGCGGAACAGGCGATCGAAGGAATCGTGCCCGACGGTGCCGAGCCCGTCGCCGCGCCGGAAGGCGTCGCCGAAGGCGGCCCCGGTGTAGGCGAAGCGCGTGCTCGTCACCGAAACGGAGGAGCCGGAGGCCATCGGCACGGATGTCGACCCCACCGGCTGGAAGGCCTGGGCGATGTCCAGCAGGCCACGGCCGTAGACCGTGTCGGTCCCGGCGGCGCCCGCGTCGCGGGCCGTCTTGAGCAGGATGTCCACCGCTTCCCGCCCGGTCAGATTGGGGAAGGCGTCCAGCAGCAGGGCCAGCGCCCCCGCCACCGCCGGCGCGGAGAATGAGGTGCCGTTGACCTGCCAGCAGGAGGTCCTGTCGCAGGCCGTGATGACGTCTACGCCGGCGGCGCTGATGTAGCTGGTCGCCGACACGCCGGCCCGGTTGGAGAAGGCGGCGAGCTGGTTGGCCACATCGTGGGCGCCGACGACGATGATGCTGCCGGCGAAGCGGGGATCGGTGGCGTAGCGTCCCGGCCATTCGGGATCGCCGCCCGTCGGCTCGTCGCCGGCGTTGCCCGCCGCGATGGTGAAGACGATGCCGGCGTTCACGGCCCGCTGCAGCGCCGCCTCGAAGGCCGAGCCGAGGGGCCCGCTGCCGCCCAGCGACATGTTCACGATCGGCACGCCGTTGGCGATGGCGTAGTCGATCGCCGTCACGAGGTCGGAGGACTTGAAGCAGACGGTGTCCTCTGGGTCCGTGCAGTCGCTGACGTCGGCCCGGATCGAGATGATGGTCGACTCATAGGCCGTGCCGATGCTCCCGAAGCCGTTGAAGCCGGCGGCGATGACGCCGGAGACCGTGGTGCCGTGGGCCGGTTCTCCATTCGGGCCGACGGTTCCGGTCGGCATGTTCCGGTCCGCCACCACGTCGGTAGACAGGGTGGTGGAGATCCGGCCGGCCAGGTCCGCCTGGGTGAAGTCGATGCCCGAGTCGATGACGCCGATGTTGATGCCGGCGCCGGTCGCGCCCTGGTTCCAGGCGGTGATCGCGCCGGAGTTGGCGACGCCGTAGTTGCGCAGGTACTCGGCCGACGTCGCCGACGGCGGAGGGGACGGCGGCGGCGGCGGAGGAGGCGGCGGAGGCGGCGGAGGCGGTGGCGGGGGAGGCGGAGGC
>JAFAEC010000027.1 GCA_023424215.1 Pseudomonadota bacterium
TTCCGCAACCGTGGCCGTTGTCTGATCCATGCGGCCCGGAACGTTCCGGGCCGAGCCGATGTTCCGGCGGACGAGAGCGGAGCTACTACTTCTTGAGTTCCTCGGTCGCCGCCGCGGCGCCGGCCTGGGCCGCGTCGCCCGCCTTGTTGGCCGCCGCCCCTGCCGCGTCGGCCGCGCGATCGGCGACCACGGGGGCTTCTCCGCGGACCCTGGAGACCCCGGCGGCGATCCAGCCGTCCATCACCGCGCCACCCCCGGCCAGAGACTTCTCCTTGACGCCAAGACCGGCCGTCAGCACGCCGAAGATCGCCAGCAAGGTCACCACCACGCCGACCAGCGGGTTGGCCCCACGGCGTCGCTTCGGCCGGCTCCAAATCGGTCCATGATCACCGTCGTCCGCCATCCGGACGGGTTGGGAAAAGCGCATGCGAAAAACCCCCGATTTGACCACACACCCCGCTCGTGGAAAGGCTCCGCGCCCCCGGGGTGAAGCCTCACACAGGCCGTGCCGGAGCATAGCGGCGGAACCGCAACGCTTATCCAGCGTTCTCACCCACGGGGCGAAACCCGGGATGAAGGATTCCATCATGAAAAAGGCGATCATCGCCATTGCCGGCGCGGGCCTGATGGCCACCGCCTGTGCGAGCGACCCGTACTACGGCGGCACCAACGAGACCGTGCGTCAGGGCGCCATCGGCGCCGGCATCGGCGCCGTGGCCGGCGCGATCATCGGCAACAACACCGGCGGCGGCAACGCGGCGACCGGCGCCGCCATCGGCGCGGCCGTCGGCGGCGCGGCGGGCGCGATCCGCGGCTCGCAGCAGGACCGCGCCAATCAGCAGCGCTACCGCGACAGCCAGGGCCGGTACTACTACTGCTACGATAACCGCCAGGACGAGTGCTACTGGGAGAACGGTCAGCGCCGGTACTAGGACGCAGGCTGAAGACAGACAGGGGCGGTTCGTCGGTCGGCGGGCCGCCCCTTTTTCGTGGGAGAGGGACGAGCGATGTGGAAGCTGGCGGCGGCGGGACTGGCGGCGATGGCCCTGGCGGGGTGCGGACTGACGCGCGGGATGGATCGCGACGATCTGGTCGCGGAGGCGTCGGCATGCGCGCCGCAACGGTTCGAGGTCTATTTCGCCGAGGGCGAGGCGCAGCTGACCCAGGCGGCGCTGCAGGCGATCGGCCTGACCGGAACGCGCCTGCAGGGCTGCGACATCCGCCGGGTGCAGGTGATCGGATTGGCCGACCCGACCGGCGGCGCCGAGGCCAACCTCGACCTGTCCGAGCAGCGGGCGCTGGCGGTCACTGAGGCGCTGGCCGCGACCGGCTGGCCCGCCCCCGCCTTCGAGGTCGGCGCGGCGGGGGAATCGGGCGCGGTCACGGCGACCGGCTCGGTCCAGCCCATGCGGCGGCGCACCGAGGTGCTGGTCGACGCCGCGCCCCGGTGAGGCGACGCGCCGCTGACGCACGGCGGTGACGCGGACGGGGCGGAGCGGCTAAGGTCCGCCCGACCTCGAAGGAGCCCCGGTTGCGTCTGCTGATCCGTCTTCTCTGCCTGCTGCTGACCGTCGCCGCCCCGATCACGGCCGCGGCCCAGACATCGGGACCCCAGCGGACCGACCGCATCGAGGCGGAGCTGGTGGCCATGAGCCGCTGGGCTGCGCCCGGCTCGACCGCCGTGGTCGCCGTCCGTCAGGACATCGAGCCCGGCTGGCACACCTACTGGCGCAATCCCGGCGATTCCGGCGGAGCGACCGGGCTGACCTGGCGGCTGCCCGAGGGCGTGCGCGCGGGCGACATCGTCTGGCCGACCCCGGAGCGGCAACGACTGCAGGGGCTGACCAACTACGGCTACGAGGGCGACGTCTACCTGCCGGTCCCAGTGGAGATTCCGGCCGACGCCCGGCCCGGTTCGACCGTGCCGCTGGAGGTCGAGGCGCTGTTCTTCGTATGCAGCGACGAGATGTGCGTCCCGGAGACGCTGACCCTGCGCCTCGACCTGCCGGTGCGCGAGGGGGCGGCTCCGCCCGACCCGCGTCACGGGGCGGCGATCCAGCGCGTGCTGGCCGAAGCGCCGACGCCCGCGGGGATCGAGGCGCGGGTGCGGTCCGAGAACGGCGTCCTGACCCTGACCGCCGTGGGTGGTCCGCTGGCCGGGCGCGACCCGGGTCCGAGCTATTTCTTTCCGTTCGAGGCCGGTCTGATCGATCACTCCGCGCCGCAGACCGGCGCATGGGGTCCGGAAGGCCTGACCCTCGTGTTGAGCGCGGGAGCGAAGGGGCAGACGGGGCCGGCGACGCCGCTGGAGGGGGTGCTGGCCACCTCGCTCGGCGCCTTCGAGATCCGGGCCGAGCCGGGCCCCGACCTGCCGGGCGCCCGGGGCTCCGGCGATCTGGCTCCCCTTCCGGACGCCGGCGACGAGCCGCAGCGGGCCGCGGTCGGCTGGACCGGCTTCCTCCAGGCCGCGCTGTTCGCCCTGCTGGGCGGGCTGATCCTGAACCTGATGCCGTGCGTCTTCCCGATCCTGGCCATGAAGGCCGCGGCCCTGAGCGCGGCCGCGCACGACCCGGCGCGGGCGCGCCGCGACGGGCTGGCCTTCCTGGCCGGCGTGCTGACCACCTTCCTGGCCTTGGCCGGACTGCTGCTGGCCCTGAGGGCCGGGGGTGAGGCGATCGGCTGGGGCTTCCAGCTGCAGTCTCCGGCGGTGATCGCCGGCCTGTCGCTGCTGATGCTGGCGGTGGCGCTGAACCTGTCCGGCGTCTTCCACATGGGCGCCGGCCTGCAGGCGGCCGGCTCGGGGCCGCTGGCGCGACTGCCGGGCGCGGCCGGGGCCTTCTTCACCGGCATGCTGGCGGTGGTGGTGGCGGCCCCGTGCACGGCCCCCTTCATGGCCTTCGCGCTCGGGGCGGCGCTGCTGATGCCGTGGCCGATGGCGCTGGTGGTCTTCCTCATGCTGGGCCTTGGGCTGGCCCTGCCCTTCGTGCTGGTCAGCCTGACGCCGCGACTGCTGGCGCGCCTGCCGCGCCCCGGGCCGTGGATGGAGCGGCTGAAGGGGCTGCTGGCCTTTCCCATGTACGGCACGGCCGCCTGGCTGGTCTGGGTCTTCGCCCGGCAAAGCGGCGCCGAGGCGTTGGGCCTGCTGCTGCTGGCGGCGGTGCTGGCGGCCTTCGGCCTGTGGCTGGCCGGGCTGAATCAGGCGCGCCGGGCCGAGGGCGGCGCCGGGGTGGTCAGCGCGGTCGCCGCCGCCGTGGCCCTGGTCTCGGCCATCGCCCTCGCCGGCGTCGCGGCCCGGATGCCCGCGGAGACGGACACGCCCGCCGCCCAGACTTCGGCCCTGCCGTCGCAGCCGTGGTCGCCTGACGCCGTCGAGGCCGCACGCAGCGAAGGCCGCCCGGTGCTGGTCAACTTCACCGCCGACTGGTGCGTGACCTGCAAGATCAACGAGCGAACCGCCCTGTCATCGGCGGCGACGCGGCGCGCCGTGGAGAAGGCGAACGCGCTATATCTGGTCGGCGACTGGACCCGCCGGGACGACGCCATCACCGCCGAGCTGCGCCGCCACGGCCGATCGGGCGTGCCGCTTTACCTGCTGTACGCGCCCGGCGCGGCCGAGCCGCGGGTGCTTCCGCAGTTGCTGACGGAAGGAACGGTGATCGGCGCGCTCAAGGCGGCGTCGCCCGTCAGACCGGCGGCTGAGGCGGGGCGGTGATCACCTCGACGTTGTCGTTGAGGAGATAGGCCAGCTCGTCGAGGGCCACCGCGCGCTCGGCGGCGCTGGCGGCGGACTCGACCGCCTCCAGCCGCTTGGGCATGTCTTCGGCGATGCCGCGCAGGATGCACTTCAGGTCGCCGTCCGTGCCGCGCTCCCTGAGAACCAGGTGGCCCTGCATGTCGAGCGCGGCGAGTTCGGTCGCACGCTCGCGGAAGGAGACGTAGTCCGCGCCGGCGGCGAAGTCGGCCTGGTCAGCCGCCCCGGCGGTCAGCCAGCCCCGGACAAGACCATGCAACTCGCCCGAGCGGGCCACGATGTCCGCGAACAGCGGCTCGCCGGCGACCGAAACCGGAGCGCCGGCCTCGGCGGGCGGTTCGGCGGCCGCCGCGGCAACGGCCGGGTCGGAGAGCAGGAGGGATACGGCCAGGGCGACGCCGCAGGACATGGCGGACCTCTTTTGCTGAGGCCGAATCAGCGGATTCGGCGTTGAACCGGCTTACGCCCCACCCGTAAACGGGGCTTTACCCTCTTCCGTCAGAGTTCGCCCATGACCGCTCGCGCCCAGGCCCTGGACATGCTTCGCGCCGTCGCCCGCAAGGACGCGGACGCCCGTATCGTCCACCATTTCGCCACCGATCCGGGGCGGCTGGAACGGATGGGCGTCGAGGCGGCCGGCCTGTACCTTGACCTGTCCAAGCAGGCGTGGAGCGCGGAGGGGTTCGAGGCGGCGATCGACCTGGCCCGGGCCTGCGACGTCGAGGGGCGGCGCGAGGCGCTGTTCGGCGGCGAGGCGGTCAACAACACCGAAGGCCGGGCGGTGCTGCACCCGGCGCTGCGCGCGGCCGACGACGCCGACTTCCACGCCCTGGGCGCGCCGGTGTCGAAGGAGGTGGCGGAGACCCGCCGCGCCATGGCGCGCTTCGCGACCGACATCGGGTCCGGGGCCGAGACCGGCGGCACCAAGCAGCCCTTCCAGGCCATCGTGCACATCGGCATCGGCGGTTCCGACCTCGGGCCGCGGCTGCTCTGGGACGCGCTGCGGCCGCTGGAGCCGACCATCGACCTGCGTTTCGTCGCCAACATCGACCCGCGTGACATGGCCGAGGCGCTGGCGGGTCTGGATCCCGAGACCACCCTGATCGTGGTGGTGTCCAAGACCTTCACCACCCAGGAGACCCTGGCCAACGCCGAGCTGGCCAAGGCCTGGCTGGCGGCGTCGCTGTCGCCGAGACGGATGGCGAAGCATCTGGTCGGGGTGACCGCGGCGCCGGAGAAGGCCGAGGCCTTCGGCTGCGGACGCACCTTCGGCTTCCGGGACTGGGTCGGCGGCCGCTACTCCCTGTGGTCGGCGGTGAGCCTGTCGGTAGCCGTGGCCCTCGGCTGGGATGTGTTCGATCGGGTGCTGGACGGGGCCCGGGCCATGGACCAGCACTTTCTCGAGGCGGATCTGGAGCGCAACGCGCCGGTGCTGCTGGCGCTGGCCCAGATGTTCAATGTCGAGGGCATGGGGCGACAGGCCCGCACCGTGGCGCCCTACGCCCACGGCCTGCGCCGGCTGCCGGCCTTCCTGCAGCAGCTGGAGATGGAATCGAACGGCAAGCGGGTGAAGCGCGACAGCTCGCCGGTCGACACCGCCACGGGCCCGATCGTGTTCGGCGAGCCGGGCACCAACGGGCAGCACGCCTTCTTCCAGCAGATCCACCAGGGGCCGCAGGTGATCCCGGCGGAGTTCGTGGTCGTCGCCCACACCTCGCAGGCCGCCGCCGATGCGCGCGAGGGCGACGCGCCCCTGTGGTCGAACGCCCTTGCCCAGGCGCAGGCGCTGATGGTCGGAAAGACCGAGGCCGAGGCGCGGGCGGAGATGCGGGCTTCCGGCATGGACGCGGCCGAGGCCGACCGGCTGGCGCCGCACCGCGCCTTCCCCGGCAATCGCCCGTCGACGACGATCCTGATGGACGCCCTGACTCCGGAAGCGGTGGGGGCGCTGATCGCCCTCTACGAGCACAAGACCTTCGTCGAGGGCGTCATCCAGGACATCAACAGCTTCGACCAGTGGGGCGTGGAGCTGGGCAAGGTGCTGGCGCGGGCCATCCTGAGGGATGTCGAGGCCGGGGCCCCCTCGGATGGGCTGGATCCGTCGACGGCCGAGCTGATGAAGCGGCTGATGGTCTGACACGCAAAAGGCGGACGCCGTCTCCGGCGCCCGCCTTCCCGCCCACACGCCCGGCCAGAACTCACGCGGCCGGGCGAAAGAGGCTGTTCCTACCAGCGACGATCGTAGCGGTAGTCGCGATCGTGGTTCTGGGCGCTGCGCCACTGGCCATGGTTCCGCCAGAATCGGCCGTCGCGGTAATAGCCCCGGCCGCGATAGGTGCGGCCCTCGACGTAGCGGCCATTGTCGTAGCGGTCGCCGTAGTAGCCGTCGCGGCTGTTGATGCCGTGCTCGCGCTCCCAATGGCCCAGGTTCCGGTAGCAGCGGCCGCCCCGGTAGTAGCCGCAATCGTCGCGGCTCGACGAGGAGGCACCGACCGCCGCGCCAGCGAGCGCGCCGCCGGCGATGTAGGCGCCGTCGCCGTTGCCGATCACGGCTCCCGCTAGCGCGCCCACGGCGGCGCCGATCAGGGCGTCCTCGGTGCGATCCGAGCTGCGGTCGCGATCATAGCGGCTTTGCGCCGCCGCCGGGCTGGTCACGGCCAGGCTGAGCGCCATGGCGCCGAGGACGGCCGGGGTGGCGATGGCGATCTTGGCGTGAGTTTTCATGTCCGGTCCTTTCCCTGGCCGGCTTTCGGCCGGCTTCGGAGTCCCTTGTAGCCAGCTGAGCCTGAACCTGCCGGGGCCGCTCCATTCATGGGCGGTTCACCTCGCGGGAGGTCGCCGGGGATCGCGCAGCGAAGCGGATTTCGGCGGCGCGACGCTTGACGCTCTCGATCCGCCGCCCTACCTGCCGCTCGCGTTAGCACTCTCGCCCGGTGGCTGCCAAAAGCGGCGCCGCGGGAGCGTTCATCGAGAACCTTTGGGAGAACACACAGATGGCGTTTCGTCCGCTCGGCGACCGCGTGCTCGTGAAGCGCGTGGAAGAGGAATCCAAGACCAAGGGCGGGATCATCATCCCCGACACCGCCAAGGAAAAGCCCTCCGAGGGCGTGATCGTTTCCGTGGGCCCCGGCGCCCGCGACGAAAACGGCAAGATCAATGCGCTGGACGTCAAGGCCGGCGATCGCGTGCTCTTCGGCAAGTGGAGCGGCACCGAGGTCAAGCTCAACGGCGAAGACCTGATCATCATGAAGGAAAGCGACATCATGGGCGTGATCGAAGCGTAATCCGCTTCTCGCGTCTTTTTTGTTGTTTCCAGTCAACCCGATATTCAAGGAGCCATAAATGGCCGCCAAGGAAGTCAAATTCTCCACCGACGCCCGCGAAAAGATGCTGCGCAGCGTCAACGTCCTCGCCAATGCGGTGAAGGTCACCCTGGGCCCGAAGGGCCGCAACGTCGTCATCGAAAAGTCCTTCGGCGCTCCGCGCATCACCAAGGACGGTGTGTCGGTTGCCAAGGAAATCGAACTTGAAGACAAGTTCGAGAACCTGGGCGCACAGCTGCTGCGTTCGGTCGCTTCCAAGACCAACGACGTTGCCGGTGACGGCACCACCACCGCCACCGTGCTCGGGCAGGCCATCGTGGTCGAGGG
>JAFAEC010000041.1 GCA_023424215.1 Pseudomonadota bacterium
GCCCGCATCCGGGCCGTCAGGCGGGCATGGGACGCCGCCTGCCCCGTCCTGTCGACCGCATTCGCCGCCGGGGCGAACCGGCGGTCAGCGCGGCCCGAACGGCACCACCTTGTTGTCGCCGTCGTGGCCGATGTCGGCGGCGCCGAGGAAGGGAATTCCGGTCCGCTGGCACCAGTAGCGGACGATCTGCTCCGGGGTCAGGCCGAACTCGGGATCGTTGGGGGTGACGTCCGACACCCGCCCCAGCCGGATGCCGGCGACGTTCTTCATTCCCGGCTGCGCGGTCAGGTGGAACATCATCCGGTCGACGCGGTACAGCGCCTCGGACACCTCCTCCAGCATGACCACATGGCCGCTCAGGTCGGGCTCCAGATAGGTGCCCATCAGTTGGTCGAGAATCGTCAGGTTGAAGGCCACGGCCGGCCGGGGGTCCTCGTGCAGCGACGGCTCCCACGAGGCCTGATCGCCCGCCTTCAGCCAGTTCAGCGCCCGCCACGCCGCCTCGTCGCGGCGCACCGTGTCCGAGGCCATCGGCCCGTGCGCCACGTGCGGAAACCCGGCCTTGTATAGCCCGGCCAGCAGGCTGCCGGCGTCGGAATAGCCCAGATAGCGCTTCCTGCGGGCGACGTCGGTCAGCTGCGGCAGCACCGCCTCGGCGATTCGGCACGAGCCGTAACCGCCGCGCGCGAACCAGATCGCGTCCAGGCGGGGGTCGTTGGCGAACTCCACGAAGGCCCGCGCCCGGCTGGCGTCGTCGCCGCCGAAATGGCCGTGCTTGCCGAAGCTCGCGGGATGGAAGACGACCTTGACCGAGCCGTCCGGCACATTCGCCGCGACCCACGCCTCGACGGCCTCGCCGCGCTCCCGGCTGAAGCGCGAACTGGCGTTGACGATGCCGATCTTCAAGACGCGCCCCCCGGACTGTGCCCGCCCTACATAGAGCGGCTCGGGCCTGCGAACCAATCCCTTCCCCTCGTCCCGTTCGACCTCTACTCAGCGGCCATGGCGAACGACTATTTCTTCTGCGGCGTCGGCGGCTCGGGCATGCTGCCGCTGGCGATGATCGTGCAGGCGCAGGGGAACCGCATCGCCGGCTCCGACCGCTCGCGCGACCAGGGCCGGACGCCGGAGAAATTCGCCTGGCTGGAGGCGCACGGCGTGGCCCTGCACCCGCAGGACGGCTCGGGCGTGACCCGCGCGGAGCAGATCGTCGTCGCCACCGGCGCGATCGAGGAGACGGTGCCCGACATCGGCGCGGCGAAGGCCGTCGGCGCCCGCATCCTCACCCGCCCCGAACTGCTCAGCCAGCTGTTCAACGCCGCCCCGACCTCGATCGGCGTGGCCGGCACCTCGGGCAAGTCGACCATCACCGGCATGGTCGCCTGGATGCTGCACCGCGCCGGCCGCGCGCCCACGGTGATGAACGGCGCGGTGATGAAGAATTTCGCCGACGCCGACCATCCTTTCGCCAGCGCCCTCGTCGGGGGCCCCGACCTGTTCGTCTCCGAGGTCGACGAGTCCGACGGCTCCATCGCCCGCTACGACCCGACCGTCGCCGTGGTCTCCAACGTCTCGCTGGACCACAAGTCGATGGAGGAGCTGCGCGACCTGTTCGGCGGCTTCACCGGCCGGGCCCGCACCGCCGTGCTCAATCTCGACAACCCCGAGACCGCGGCCCTGGCCCAGCGCATGGTCGAGACCGGCCGCGGCGACGCCGTTCTCACCTTCGCCCTCGGAAACGACGCCGCCGACTACGCCGCCCACGACCTCGAGCCGCTGGCGACCGGCATCCGCTTCGACCTGTCCGAGCGGACCTCCGGCGCGCGCCGCTCCGTCACCCTCGCTGTCCCCGGGGCGCACAACGTCGCCAACGCCCTGGCCGCCCTCGCCGCCGTGCGTGCTCTGGACGTCCCGCTTGACGAGGCCGTCGCGGCGCTGGAGACCTTCGCCGGCATCCGCCGCCGCATGGAGACGGTCGGGACCTCGGGCGGCGTCACCGTCATCGACGACTTCGCCCACAACCCCGACAAGATCGCCGCCACGCTGAAGACCCTGCACGCCTTCGACGGCCGCCTGCTGGTGCTGTTCCAGCCGCACGGCTTCGGCCCTCTGAAGCTGATGCGGCGGGAGTTCATCGAAGGCTTCGCCGGCCTGCTCCGGCCCGACGACATCCTGCTGATGCCCGAGCCGGTGTACTACGGCGGCACCACCGATCGCTCGGTCAGCTCCGGGGACATCGCCGAGGGCGTCCGCGCCGCCGGCCGTCACGCCGAAGCCCTTCCCACCCGCGAGGCCTGCGGCGACCGGCTGGTCGATCTGGCGCGGCCCGGCGATCGTATCGTCGTCATGGGGGCCCGCGACGACACCCTGTCCACCTTCGCCGCGGACCTGCTGGCGCGGCTATAGCTCCGCCTTCGGATTGATCTACAAGAGAAAATCGCGAAACCTTCACGAACGGCAAAGCTGCCGTTAAGCGCCGCCCCGCTACCTGCCCCCTGCCATCCAGAGCGGAGCGATCATGGCCAGGGTCGGGGATTTCGCGAGCACGTCGGCGCCGGTGTCGCCGGATACGCCCGGCGCCCACATCGTCGAACGCTTCCAGGACGAGCCCGACACCCTCGCCATCGCCGTGGTCGACGAGGAGGACCGGCCGGTCGGCCTCGTCGAGCGCAACGCCTTCACCCTGCGCATGGCCGCGGAGTTCGGGCGCGCCCTCTACGCGCGCCGGCCCGCGTCCAGCTTCATGGACCCGGAGCCGCGCGTGCTCGACGCCGACGCCGACGCCGCGACCCTGTTCGAGAGCGTCGACGCCGCCGGGCTGGGCGCCCTGCTGAACGGCTTCGTCGTGGTGGCCGGCGGCCGCTACGCCGGCGTCGGGGCCGGCATCCACCTGCTGCGCGCCGGCAGCGCGGTCCACCGCCGTCGCGCCGAGGCGATGGCGGCGCTGGCCCGCGACCTGTCCGCGGCCGAGCAGGAGGCCCGCGCCTCGAGCCGGGCCAAGTCCGAGTTCCTCGCCGTGATGAGCCATGAGATCCGCACGCCCCTGAACGGCGTCCTCGGCGTTGCGGCGCTGATGGAGCGGGAGCTCGAGCAGGAGGCCCTGCGGCCCTACGTCCGCACCATCCTCGACTCCGGCCAGAGCCTGCTCCGGCTTCTGACCGACGCCCTCGACATGAGCCGGGCCGAGGCAGGGCTGATGAGCTTCGAGGAGGCGCCGCTGCGGCTGCAGGCCGTCGCGGACGACCTTCTGGCGCTCTGGCGGCCCCGGGCCGAGGAGAAGAGCCTGGTCCTGACCGTCGCCTGCGACGCCCCCGACGTCGCCGGCGTGGTCGCCGACGAGACCCGGCTCAAGCAACTGCTCAACAACCTGATCGGCAACGCCATCAAGTTCACCCCTTCGGGAGTCGTCGAGGTGCGGCTGTCGGCCAGGTCCCACGGGGATGACGTCGCGCTGACGGGGACGGTCGAGGACAGCGGCCCCGGGGTCGACGAGGCGACCGCGGCCGGCATCTTCGACCCGTTCAACACCGGCCGCGCCGGCCGCGAGGGGCCGGCGCCGGCCTTGGCCTGGCGATCTGCCGCCAGATCGTCGAACGGATGAGCGGCGCGATCGGGGTCGATCGCAGTCCGCTGGGCGGCGCCCGCTTCGCCTTCGACCTGACCCTGCCGCGCGCCGGGGCGGACCTGCTGACGACGGAGCCGCCCCGACCGGAGCCCACTCCGCACGAGACCCTGCATGTGCTCGTGGTCGACGACAATCCGACCAACCGCTTCGTGGCCGGCAAGGTGCTGGAGCTGTTCGGCTGCTCCCACGAGACCGCGGCCGACGGCCGCGAGGCGGTCGAGCGGGCGCGCGCGGAGCGCTTCGACCTGGTGCTGATGGACGTGAAGATGCCGGTCATGGACGGGGTGGAGGCGACCCGCGCGATCCGCGCCCTGCCCGGCCCCGCAGCGGCGGTGCCGATCCTCGCCCTGACCGCCAACGCCGACCCCCGCGACGAGATCGAGTACCGCGCCGCCGGCATGGACGGGGTCGCCCAGAAGCCGATCCAGCCCGACGCCCTGCTCGACGCCATCCGCCGGGTGCTGAGCACCGCCGGGGCCGTCGAGGCCGCCTAGGCCGGATCGGCGCTCCCGGGCTGGCAACCCGGAGCCGTCCCGGGTCATTGTAGCGCTTCATGCTCCAGGTCCCCCCGCCCCCCGAACTGCCCGAGATCGTCGTCACCGGCGCCCGGCTGCCGCCCGCGGCCTCGGAGGCCGCCTTCGCCGTCATCCGGCTGGACGAGGGGGATCTGCGCGATCAGCAACGGCTGGACGAGGCGCTCGCCTCGGTCCCGGCCGTCTCCCTGTTCCGCCGCACCTCCAGCCTCGCCGCCAACCCGACGACCCAGGGCATCTCGCTGCGCGCCATCGCGCCGTCGGGCGCCGGCCGGGCCCTGGTCACCCTGGACGGCGTGCCGCTCAACGATCCCTTCGGCGGCTGGGTGATCTGGTCCCAGGTCCCGACCGAAAGCCTGTCCGGCCTCGATATCGTCCGCGGCGCCGGAGCGGGCCCTTACGGCGCGGGGGCCCTGACCGGCGTCATCCAGCTGCGCGAGCGCGACGCGGGCTGGACCGTCGACGGCTCCGTCGCGGAGC
>JAFAEC010000121.1 GCA_023424215.1 Pseudomonadota bacterium
TCGTCGGCAGCGTCATATGTGTATACGAGACAGCTCCGACTATCCGCGAGGACGCCGGCGCCCGCACCCGCCGCGGCCGCGGTCGACGCTCGCCGGCCCCCATGTCCGAGGCGGCCCGGGAGCCCGAGGCCCCGACACCCGTCGCGGAGGTGGTCGCCGAGGCCGCCCCGCAACCTGCGACTGAACGACGGCCCGCGCGCGCGACGCGTCGCCCCGATCATCGCGCCGCTGCGGCGGCGTCCGACGCACCCCGCGCCGGCGACGGCCGCCCCTTCGGCGAGGCCGAGATCCCGGCCTTCCTGCGTCGCCCCGTCCCCGTGAAGGCCTGATCCCCGAAGGCCACGCTTAACCCGGCGTTACGGAACGGCGGTCTAGATTCCCGACAGCGGCCGCCCGGGGAGGGCGGCGGGTCAGGGACGCCTGCATGCCGGCATCGGTAGAATCCACGCTCCGGGGTCCGGAAGCCTACAGCCTGTCACGGCAGGTCATCGACGAGATGGAGCGCGCCGGCGTCTGGCCGACCCCGCTCAATTTCGAGCTCTGGTTGCACGCCCTGGGCGATCCCGAGGGAGCCCTCGGCCGCGAGATTCGCCGCATTCTTGACGCCGCCGAGCCCTTCACCGAAGCCACCGCAGACATGCTGGCGGCGGAGTACCTGCCGCGCGGCCGCCTCAGCGAGGAGATTCGCGACGCCGGCCGGGTGCTGGACCGGGAGCTGGCCAGCGTCTCCAGCGCCATCGCCAAGGCTCACCGGACCCAGGCCGCCTACGGGCAGACCCTCGACAAGGCCGCCACCAGCATCGACGAAGCGGGCGACGGCGGCGAACTCAAGACCATCGTCACCGGCCTCACCGCCGCGACCCGCCGGGTGCAGCGCGAGAACGAGACCCTCGAGAAGAAACTGGACGCCTCCACGCGTGAGGTCGCCCGGCTGCGCGAGCATCTGGAGCAGGTCCGGCGGGACGCGATGACGGACGCCCTGACCAATCTGGCCAACCGCAAGGCCTTCGACGAGCACCTCGCCGCCGCCTGCGAGCAGGCCGACACCCAGGGCGAACCGCTGATCCTGGCGGTGCTCGACATCGACTATTTCAAGCGCTTCAACGACACGTGGGGCCACCAGACCGGCGACCAGGTGCTGCGTTACGTCGCCAGCGTCATGGGCCGGTCGGCCCGTCCGCCCCGCGTCGCGGCCCGGTACGGCGGCGAGGAGTTCGCCATGATCTTTCCGAACGAGACGCCGGAGCAGGTGGAGATCGCGCTGGAGGCCATCCGCAAGGAGATCGCCTCGCGCAGCCTCCGCCGCCGGTCGACCAACGACGAACTGGGCGCCGTCACCATCTCGGCCGGCTTCGCGGTCCGCCGCCCCGACGAATGCGGCTCGACCCTTCTGGAGCGGGCCGACGCCGCCCTCTACGCCTCCAAGCGCGCCGGCCGGAACCGGGTGACCTCGGCCGAAACCCACGACCGCGCGGCCTGACCGGCCGGCGCGAATCCGGTCAGGGTGTCCTGATGCGCAGCTTCGCCTTCGCCGTCGCCTACTGGTCGCTGTCGATCGCCTACACCCTCGCGGCGGTGATAGCCGCCCTTCTGCCCGGACGTCACGCCACCGGCTGGATCATACGCCGCTATGTCCGCCGCATGGTGCAGGCCATGCGCCTGCTGGCCGGCATCCGCCTCCGTTACCGGGGCGAGGACCGGCTTCCGCAGGGCGCCTTCATCCTCGCCGCCAAGCACCAGAGCTGGGGCGATGGGTTCTCGGTCTACGACCGCTTCCAGGACCTCGCCTTCGTGACCGGCGACCACCTGGAGAAGTTCCCGCTGATGGCCACGGTTCTCGGCAAGCTGGGGGCCATCGTGGTCAACAACTGCGGCGGTCGCGAAGCCCGCGAGGCGCTGAAGTCCCGCGCCGCCGACGCCCACCGCGAAGGCCGTCGCATCCTCATCTACCCCGAAGGCAACCTGGCGAAGGTCGGCGAGAAGTTCCGCTACCGGTCGGGCGTCTGGTACATGTATCGCGATTTCGACATGCCGGTCGTCCCGGTCGCCACCAACCTCGGCCTGTTCTGGCCCCAGGAGGCGTTTCGCAAGACCCCGGGAACGGCGACGGTCGAATTTCTCGAACCCATTCCCACGGGCCTGGCCAAGGATGAGTTCCTCGCCCGGCTTGAGGCGGCGGTGGAGGGGAGAACGGCGGAGCT
Source organism: Pseudomonadota bacterium (assembly GCA_023424215.1). Lineage (GTDB taxonomy): Bacteria > Pseudomonadota > Alphaproteobacteria > Caulobacterales > Caulobacteraceae > Brevundimonas. Next base: position 2,202 of record JAFAEC010000121.1, read on the forward strand.
GGTCGCCGAGGCCACCGGCCAGCCGGTCACCCCGGCCGTGCAGGTTCAGACGCCTGACGAACTGGCGCGGGCGACGGCGGCGGCCTGAGCCCCGGCCCGGCGTCACGTCGCCGGGATCACCGCCCCCGCATACTTCTCGGCGATGAAGGCCTTCACCGCCTCGCCACGCAGCGCCTCCGCCAGGGCCGCGATGCGCGGATCGTCGCGATTGTCCGGGCGGGCGACCAGATAGTTCACATAGGGGCTGTCGCCGCCCTCCATGGTCAGGGCGTCGCGCGCCGGATTGAGGCCCGCGTCCAGCGCGTAGTTGGTGTTGATCACCGCCATGTCGACCTGTCCCAGCACCCGCGGCAGGGTGGCCGATTCAAGCTCCCGGAAGCGCAGGTTCTTCGGGTTCTCGGCGATGTCGCGCAGGCTCTGCAGCGGGTTCGTCGGATCCTTCAGCCGGATCAGGCCGGCGTCCTGCAGCAGGATCAGCGAGCGGCCGATCGACGAGGCGTCGTTGGGCACCGCCACATCCGCCCCGTCCGGCAGCTCCGCCAGCGAGCGGAAGCGGCGCGAGTAGGCCCCCAGCGGCTCGACGTGCACGCCGGCCACGGTGACCAGCTCCGTCCCGCGCGAGGCGTTGAACTCGTCCAGATAGGGCCTGGTCTGGAAGTAGTTGGCGTCCAGACGCCGCTCCGCCAGCTGGGTGTTGGGCTGGACGTAGTCATTGAACACCTTGATCTCGATCTCGACGCCCTCGGCGGCGAGCGCCGGCTTGATGTGCTCGAGTATCTCGGCGTGCGGCACGGCCGTGGCGCCGACCAGCAGCGGGCCGTCGGGATCGGCGCCCGCCTCCCCGCCCCGGCCGCACGCGGCGAGGGTCAGCGCGGCGGCGGAGACGATCAGCAGCGAGCGACGAAGCATGGGCGGGCCTTTCGGGCGGGCGATCAGCGATGGGAGACGGCGGCGACCAGCCGGTCGCCGAGCATCTGCAGACCCTGCACCAGCAGCAGGAGCAGCACCACGGTGACGACCATGACATCGGTCTGGAAGCGCTGGTAGCCGAAGCGGATGGCCAGGTCGCCCAGCCCTCCGGCCCCGACCACCCCGGCCATGGCGGTGTAGCTGACCAGGGCGATGGCGGTCACCGTGGCCCCGGCGAGAATGCCCGGCAGGGCCTCCGGCAGCAGGGCGCGGGTGACGATCTGCAAGGTCGTGCCGCCCATCGCCTGTCCCGCCTCGACCACGCCCTTGTCCACCTCGCGCAGGGCGGTCTCGACCAGCCGCGCGTAGAAGGGCGCCGCCCCGACCACCAGCGGCGGGATCGCGCCCGCCACGCCCAGCGAGGTGCCGACCAGCAGCACCGTCACCGGCAGCATGACGATCAGAAGGATGATGAAGGGCACCGAGCGCAGCACGTTGACGACGAACGACAACACGGCGTTCAGCACCGGATTGGCGGCCAGCCGCCCCTTGCCCGACAGGTAGAGCAGCACGCCCAGGGGCACGCCGAACAGCACCGTCAGGGCCAGCGACCCGCCCAGCATCAGCAGGGTGTCCACGGTGGCCCGGCCGATCTCGGCCCAGTCGACGTTGTCGAACATCAGGCCGCCTCCACCCGCACGCCCCGTTCGGTCAGCCGGGCGACGGCCGCCTCGGCGTCGCCGCCGGTGAAGGCCACCGTCAGCTGGCCGTAGGGCTCGCCGCGGATGCGGCTGATGCGGCCCGATAGGATCGAATAGTCGACGCCGACCGAGCGGGCCACGCGGCTCAGTTCCGGCTCATAGGTCGCCGCGCCGCGGAAGGTCAGTTTCGCCAGCCGCGCGCCGGCCGGCACGACCGAGGCGTCGAACGCCTCCTCGCCCTCGGCCAGCATGGCGCGGGTGGTCGCATGCTGCGGATGCAGGAAAACGTCGGCCGTCCCGCCCTGCTCCACCACCCGTCCGTCCTTCATCACCGCCACCCGGTCGCAGACCCGGCGAACCACCTCCATCTGGTGGGTGATCAGCACGATGGTCAGGCCCAGTTCGCGGTTCAGCTGGTCGAGCAGCGTCAGGATGTCTTCGGTGGTCTCCGGGTCCAGCGCGCTGGTCGCCTCGTCGCACAGCAGCACCTTCGGCTCCGTGGCCAGCGCCCGGGCGATGCCGACCCGCTGCTTCTGCCCGCCGGACAGCTGCGCCGGATGCTTGCGGGCGTGCTCCGCCAGCCCCAGCCGCTCCAGCAGCTCCGCCACCCGCCGGTCCACCTCGGCCCCGCGCCGGCCCTCCAGGCGCAGCGGAAAGGCCACGTTCTCGGCGATCGTCTTCGCGTTCAGCAGGTTGAAATGCTGGAAGATCATCCCGATCCGCCGCCGCGCCGCGCGCAGTCCCGCCGCATCGAGGGCGGTGATCTCCTGGCCGTCGACGAACACCCGGCCGGCGTCGGGGCGCTCCAGCCGGTTGATGGTCCGCACCAGCGTCGACTTGCCGGCCCCCGACCGGCCGACGACGCCGAACACCTCGCCGGCGGCGACCTCGAGATCGACGCCGTCCAGCGCCGTGCGTTCGCCCGCCGCGCTGCGGAAGCGCTTCGTCACCCCCTCCAGCCGGATCATCAGTCGGCGGCCTTCACCGGCACGATGGTGACGCTTTCACCGCACCCACAGGCGTCGGTCTCGTTCGGGTTCCGGAACACGAATTTCGAGGCCAGCTTGGTCGTCTCGAAGTCGATCTCCGTGCCGATCAGGAACAGGATCGCCTTGGGGTCGACGACCACGGTCGCGCCCTTGTCGGTCACCACCTCGTCGAACGGCTGGATCTCGTCGGCGAAGGCGAAGGTGTACTCCTGCCCCGCGCAGCCGCCGTTCTTCACGCCCACGCGCAGGGCCGCGTGCCCGTTCGCCTCGCACAGCTCGCGCACGCGCGCGGCCGCGGCCTCGGTCAGGGTGACCACGGCGGGCCGGGAGCGACGGGGACGGGCGCTGGTCTGCAGCTCGCTCATCCGGGCCTCAGAACATGTTGAGCGAGAGCTTGGCCTCGTCGCTCATCTTCGACGGATCCCACGGCGGATCGAACACCAGCTCGGCGCGCACCGACCGCACCCCCTCGACCTTGCGGATGGCGTCCTCGACCCAGCCGGGCATCTCGCCGGCCACCGGACAGCCCGGCGCGGTCAGGGTCATCTCCACGGCCACGTCGCGGTCGTCGGACAGGTCCACCTTGTAGATCAGGCCCAGCTCGTAGATGTCGACCGGGATCTCGGGGTCGTAGACCGTCTTCAGCGCGGCGATGATCTCGTCGGTCAGCCGATCGATCTCGGCCTGGTCGAGAGCGCCCTTCTGCGGCGCGTCCCAGGCTTCCGCGAAGGCGGCGTCGTCGGGCTTGCGGGCGGCTTCAGACGTCATGCGAAGAACTCACGGGCCTTGGTCAGGGCGTCGACGAAGGCGTCGGCGTCCTCGACGGTGTTATATAGGGCGAAGGAGGCGCGGGCGCTCGACGTCAGGCCGAACCTTTTGGCCAGCGGCTCGGCGCAATGCAGGCCGGCGCGCACCGCCACGCCGTAGCGGTCCATCACCTGGGCGATGTCGTGGGCGTGGGCCCCGTCGACGGTGAAGGTCAGGATGGCCCCCTTCCCTTCCGCCTCGCCGATCACCTTCAGCCAGTTGACCCCTTCCAGCCGCCCGCGGACGTGCTCGTAGAGGGCGTTCTCATGGGCCAGCACCGCCGCGCGGTCGAACTGGTCCAGCCACTCGATCGCCGCGCCCAGGCCGATGGCCTCGAGGATGGGCGGCGTGCCCGCCTCGAAGCGGTGCGGCGGCCTGGCGTAGGTGACCCGCTCGCGTCCGACCGTCTCGATCATCTCGCCCCCGCCCTGATACGGCGGCAGGGCCTCCAGCGCCTCGGCCGTGCCGTACAGCGCCCCGATGCCGGTCGGGCCGTACAGCTTGTGGCCGGTGAAGACGTAGAAGTCGCAGCCGATGGCCTGCACGTCCGGCCGGGCGTGCACCGCCCCTTGGCAGCCGTCGATCAGCACCCGCGCGCCAGCGGCGTGAGCCAGACGGGTGATCTCGGCGACCGGATTGATGGTCCCCAGCACGTTCGACATCTGGGTGACCGCGACCATGCGGGTCTTCGGGCCCAGCAGTTCGGCGTAGGCCGCCATGTCCAGCGCGCCGTCGTCCAGCACCGGGATCCATTTCAGCACCGCCCCGCGCCGCTCGCGCAGCAGGTGCCAGGGCACGATGTTGGAGTGGTGCTCCATCTCCGAGACGATGATCTCGTCGCCCGGCTGGATCGACTGGCCGAAGCTGGAGGCCACCAGGTTGATCGCCTCGGTGCCGCCCTTGGTCCAGACGATGTTCGAGGCCGCCGGCGCGTTCAGCAGCCGCGCCACGCTCTCGCGCGCCGCCTCGAAGGCCTCGGTCGTCTCGTTGGCCAGGGTGTGCAGCCCGCGGTGGACGTTGGCGTAGCTGCCTTCCATCGCCGCCGTCAGGGTGTCGATCACCGCCCGCGGCTTCTGCGCCGAGGCGGCCGAGTCGAGATAGACCAGCGGCTTGCCGTTCACCTGCCGCGACAGGATCGGGAACTGCGCGCGGGCGGCGTAGGGGTCAAATCCTCCCCCTTTGGGGGAGGGGGACGGCGAAGCGGTGGAGGGGGAGGTCACAAGCGTTCCGTCAGCCATGCCCGCACCGTTTCCCGCGCCGCCTCATGCTCGATCCGGTCGACCACCTCCATCAGGAAGGCCGCCGTCAGCAGGGCGCGCGCCTCGTCCAGCGGAAGGCCCCGCTGCTGCATGTAGAACAGGGCGTTCTGGTCCAGATTGCCGACCGTATTGCCGTGGGCGCACTGCACCTCGTCGGCGTAGATGATCAGCTCCGGCTTGGCGTCGATCTCGCCGCGCTCGGACAGGATCAGGGCGTGGTGGCCCATGCGGGCGTCGGTCTCGTCGGCGCCGCGCTCGACGATGATCTTGCCCTGGAAGACGCCGCGCGCCGTGTCCTTCACCATCCCCTTGGTCAGCTGCGAGGTGGTCCCCTCGCGACCCAGATGGTCGACGACGCTGGTCAGGTCGGCGTGGCGGCTTCCGCCCAGCACATAGGCGCCGTCCAGCCGCACGTCGGCGCCGTGGCCGGGGTGGGAGACCTCGGTCTCCAGCCGCTGCAACTTCGCGCCCGAGGCCACAATGGTCTGCCGGTAGCGCGCGCCGCGCGCCAGCCGCACCGCCGCCTGGGTCACCGAGATGGCGTCTTCCGGCTCGTCGGTCAGGACGATGCGGGTGACCTCGGCGTCCTCGGCGAGGTCCAGCTCCAGCCGGTTGTGCGCGACATAGCCGGCGCCCTCGCCCTCGTGCGTTTCGAGCACCAGCAGCCTGGCGCCAGCACGCGCCGATATGCGGGCGGCGACGGCGTGGCCGGTGCCCTCGGCCTTCGAGATCAGCCGCAGCCGCACCGTCTGCTCGCCGCAGACGACCCGGGCGCTGGCGTCCACCGGCCGGCCGTTCACGAAGACCATGGCCTCGCCGCCCAGCGCCTCGAACGGTCCGCCCCCCACGAGCGGGATTGTGGCCGACGGCGACGGCTGCGGCGCCTCGCGAAGGAACTTGCGCAGGTCGCTGTATTTCCACGCCTCGACCCGCCGCGACGGGAAGCTCGAGGCGTCCTTGAGGTCCAGAACGGGCAGGGCGCTCATTTCCTTCTCCCCTCGGGGGAGAAGGTGGCTCGCGGAGCGAGACGGATGAGGGGGCTGCCGGACATGCGCAGAGAGGGCTGCCGATGAGCAAGCTGAACCAGCCCCCTCATCCGGCCCTCACGGGCCACCTTCTCCCCCGAGGGGAGAAGGAAGTCGAACGTCCCCATCACGCCGCTTCCGGCAGATACTTGTCGTACCCTTCCGCCTCCAGCTGGTGCGCCATCTCCGGGCCGCCCGAGGCCACGATCCGGCCGGCGACCATGACGTGCACCCGGTCCGGTTTGATGTAGTCGAGCAGCCGCTGGTAGTGGGTGATGACCAGCATCGACCGCTCCGGCGACCGCAGCGCGTTGACCCCGTCGGCCACGATGCGCAGGGCGTCGATGTCTAGCCCCGAGTCCGTCTCGTCGAGGATCAGCAGCGACGGCTCCAGCAGGGCCATCTGCAGGATCTCCATCCGCTTCTTCTCGCCGCCCGAGAAGCCGACATTGAGCGGCCGCTTCAGCATGTCGAAATCCATCTTCAGCGCTTGCGACGCCGCCCGGACCAGCTTCAGGAAGGCCGGGGCCGAGACTTCCTCCTCGCCCCGCGCCCGCTTCTGGGCGTTCAGCGCCGTGCGCACGAAGGTCAGGGCCGGGACGCCGGGAATCTCGATCGGATACTGGAACGACAGGAACACGCCTTTCGCCGCGCGCTCGGCCGGCTCCAGCGCCAGCAGGTCCTCGCCGCGCCAGGACACGGCGCCGTCGGTGGCCTCATAGCCCGGCCGTCCGCTGAGCGCGTAGCCCAGCGTGGACTTGCCGGCCCCGTTCGGCCCCATGACGGCGTGCACCTCGCCGGCGGGCACCTCGAGCGACAGGCCCTTGAGGATCGGCTTGTCGCCGATGGAGACGTGGAGGTTGGAGATGGAAAGCATTTTCAATCAATCGAGAATGTTGCCGAGGTGTGCTCGAACCGGGCAGATCCGCCCGAGGAGTTGGTGAAGGTCGCGAACCGGCCGTCTCGCTCCGGTCGGAGGGAAACGCCTCCGCGCATCAGCTGCATGAGGTCCACGTAGCGGGCGGCGTCCTCCGAGGGGCACTTGGCCTCGAGCGAGCTTTGGCGAAGATGGTCTGCGAGTTCGCCGTTTTTCTCGGGCGAAAGGCCGCTCCAGAATTTGCCGTCTTTCTCGTCGAGGAAACCCGAGTCCATACAGCCTACGGAATAGATGAAGTAGCGCTCTGCCGTCGTCGGGTCGTCATCCGTCGAGGTCAGCCTGATGTGCAACATGGAGCCAGCGACGGACTGCCCGCCTAGCGCAATAAGGTCACCCTCGAACACCCGCTCGGGAGATTCCTGCGCGGTACACCCCGCAAGGATGACGACGGAAACTGAAAAGACGGCGGCGGAGACGAGCGAGCGGATCACCCCACGCTCCCCTCAAGGCTGATCGCCACCAGCTTCTGCGCCTCGACAGCGAACTCCATCGGCAGCTCCTGCAGCACGTCGCGGACGAAGCCGTTGACCAGCAGGGCCACCGCCTCCTCCTCCGACAGGCCGCGCTGCTGGGCGTAGAACAGCTGGTCCTCGCTCAGGCGGGTGGTCGTCGCCTCGTGCTCGAGCTGGGCCGAGCCGTTGCGGGCCTCGATGTACGGGATCGTATGCGAGCCGCAGTCCTTGCCGATCAGCAGGCTGTCGCACTGGGTGAAGTTGCGCACCCCCGTCGCCTTCGGGTGCACCGACACCAGCCCGCGATAGGTCGAGTCCGACTTTCCGGCCGACACCGCCTTGGCGATGATCCGGCTCTTCGAGTTCCTGCCGAGGTGCACCATCTTGGTGCCGGTGTCGGCCTGTTGATGGCCGTTGGTGATGGCGATCGAGTAGAACTCGCCCGAGCTCTCCTCGCCCTTCAGCAGGCAGGAGGGGTATTTCCACGTCACCGCCGAGCCGGTCTCGACCTGGGTCCAGGACACCTTCGAACGGTCGCCGCGGCAGTCGGCGCGCTTGGTGACGAAGTTGTAGATGCCGCCCCGGCCCTCCGCGTCGCCGGGATACCAGTTCTGCACCGTCGAGTATTTGATCTCGGCGTCGTCCAGCGCGACCAGCTCGACGACCGCCGCGTGCAGCTGGTTCTCGTCGCGCATCGGGGCCGTGCAGCCCTCCAGATAGGAGACGTAACTGCCCTTGTCGGCGATGATCAGGGTGCGTTCGAACTGGCCCGTCTGGGACGCATTGATGCGGAAATAGGTCGACAGCTCCATCGGACAGCGCACGCCCGGCGGCACATAGACGAACGAGCCGTCCGAGAAGACCGCGCTGTTCAGGGCGGCGAAATAGTTGTCGGACACCGGCACCACCGAGCCGAGGTACTGGCGCACCAGCTCGGGATGCTCGCGGATCGCCTCGCTCATCGGCAGGAAGATCACCCCTGCCTTGGCCAGTTCCTTCTTGAAGGTGGTGACCACCGAGACGCTGTCGAACACGGCGTCGACCGCCACCTTGGGCGCGCCCTCGACCCCGGCCAGCACCTCCTGCTCCTTCAGCGGGATGCCCAGCTTGGCGTAGACCTCGAGCAGCTCGGGATCGACCTCGTCGAGGCTCTTCGGCCCCGCCTTCTTCTTCGGCGCGGCGTAGTAGTACAGGTCCTGGTAGTCGACCGGGTCGTAGCGGACCGAGGCCCAGGTCGGCTCCTCCATGGCCTGCCAGCGCTCGAAGGCGGCCAGCCGCCACTCCAGCATCCATTCCGGCTCGCCCTTCTTCTCCGAGATGAAGCGGACGATGTCGGCGTTCAGGCCCTTGGGCGCGAACTCCTGCTCGATGTCCGAGGTGAAGCCGTGCGCATACTTCTCCAGCGCGGCGACGGCTTCGACGGTTTCCTTGACGGCGGCCATGGTTACGCGACTTCCTTCGCGCGCTCTTTCAGGCGCGCGCCATGCTTTTGCCACGCCGCGATCCAGGCGTCGGCGAAGCGGATCCAGTCCTGTTCGGTCGTCCCCCAGCCGCCGGAGATGCGCACGGCGCCGGTGGCCAGCGGCTCCAGCCCCATGGCCAGCATGGTCTTCGACGGCCTGGTCTTGCCCGAGGAGCAGGCGCTGCCGGCCGAGATCATCACCCCGGCCAGATCGAGGGTGATCAGCTGCTGCGGGCTGTCCCAGCCCTCGACCGCCATGAACAGGGTGTTGGGCAGGCGCGGCGAGGCCTCGCCGACGATGGTCGCCCCCGCCGCTCTGACCTTCGCCTCGGCCGCGTCGCGCCAGCTGGCGTGGGCCATGGCGTGGGACAGGTCGCGCGCGGCGCACCCGGCCGCCACGCCGAAGCCGACGATGCCCGGGGTGTTCTCGGTGCCGGCGCGCAGGCCACGCTCCTGACCGGCCCCGTGCAGGATCTTCACCGCCTCGCGCCCGGCCTTGAGGATCAGCGCCCCCACACCCTGCGGCCCGCCCAGCTTGTGCGCCGACAGGGTCAGGCCGTCCGCGTCGAGCTCGCGCATGTCCACGGGGATCTTGCCCGCCGACTGGATGGCGTCGACGTGCAGCCAGCCGCCGGCGGCGCGGACCAGCTTCGCCGCCTCGGCGATCGGCTGGATCACCCCGCTCTCGTTGTTCGCATGATGGATGGCGACCAGGGCCTTGCCCGGCCGCTGCAGGGCCTCGTCCAGCCAGGCGAGGTCGACCACGCCGTGCCCGTCGACCGGCAGCACCTCGACCGGCGCGCCGGACACCGCGGCCGCCTCGGCCACACAGGGATGCTCGGTCGCCGAGACGATCACCCGCTCGCAGCCGGCCGCCAGCCCGCTGGCCACCGCCTGGGCGTTGGACTCCGTCCCGCCCGAGGAGAAGATGACGGCCGTCGGGTCGGCCCCGACCAGTTCGGCGACCCGGGCCCGCGCAGTCTCCACCCGCGCCCGCGCCCGGCGACCGGCCGCGTGCACGGCGTTGGGATTGCCGCCGTCGGCCAGCGCCTCGGCCATGGCCTCGCGCACTTCCGGACGAACGAGCCCCGAGGCGTTGTAGTCGAGATAGACGCTCACGCCGCCGCCCCCATTTCCGTGGCCGCCGCCGACCGCCGACGCCCGCCGGTGCGGTCCATCACCACGTCCTCCAGCGATACGGCCGCCAGATAGGCGTGGATTTCGGCGCCCAGATCTTCCCAGAGATTGTGGGTGATGCAGCGTTCGCCGCCCATCATGCAGCCCTTGGGCGAGGAGTGGGCCACGCAGCGGGTCGCCCGGATCGGCTCGTCCACCGCCAGCACGATCTCGGCCACCACCGTCTCGTGCGCCGCCTTGGCCAGCCGGTAGCCGCCGCCGGGCCCGCGCACGCTCTGCACCAGCCCGCCCTTGCGCAGCCGCGCGAACAGCTGCTCCAGATAGCTCAGCGAAATCTCCTGTCGGGCCGCGATCTCGGCCAGCGACACGGCCCGGCTCTGGCCGTCGGCGCCGCGGCCGTTCTTGGCCAGATCGGCCATGGCCATGACGGCGTATCGTCCCTTGGTCGACAGTCGCATCGCGCACCCTCAAAAATCGCGCGCTTTTCGGGGCTCCTGTGCTAGAACCCGCGCCTTCGCAAAGGCGGCGCAGCGCAGGCGGGACTTAGAAAGTCCTACCCCTGCGGTCAAGTATTACGCGCCTGCGAAATGACAGTTGAACACGGGATATTCGACCGCCCATGCCTGAAGTCATCCTGCCCGGCGCGTCCGGACGCATCGAAGGCCGCTACTCCCCGGGCAAGCGCCCGAACGCCCCGATCGCTCTGATCCTGCACCCGCACCCGAAGGCGGGCGGGCACATGAACAACCCGGTCGCGGTCACCCTGTACCAGCTGTTCGTCAAGCGCGGCTTCGCCACCCTGCGCTACAACAGCCGCGGCGTCGGCAAGTCCCAGGGTGAGTTCGACTCGGGCGTCGGCGAACTGGCCGACGCGGCCACCGCTCTGGACTGGCTGCAGGCCAACAATCCCGCCGCCTCCCAGACCTGGGTCGCCGGCTACCAGTTCGGGGCCTACATCGGCATGCAGCTGCTGATGCGCCGGCCCGAGACCGACGGCTTCATCTCCGTCTCGCCGCCGTCGAACATGTACGACTTCAGCTTCCTCGCCCCCTGCCCGGCCTCGGGCCTGTTCCTGCACGGCACGGCCGACACCATCGTGCCGCCGGTCGAGGTCGAGCGCGTGGTCAACAAGCTGCGCACCCAGAAGGGCATCGTCATCGACTACGAGCTCGAGGAAGGCGCCAGCCACTTCTGGCAGGACCACCTCGACGCCGTCGAACGCCGCGTCGGCGCCTATCTCGACAAGCGGCTGGAAGAGAAGCCGGCCTGAGGCCGGCTTCCGAGGCTCACGGCTGCGGCGTCGCAGCCGCCTCCCCCCGCGTCTTCCACAGCGACCAGACCACCCCGCTCGCAAGGATCAGCGCCGTGATCGCCAGCGACCATTCCGGCGGGATCTTCCCCAGCCCGGTCAGGTCGGCGACGAACACCTTGCCGCCGATGAACACCAGCAGCACCGCCAGCGCCTGCTTCAGATAGGCGAAGCGGTGGATCACCGCGGCCAAGGCGAAGTACAGCGCCCGCAGGCCGAGAATGGCGAAGATGTTCGAGGTGTAGACGAGGTACGGGTCGGTGGTGATGGCGAAGATCGCCGGCACCGAGTCGACCGCGAAGATCACGTCCGCGATCTCGATCATCACCAGCGCCAGGAACATCGGCGTCGCCCACCAGACCATGCGCCCGCGCGCATCCTGCTGGCGCACGAAGAATTTCTGGCCGTGCAGGGCGTCGGTCACCCGCAGCCGCCGCATCCAGCGGACCATCGGATTGTCGCCGACGTCGCCATGGCCCTCGCCGGCGAAGAACATCTTCATCCCGGTCAGCACCAGGAAGGCGGCGAAGACGTAGAGCACCCAGCCGAACTGGCTGACCAGGGCCGCGCCGGCGCCGATCATCAGCGCGCGCAGGACGATGACCCCGAGGATGCCCCAGAACAGCACCCGGTGCTGCAGGGCCCGCGGAATGGCGAAGTAGCCGAAGATCATGGCGATGACGAAGACGTTGTCCATCGCCAGGCTCTTCTCGACCGCGAAGCCGGTTAGGTACTCGATGCCCGACTGACGCCCGAGCTCCCACCACACCCAGCCGCCGAACAGCAGGGCGATGGCGATGTACATGCCTGACAGCAGCAGGCTCTCGCGCACCCCGATCTCGTGCTGGTCGCGGTGCAGGACGCCGAGGTCGAGCGCCAGCAGGGCGACGACCACGGTCATGAAGGCCAGCCACATCCAGGCCGGCTTGCCGAGCCACTCGGCGAGCAGGAATTCCATGCGATCTGTTCCGGAAGATTCTGGAGCGTCAGGCGGTCTGCGGCGGCGGGGTCAGGCCCTCGGCTTGGCGCGCCTCCAGCACCGCGATGCGGTCCCGGGCCGCCAGCTTGCGCTTCTTCAGCTCGGCCAGTCGCGACGCGTCGGGGCGCAGCCGGCGCAGCTCCAGATCGATCAGATGGCCCAGCCGGGCGTGGTCGCGACGGGCGCGATACAGTTGGATATGCAGCATGGTCGTCTCCTCTGTGAGGAGCGGCTCGCTGCCTGACCGGGACGGAAAACGGCTGGGCCCTGTCACGCATCGAGCACGCTCGATGCGGACCGACATCACGACCACATGGTCGCCAGAGGGGCCCGGTCCGCGACATCAGACTAGGCGCCGGCTTCCCGACCGGCAACGCGACAAACTGTCAGCCGCGCCTCAGTAGAGCAGGAAGCGCCGGCGCGCCTCTTCCCACGCCCGCTCGTCGGGCAGGGTCAGGGCGTCCAGGTCGCCCGCCGCCGCCGCCGCGTCGTCCACCCAGTCGCGCAGCCCCGGCCCACCGTTGATCACATCGATGGCCAGCCGGTCGAAGACGTACTCGTAGGGGAAGTCCCGCCACAGCGGATAATCGGGCCGCAGCCGCCGGATCGCCTTGAAGGCCAGCGCCTGCAGCCGCCACGGCCGGAAGGCGGCGTGGTCGTAGGCCGGGTCGTCGACGTGGATCTGCACCCCGGCGCAAAGTTCGCCGACGTGCTTGTGGAAGGTCGGCTGGAACCAGATGTCGCGCAGCCGGCAACCCTGCAGCCATTGCGGCGCCAGCGCCTGCATCTCCGCGATCACCGCCCGGGCGTCGAGGTCGGGCGCCCCGAACAGCTCCAGCGGCCGGGTCGTGCCGCGCCCTTCCGACAGGGTCGTCCCCTCCAGCATCACCGTCCCGGCATAGGCCCGCGCCATCGACAGGTTCGGCGCATTGGGGCTGGGGTTGATCCAGCTGCGCTCGCCCAGCGGCCAGCCGAAGCCGGGCCCCGCCTGGGGCGCCCAGCCCTGCATCTCGACGACGCGATATTCGAGATCGAGGTTGTGCTGGTCGATGAACCAGCGGCCCATCTCGCCCAGGGTCATGCCGTGCCGCATCGGCATCGGCCCGGCCCCGACGAAGCTCTCCCAGCCGGCCCGCAGCGTCAGCCCCTCGACCGGCCGCCCGGCCGGGTTGGGCCGGTCCAGAACCCATACCGCCTTGCCGTGCTTCGCCGCCGCCTCGAGGACGTAGAGCAGCGTCGTTACGAAGGTGTAGATGCGGCAACCGAGGTCCTGCAGGTCCACCAGCAGGACGTCGAACGTCTCCATCGAGGCGTCGGTGGGCCGCCGCACCTCGCCGTAGAGGCTGAACACCGGAATTCCGAGCCGGGCGTCGGTCTCGTCCGGGCTCTCCATCATATTGTCCTGCAGGTCGCCGCGCATGCCGTGCTGCGGCCCGAAGGCGGCGGTCAGTTCGATATCCGGATGCCCCGCCAGCGCGTCCAGCGAATGCGTCAGGTCGGCGGTGACCGAGGCCGGGTGTCCGAGCAGGGCGACGCGTCGCCCCTTCAGCGCCTTGGACAGTTCGGGCTCGGCGAGCAGGCGGTCGATGCCGAACTTCATGGCAGCTCCAGCAGAAAGGAGTCGGGATGATGGAAGTCGGGCTTAGCCGACGGATGGGCCAGCGCCCAGTAGCTGACGGCGCCGTCCCGGTCCTCGATGACACAGGAGAGGCCCAGGCGACGGGAGCCGATGGGAAGCTCGATCCGCGCTTCCAGCGCCGCCTGGTCGAAGGCCCCGTCCATGCCGAGCACCGCCGCCGCCTCGTCCGCCGCGCGCATGCCCATCCGCGGACCGTCGAAGCGGTAGGACGCCCAGCGGCCCGAAGGCGACAGGTTGTATTCGACATAGCCGTCGTCGGTCGCCACGAAGACCTCGAAGCAGGTGTGACGCCACAGCTCGTCGGCCCGTCCGGAAGAGGCGGGCGCCGGCCACGCAATGGCCGAGGGGTCGCCGCGGACGGTGTATCGCAACCACAGCAACAGGCCGTCCCGCTCCAGCTGGACCTCGATCTCGTCCACGAAGGGCGAGGGCGTCTCGGGATGGGGCTTCAGCCGCGCCATTCGCATGCGACGTCGATAGCGCAGGCCCGGTCGCGTTCAAACGGTCAGCCCCGCTTACGGGGCCCGCCGCCCGCGTGCTACACGCCCTCCTCCCTCCCAAGCCAAGCCTGATCCCGAGCCGATGACCGCCGACCCCGCCTTCAAGTCGTCCTTCCTCCAGACCCTGCAGGCGCGCGGCTACATCCACCAGATCACCCATCCGGTCGAGCTGGACGCGGCGGCGGCCGCGGGCATCGTCACCGGATACATCGGCTTCGACGCCACCGCCCCTTCCCTGCACGTCGGCTCGCTGATCCAGATCATGATGCTGCGCCGGCTGCAGCAGGCCGGACACAAGCCGATCGTGCTGATGGGCGGCGGCACCACCAAGGTCGGCGACCCGACCGGCAAGGACGCCTCGCGGCCGCAGCTGACCGACGAGACCATCCGGTCCAACATCGCCTCGATCCGCACCGTGTTCGAGAAATTCCTGACCTTCGGCGACGGCCCGACCGATGCCGTCATGGTCGACAACGACGACTGGCTGTCGACCTACGGCTACGTCCAGTTCCTGCGCGAATACGGCACGCACTTCACCGTCAACCGCATGCTGGCCTTCGACTCGGTGAAGCTGCGCCTCGAGCGCGAGCAGCCGATGACCTTCCTCGAGTTCAACTACATGCTGATGCAGTCGGTGGACTTCCTCGAGCTGAACCGCCGCTTCGGCTGCACCCTGCAGATGGGCGGTTCCGACCAGTGGGGGAACATCACCTCCGGCGTCGACCTGGTCCGCCGGGTCGATCACAAGGCCGCCTTCGGCCTGACCACCCCGCTGCTGACCACCGCCTCGGGCGGCAAGATGGGCAAGACCGCCCAAGGCGCGGTGTGGCTGAACGCCGACCAGCTGTCGCCCTACGACTACTGGCAGTTCTGGCGCAACGTCGACGACGCCGACGTCGGCAAGTTCCTGCGCCTGTTCACCGACCTGCCGCTGGATGAGATCGCCCGGCTGGAGTCGCTGGAAGGGGCCGGCATCAACGACGCCAAGAAGGCGCTCGCCGACGCCGCGACCACCATGCTGCACGGCGCCGACGCCGCCGCCCACGCCCGCGGCGCCGCCGAGGCCGCCTTCGAACAGGGCCGCCTGTCAGCCGACCTGCCGACCGTGGAGCTGCCCCGCGACGAGGTGATCGGCGCCATGCTCGCCGCCGTGGCAACGAAGGCCGGCCTGACCGCCTCCAACGGCGAGGCGCGCCGCCTGGCCCAAGGCGGCGGCCTGCGCCTCAACGACGAAGCCATCGCCGACGGCGCCCGCCTGATCGCGGAGGCCGACCTGAACCCCGACGGCGTGCTCAAGCTCGCTGCCGGAAAGAAGAAGATCGTCCTCGTGAGGCCCGTTTGATGACCGAGATCACCGAAGGCGCGAAGGCCCCGGCCTTCGACATGGAGACCGCGGGCGGTGCCCGCGTCTCCTCGGGCTCCCTCAAGGGCCGGCCCTACGTCCTCTACTTCTATCCGAAGGCCGACACGCCGGGCTGCACCGCCGAGGGCCAGGATTTCTCGGCCCTGACCGGCGCCTTCGAGGCGGCCGGCGCGACGGTGATCGGCGTCTCGCGCGACCCGGTGAAGAAGCTCGACCGCTTCCGGGACAAGTACGATCTCAAGGTCGCCCTCGCCTCCGACGAGGCGGGCGACGTCACCGAGGCCTGGGGCGTCTGGGGCGAGAAGAAGCTCTACGGCCGGGTCTACATGGGCGTCGAGCGCGCCACCTTCCTCGTCGACGGCGAGGGCGTGATCCGCCGGAGCTGGCGCAAGGTCTCGGTCAAGGGTCACGCCGCCGAAGTGCTCGAGGCCGTGAGTTCGCTCTGAACCCGGATGAAACGGGCCTCGGGCGAGCCGCGCGAACCGGCCCACAGATTCGCGTCTGCAACTGACAGGCGAAGTTTGTCGTCCATTACAGGCCGAATTCGCGCGAATGCGGGCCGGCGTGGTTAATGAACCATGAATCGACTTGTCCCCAGTCTTGGGTATGCCTCATAACGCCCGCGAACGTGGGGGCGTTACGTGATGGCCGAGACGGAAAGGCCCGACAAACCTTCCCTGATCGGACGATGGTTTCCGGTCCGGTATGTCTACCTGCGCGACGGCGATCAGGTGCGCGCCTGGGCCCTGACGCCTTCCCGCCAACTGACCGCCGCGGCCGCAGCCGTGCTGCTGGGCGGCTGGTTCCTCGTCGCCTCCGCCGGCTTTCTCTACGATCTGGTCCTGCAGAACCAGGCAGACCGGGCCGTCGTCCGCACGCGGGCCGAGGCGGAACGGCTGAACGCTGACCTGCAGGCGCGACTGGACAGCGCCGTCCTGCGCATGAGCGCCACCACCGGTTCGATCGACGACATGGCCGCCATGGTCGAACGGCGCCACGCTGCACTGACCCAGGTGATGAGCCTGTTCCGCGGCGTCGACGGAGCCGAGACCCTGCTCGCCCCCTCCCCCGCGCCGGATCCCGCGCGCAGCACGCCGGTGCAGCGTATGGTCGCCGTGCGCATGGACCAGGAGCGGCTGATCGCCCGGGCTGAAGACGTGGCCCGCACGCGCGCCGAGCGGCTGCGCCTCGCCTTCCGCCTCGCCGGCCTCAACCCCGCCGCCTATGCGCCGCGCGACACGGCCCTCGGCGGGCCGCTCGTCGAAGCCCGCGACCCTCATGCGCTCGGCGTCGTTCTGGACGTGGACGAGGCCTTCGCCCTCCGCATCCGCAACGCGGCCGACAATCTCAACGACATGCGCCGCCTCGCCGACGCCGCCGAGGGCCTGCCCTTCCGCCGCCCGACGCTGACCCGCACGACTTCCGGCTTCGGCGTGCGCTTCGACCCGTTCAACGGTCGCCCGGCGGTGCACCAGGGCCAGGACTTCGCCGGCCCGCTGAACACGCCGGTCTACGCCACCGCGCCGGGCGTGGCCTCCTACGTCGGCCCCCGTTCAGGCTATGGAAACGTGGTCGAGATAGACCATGGCCGTGGCTTCAAGACGCGTTTCGCCCATCTGAACTCCATGATCGTCCGGGCCGGCCAGCGGATCGCGCTCGGCCAGCGCGTCGGCGGCATGGGAACCACAGGACGCTCCACCGGCGTCCACCTGCACTACGAGGTGTGGATGGACGGCCGACCGCAGAACCCCGCCCGATTCATGAGAGCCGGAGACCAACTTGTTCAACAGAACTAAATCCCCCGCCCCGCAGCCGCAGCAGCCGCGCGCCGCCACCGGCTCGACCATCCCGCCCCTGCCGGACCTGCCGGCGCCCGGCGCCGCCCCCGCGGCC
>JAFAEC010000146.1 GCA_023424215.1 Pseudomonadota bacterium
GCTGCTGACCGCGAAACTCCCCGCGATGACCGCGGGTGCGGTACTGCTCGGAACCTGGCTTCTCAAGCTCGTTCTCGCCATCGCAGTGATGGCGTCGCTCGAGTCGCTCGACTTCTACAACCGGTACGCGCTCGTCCTGACGATCGTGCTGGCGTTGGTGATCGTGCTCGGTGCGGAAACCTACGGCGTGGTGTCCCAGCGCGTGCTCTACGTCGATCCGAAGCCCTCGAGTGACCCTGCCAACAGCGAAGAGAACTAGTTTCAGGTGTCTATTACCCGCGGGTAGGGTACCCAGCTACGCACTGTCGTAGAGCAGTTGGTAGTGTGGTTTTCACGAAGGTGACACTGCACGCGAGGGCCCAGGTCCAGCACGCGGTTGTGACTTCATAGGCGGTCGTGTCCAATGACCGCCGAGTCGACGAGAGTCGCCGAGACCGGCAGGATGCAGAACCGCTTCGGCGGTTCGGACACTGGCGAATACGCGAGCCGACCTGGTCGACTTGTTGGATCGTCAATGTCCGATCGAACCGCAGACGGCAATGCCTGCGGCCGACTACGGGAGAGAGCGCTGAGCGTCACCACCTTGGCAGCCGGAGAATTCCACGCGCCGTCACTTGCTGATTTTTTCCCACCGCCAATCCTCTTCGAGGGCACCCCCTTCGAGATGGATCGACTGATGCTTATCCGCGTCGTCGTCGCACTGCTCGTCGCAGTCTTCTTCTTCTTCGCCATGCGGAGTCCGAAGATCGTGCCGCGAGGCGTGCAGAACGTCGCCGAGATCATGCTCGACTTTGTTCGTATCCACATTGCCGAGGACATCCTCGGCAAAGAGCAGGGGCGCCGGTTCCTGCCGGTGATCGTCACCATCTTCTTCTTGGTGGTCGGGCTCAACCTGACCTCGATCATCCCCTTCCTCAACATCTCGTCGAATGCGCGAATCGGCATGCCGATCGTCCTTGCTGCGCTCGCCTACATCGTCTTCAACTACGTAGGCATCAAGAAGTACGGATTCTTCCGCTACGTCAAGAGCAGCATCGTCATTCCGAACCTGCCGCCGGCACTTCACCTTCTGGTGATCCCGATCGAGTTCGTCTCGACATTCCTGCTGCGGCCGTTCACCCTCACCATTCGTCTCATGGCGAACATGCTGGCCGGACATATCATGCTGGTGCTGTTCTTCAGCGCCACGCAGTTCTTCTTCTTCGACTCCGACGGCATCATGAGGTTCTTCGGTATCGGTTCTCTCATCGGCGGAGTCGCGTTCACCTTCTTCGAGCTTCTGGTGATCGTCCTGCAGGCCTACATTTTCGCGCTGCTCACAGCGGTGTACATCGATCTGGCGCTGCACGCCGAAGAGCATTAGCTCCCCGAACTGCACGACCTACATCTCTACACACAGACTGACTCGGTCGCCGATCCCCGGGGCCGGGCCACAAGAAAGGGAATGGAACACCAATGAGCGTTGCGCTTCAGGCAGCAGACGTCCTCGCCCAGTCGGAGACCACCATCAGTGGACTCGGTGCGGTCGGCTACGGCCTCGCTGCGATCGGCCCCGGCATCGGCATCGGCATCGTCGTCGGTAAGGCGATCGAGGGCATGGCTCGTCAGCCCGAGATGGCCGGTCAGCTGCGTACCACCATGTTCCTCGGTATCGCATTCACCGAGGCACTGGCGCTGATCGGTATCGTCGCCGGCTTCATCTTCTGATTCGACGACAACCATGGCTGACAGCATCCTGATTCTCGCGGCAGCGGAGGGGGAGACACCCAATCCCCTGCTGCCCGCGACATACGACATCGTTTGGTCGCTCGTCGCCCTGATCATCGTCGGCATCGTCTTCTGGAAGTTCGTACTTCCGATGTTCCAGAAGGTTCTCGACGAGCGTTCGGAGCTGATCGAAGGCGGCATCAAGAAGGCAGAGGAAGCTCAGGCAGAGGCTGCGGCCGCGCTCGAGCAGTATCGTGCCCAGCTCGCCGAAGCCCGTACCGAGGCGGCGCAGATCCGTGAAGAGGCCCGTACGCAGGGCCAGCAGATCATCGCCGACATGAAGGCACAGGCTCAGGAAGAGAGCGACCGCATCGTCGCTGCAGGTCACAACCAGCTGCAGGCCCAGCGCCAGCAGATCGTGGCCGAACTGCGCACCGATCTCGGACGTAGCTCGGTGGATCTCGCCGAGAAGATCATCGGCGAGACACTCGCCGACGATGTGAAGCGTGCCGGCTCGATCGATCGATTCCTCGACGAACTCGACTCCCTCAGCGCTGACTCTGCATCCGGAAAGTGAGCACCATGTACGCAGCAAGCCGTGAGGCACTCGCTCATACGCGTTCCGCGTTGCAGTCCGCCCTGGGCTCGGGTGCCGCGACTGCCGCTGCGGCTCAGGCCGGTTCCGAACTGTTCTCGGTGGTCGAGGCGCTCGACAACCAGCGGGCTCTCCGGAGCGCGCTGGCAGACGCCTCGGCCCCGGTCGCCGTTCGGGTGACGCTGGCCGAGCAGGTCTTCGGGGGGAAGGTTTCGGCCTCGACCCTCGCGCCCGTCAAAGCCGCGGCGGGGCAGGACTGGTCGGCACAGTCCGACCTGACCAACTCTCTCGTCCAGCTCGGTCGTGAGGCGTTGCTGAAGGCGGCAGCGGAGCAGAACCAGCTCGACACCGTCGAGGACGAGCTTTTCCGCCTCGGACGCATCGTGGCCGGTAACCCGGACCTCGAGCGGACACTTTCCGACCGCAGCACCACGGTTACGGCCAAGCGGGAGCTGCTGTCGCGTCTGCTCTACGGCAAGGTGACCGCGATCACCGAGGCGTTGGCGGTTCATGCCGTCGGTCGGCTCCGCAAGCCGCCGGCCGAGACGCTCGACGAATTGTCGGCGCTCGCCGCAACCCAGCGCGATCGTGCCGTTGCGCACGTCCGGAGCGCGGCACCCCTCGATGCGACGCAGGAGGAGCGGCTCGCCGCTACTCTGGGCCGCATCTACGGGAAGCCTGTGACGGTGCACGTCGAGGTCGATCCCGAGCTTCTCAGTGGATTGGTCGTCCGGGTGGGCGACGAGGTCATCGACGGCAGTGCTGCGGGTCGACTCGCGGCAGTGCGCAAGAGCCTCACGTAGTCCACTTCCGAACACACACATAGATCTTTCCGAAGACCTGATACCGAGAGCAGGAAGAACATGGCGGAGCTGACGATCTCCTCCGACGAGATCCGTAGCGCGATTGACAATTACACCGCGAGCTACTCCCCGGAGGCCTCCCGCGAAGAGGTCGGCGTGGTCGTCGACACCAGTGACGGCATCGCGCACATCAGCGGCCTCCCGTCGGCGATGTCCAACGAGCTGCTGGAGTTCCCCGGCGGCGTTCTGGGCGTGGCCCTCAACCTCGAAGCCACCGAAATCGGTGCCGTGATCCTGGGTGACTTCCAGTCCATCCAGGAAGGCCAGGAAGTCAAGCGGACCGGCGACGTTCTGTCCGTCCCGGTCAGCGACAACTTCCTCGGACGTGTCGTGAACCCGCTGGGACAGCCGATCGACGGCCTCGGCGACATCGAGGCCGACGAGACCCGCGCCCTCGAGCTGCAGGCCGCATCCGTTCTGGAGCGCCAGCCGGTCGAGGAGCCGCTCCAGACGGGCATCAAGGCCATCGACGCGATGACCCCGATCGGCCGTGGCCAGCGCCAGCTCGTGATCGGTGACCGTAAGACCGGCAAGACCGCGGTCTGCATCGACGCGATCCTGAACCAGAAGGCCAACTGGGAGTCCGGCGACCCGACGAAGCAGGTGCGTTGCATCTACGTCGCGATCGGCCAGAAGGGCTCCACCATCGCGGGCGTCAAGCAGGCCCTCGAGGAGAACGGCGCGATGGAGTACACCACCATCGTCGCAGCTCCGGCCTCCGACTCCGCCGGCTTCAAGTGGCTCGCCCCGTACACCGG
>JAFAEC010000156.1 GCA_023424215.1 Pseudomonadota bacterium
GCAGGAGGCCGGAGCCGCGGCCGGCGCCTCGACCGGAAGCGCCGTCGCCCAGCTGCAGACCGCCGACGGCGTCGCCGCGGGCAGCGCCACGGCCACGGCCGCGGACGGCGGCGTGATGATCGCCCTCCGCGTCCAGGGCCTGCCGCCCGGCGTCCATGGCGTCCATGTGCACACGACAGGCCGCTGCGATCCGCCGACCTTCGAGACCGCCGGCGGTCACTGGAATCCGACCAACGCGACCCACGGGCTCGAGGAGCCTCCGGGCCAGCACGCCGGCGACATGCCGAACCTCACCGTCGCACAGGACGGAACGGGCACGCTCGAGTACAGCCTCGTAGGCGCCACCTTCGAGGGTCTGCTGGACGCCGACGGCTCGGCCTTCGTGGTTCACGCCGGAGAGGACGACCAGCGCACCGACCCCTCCGGGAACAGCGGCGACCGCATCGCCTGCGGCGTGTTCGCGCGGGGCTGACCCCCGCTACCGACGCCGGATGTGGACGCGCGCCAGACCGGCGCGAAGCCGCTTCAGCGGGCGCGGGCCCAGCACCGACACCCCGCGCACGGGCACGAGGAAGGTGAGCAGAAAGGCCACGATGGCCAAGGCGACGGCGTAGGTCTCGTTCGACATGACGGCCTCCAGCGCACCCAGCATGCCTCATGCGCGGGCGGCGGCCTTGACCCGGATCAAGCCCGCCGGCGGACTTGCGCCGGATCAAGGCGGGGCAGGCGCGGGCGGGCGAAGGCTTCCCCACGACAGGAGGTCCCCATGCCGCAGCCCATCCGCCGGATTCTGGCGTGCCTCGACGGCACGCCTGAGGGGAAACGACTCGCCGGGGCGTCGGCCGCGCTCGCCCGCCGCCTGCACGCGCCACTTGTGGGCCTGTGGGGGCTTCATCGGCCCTCCCCCTCCGCGGCCGAGACCTTTGCGCGAGGCGCCGGCCCCATGCACGAGGTGTTCGCGCATCAGACCGCCGAGGCGGCCGAGCTGGCGGCGCAGGCCCGGCGGGACTTCGAACTCGCCACCGCTCCCGCGGGCGCTTCCGCGGAGTTCCGGCCCGCGGGGGACGACGACGCCGCTCCCGCGCCCCCGGCCGAGCCGGGCGACCTGTTCGTAGTCAGTCATCCGCGCCTGCGTCACCAGCCTGACGCCCTGTCGACCGAACGCCTGCTGATCGGCTCCGGAAGACCCGTCCTGATCCTTCCGGCGGCCGCGAACCCCGATTTCGACCGTCCCGTCCTGATCGGCTGGAACGGCAGCGCCGCGGGGCGGCGCGCCGTCGAGGACGCCCTGCCCCTGATCCGGGCGGCCGGATCGGCGACAATCCTGGTGGTCGACGAAGCGGCCTCGCTCGACAGCGCCGAGGACCTCGCGACCAGTCTGCGGGAACGCGGGGTGAAGGCCGACGTCCGGCGGACGGCGTCAGGATCCAGCACGGCCGCCGAGACCATCGCCGCGAACGCCGCGGAGCTGGACGCCGGGCTGATCGTCCTCGGCGGCTATAGCCGGTCGCCCACGCTGGAGCGCATCTTCGGGGGCGTCACCCGCTCGTTCCTGTCCGGCGCGCCCCGGCCGCTCCTGCTGTCCCATGTGCCCCGGCACATCGCCCGCGGGCAGACGTCAGCGGGTGAAGCGGCCGAGTGAGGGATCGCCCTCCCCCCTCCTTGAGCATCACCGTGGCCTGACCCGGCCGCCATCCGAGACCGCCTGGCCGGGATAGACCACGATCCGCTGTCCGGCCTCGAGACCGGAGCGCACCTCGGCCAGTTCGCCGTCGCTTTCACCGATTTGCACCGGCGTGAGCCGCGCGCGTCCGCCCTCCACCCGGAACACGGCCCAGCGCCCCCCGTCGCGGAACAGGCTGCCGACCGGGACGCGGAGGACCGAGTCCGCGCTCCATACGACGACCGCGGCCTCCACCCGGTAGCCATGGCCGACCGCTCGCCACGCCGGCGGCGGATCGACAGGATCGATGATGACGTTCACCCGCTGCTCCTCCACCCCCAGGGCGGAGACCTTCAGGAAGCCGGCGGGTTCGATCTTGCGCACGCGGCCGCGGAGGGGCTCTCCGCCCCAGGAGTCGATCACCACCGGCGCGCCGACGCTGACCCGGGCGGCGTCGGACGAGAGCAGTTCGGCAACGACCTCGATGTCGCCGGGGTCGCCGATCTCCATAACCGGGGCGCCTTGGGCGACGACGGCCTCGCTCTCCTGCAGAACCCTCAGCACGCGGCCCGACGCGGGGGCCCGGATCGGGACCGTGCGCGCCGAGCTTCCTCCGGGCGCCGGATCGGCGAGCCGGGCGCGGGCGGTCTCCAGATTGGCCTGACGGACGTTCACGCCGGCGCGGGCCTGCTCGCGGGCGGCGGCCGCCGTGCGCAGCTCAAGCCGGGCCCGATCGAGCGCGCTTCGCGAAGCGACGGCGCTGGCGAACAGGGTCTCGGTGCGCCGGGCCTCGGCCTGCGCCCAAGCCAGCTGGCTGTCCGCCTGCTCGAGTTCGGCCCGCGCCAGCGCGAGCGCGGCCTCGGCGGCGCGGACCGCGGCCTGGCTCTCGCGGCGGGAGCGCTCGTCCAGGAACAGCGGCGGCGCGGGCTGGACGACGGCGATCACCGCTCCCGCCTCCACCGCCTCGCCCGCTCGATTGCCCACCCGCAGCAGCCGCCCGGCGACCGGCGCGGAGACCAGGTACAGTTCACGGGCGCGCGTTCGCGCCTCGTCCCGGATCGTGACCGTCAGCGGGCCGCGGCTGACCTCGCCGAGGTCCACCGCGGTTGCGCTAGGGCGAAAGGCGAGTGCGAGCAGGGCCGCCAGCCCGACCCCGATGAGCGTCCAGAACACCGTCCGGAAGGAGGGTTTCGGCGCGCGCAGCTTCATCGTCTCATTCCCCCGTCTTCAAGGCGCTGGCGAGGTCCAGCCGGTCGATCTGCAGCCGCACCAGCAGGCCCGCGGCGGCGGTGATGGCGATCACCATCGTCCCGGCCAGGCCGAACGTGGCCGGCGAGACGGCGAACGGCAGGCGGAACAGGTCCGAACTCATCGCATGGGCGAGATACCACGCCAGCGCGGCGCCCGCCGCCGCGCCCAGCGGGAGGGCCACGAGCGTCAGCACCACCACTTCGCCGAGGAGGATGTACGAAACGTCGGCGCGGGAGAAGCCGAGGACGCGCAGCGACGCCAGCTCGCGGCTGCGCTCGGCGAAGGAAATCCGGATCGTGTTGTAGACCACCCCCGCGGCGATCAGGCCGGCGAAGCCCACATAGGTGAAGATCGCCGTGCCGAGATTCTCGTCGATCAGCTCCGACAGGCGCTTCACCGCCTCGCCCTGCAGGCCCACGCCGGCCACCGTCGGGGCCGCCTTGAGCCGAGCGTAGAGATCGTCGGTCCGCCCGGAATCGACCACCAGCCAGGCGCCCGAGATCTGGGGCCCCTCGCCCAGCGCGCGATTGAGGTCCTCCAGCTGCATCCGGGCGCCCGAGCCGACATAGCTGTCGACCACGGCGGTCACGGGCAGATGCAGCAATGGCCGGCGCCCTTCGGTGACCTGGGCCTCGACCCGGTCGCCCACCCTCACCCCGAGCTTGGCGGCGATGTCGCTGGACAGCACCAGCCCGCCGGGCGGCGGCGTGACCGGACGGTCATGGCGATCGACCAGCCGCGACAGACTGCCGTCGACCGGTGCGCCGGTGATCGCCGTCCGTTCCTCGCGCGGGCCGTGGCGGAGCCGCACGGCGACGGTGCGGAACGGCTCGGCCTCCAGCACGCCGGGTTCGCGGCCGAGGCTGAACAGGGCGGCGCGCGAACGCGGCTCGATCAGGGTCACCGCGACGTCATGCGGATTCGAGACGTCGAAGCTGGACCCGATCATCACCTCGATGGCGTCGAGCATGGCGAGGCTGCCGATCAGCAGGCCGCCCGACGCGGCCACGCCCGCCACCGTCAGGGCCGCCCGGCCGGGCCAGCGGATGATCTGGCGCAGGATCATCCGCGTCTGCTGGTCGATCACCGCCAGTCGCGTGACCCAGCCTCCCGCGGCGCGGGAATAGTCCGGCGGCGTGGGCGGGGTCATCGACTCGGCCGGGCGCAGCGCCGCCGCCCGCCGCACCGCCAGAACCGCGCCGCCGAGGGCCGTCGCCGCCGCCACGCCCACCACGACGAGGTAGTCGGTCGGGTCCGCCTGGAAGAGCAGGTACGGGAAGCGGTAGTACTCGCGATACATCTCGGCCATGGACCGGCCGAACCAGGTCCCGGCGGCCCCGCCGAGAAGCACGCCCAGGGCGGCCACCACGCAGACCAGCTTGAGGTAATGGGCGACCACGTCCCGGTCGCGGTAGCCGAACGCCTTGAGCAGGCCGATGCCGGAGCGCTGCACCGCGATCAGGCGCGTGATGACCACATTGACCAGAAAGGCGGCGACCAGCAGGAAGACGGGGGGCAGCACCCGACCCATCGTGATCAGCTGGTCGATCTCGCTGGACACGAAGGCGTCGGAAATCTGCTCCTTGCGGCCGTAGGCTCCGGGCGCGCCGTAGGGGGCCAGCAGGCGGTCGAGGTCGGCGATCACGGCGGGTTCCGAGGCGTCGCGCGAGAGCCGGACCACCGCCTCGTTGAACGCCTGGTCCTGGTCGACCGCTTCCGCCAGGGCGGTGCGGCGCATCCACAGCACCCCGTACAGGCGGTCGTCGGGGACGAACTGGCCGGGACCGATGGCGTAGACGTGTTCCGGGGACAGCGCGGTTCCGACGATGACGAGGTTACGCCGACCGCCGCGCAGGGTGACCGGCAGATCCCCGCCGATCTCGAGCCGATGCGCATCCGCGAAGGCCTGCAGCGCCACCGCCTCGTCGCTGCGGCCGGACACCGGCAGGCGACCGCGGACGAGGTGGAGCCGGTTGAGACTGGCCTCTCCCTCGTCCGGAATGGACAGAACCTCGCCGGTCGCCGGCGCGACCGTGCCGGGCGGTTCGAAGAGCGCCGGGACGCGGATGCGCACCGCTGCGGTCTGGACCCCGTCGATGGCGCGGATGTCGCGAAGGAGATGCTCCGGAGCCCGCACCACGGGAGCCCAGACGTCGGCGAAGCGGTTGCGGTCGTAGTAGGCGTCGCGCGTGGCCTGCAGCGAGCTGAGCATCCCGGCGGCCAGCAGATGCACGGCCACACCGCCGGCGATGACGAAGGCGATGGCCAGCGCCTGCCCCTTCATCCGCCACAGGTCGCGGACCAGCATGCGGTCCAGCGCCCTCATCCATGCCGGCCAGGGGATCACCACGAGATCTCCCGCGGCAGCTTCTTCGTCCGGTTCACCCGGACCTCGCGCACCCGCCCGTCGGCGAACAGCACGACCCGGTCGGCGACGTCGGCGATGGCGGCGTTGTGGGTGATCAGCAGGGTGGTGGCGCCGAGATCGTCGTTGACGGTCTTCAGGGCCTCGAGGACGCGCACGCCGGTGGCGGAATCGAGGGCGCCGGTGGGTTCGTCGCACAGCAGCACCGAGGGCTGCTTGGCCACGGCCCGGGCGATCGCCACCCGCTGTTGCTCGCCGCCGGACAGCTGGGTCGGGAAGTGGTCGAGGCGATCCTCCAGTCCGACCATGGCCAGCGCCGCCTCGGGGGCGAGCGGAGCCTCGGCGATCTCGGTGACCAGGGCCACGTTCTCGCGGGCGGTCAGGCTCGGCATCAGGTTGTAGAACTGGAACACGAAGCCGACGTGGCGGCGCCGGTATTCGGTCAGCTGGCGCTGGTTGGCGCGCGAGATGTCCTGCCCCCGGAACAGCACCTCGCCGCTGGTGGGGGTGTCGAGCCCGCCGAGGATGTTCAGGAACGTCGACTTGCCGCTGCCCGAGGCGCCGAGCACGACGACCATCTCGCCCTCGGGAAGGTCGAGATCGACGCCCCGCAGGGCGTGCACCGCCGCCTGTCCCTCGCCATAGACCTTGGTGACGGCGCGGGCGCGGAAGCAGAGGTCCGCGTGAAGCGACGGCCCTTCCTCATTCGCCATCGCCTTGGCCGCCGGCCGGCCCGGCCGGGAAGGCCTTCCGGCCAGAGACATGCGCCGATCTCCCTCGATCGCGCGCAGGTTGGCAGAGCCATCCGGCCCGACCCCTGATCTGGATCAAGGGCCGGGTCGCGGGATCAGATCTCGTCGACCGCCGCCCGCAGGTGGTCGCCGACCTTGCCGGCGTGCTCGAGCAGCGCCGGATTCTCGATGGCCCGCATCGAGGCGGCGGGATCGATGGCGAAGACCTCGACGCCGTCCTCCGCCTGCTGAACCACCACGTTGCAGGGCAGCATGGCGCCGACGTGGGGCTCCAGCTTCAGGGCCTCATGGGCCATCGTCGGATTGCAGGCCCCGAGGATGCGGTACGGGCGGAAATCCTGGCCGATCTTGGCCTTGAGCGTCCCCTGCACGTCGATCTCGGTCAGCACGCCGAAGCCGTGCTTCTGCAGGGCGGCGCGGGTACGTTCGACAACCGCGTCGAACTCGCCGGGGATGGTGCGGGCGTGGAAATAGCTCATCAGGTCGTTCCCTTGGGCTTGCCGCCGTAGATGTCGCAGAGCAGGCCGATGATGCGGGCGGCCGCGTGATCCGCGATGGCGTAGTAGATGGTCTGGGCCTCGCGGCGCGGAGCGATGACCCCCTCCTCCCGCAACCGCGCGAGGTGCTGCGAACAGGCCGACTGTGAAAGCCCCGCGAAGGACGCCAGTTCCCCGACGGCGCACTCTCCCTCGCTCAGCCGGCACATCAGCATCAGCCGCTGCTCGTTGCCGAACAGGCGCATCAGCCGGGCCGCCGGCGCGGCGCTCGCCTCCAGCTCCGCCAGGGCGGCGGGCGTCGGGGCGGGAATGGCGTCGGTCATGCAGCGTCTCCGGCAGGCTCCGGCGACTTAAGCGGCCGGCCATCGTCCTTCAACGCCACGTAGATCGCCGGGATCACTAGCACCGTCAGCAGGGTCGACGACATCAGGCCGAACAGCAGGGAGATCGCCAACCCCTGGAAGATGGGGTCGAACAGGATCACCGCCGCGCCGATCATGGCCGCCAGCGCCGTCAGCAGGATCGGCTTGAAGCGGATGGCGCCAGCCTCGAGCAGCACCTCGCGAAGCGACCGGCCCGGCGTCCGCGCGTGTCGGATGAAGTCGACCAGCAGGATCGAATTCCTGACGATGATCCCCGCCAGGGCGATGAAGCCGATCATCGAGGTGGCGGTGAAGGGCGCCCCGAACAGCATGTGGCCGATCACGATGCCGATCAGGGTGAGCGGGATCGGCGTCAGGATGACCAGCGGAATGCGGAAGTCCTTGAACTGCGCCACCACCAGCACGTAGATGCCCAGCAGGGCGACCCCGAAGGCCGCGCCCATGTCGCGGAAGGTCACCCAGGTGATCTCCCACTCGCCGTCCCACAGCACGGTGGGAACGGTCTCGTCGTCCGGCTGGCCGTTGAGGCGGATCTCCGGCTGCGGCAGGTTCTTCCAGTCGTGATCCTTGATGGCCGCGTCGACGGCGAGGATGCCGTAGATCGGCGCCTCGAACTGGCCGGCCAGCTCGGCGGTGACCATCTCGGCGGGCCGGCCGTCGCGGCGATAGACCGGCCAGCTGGCCAGTTCCTCGCGCGCCTCGACCACCTCGCCCAGCTCGACCAGCCGCCGCCCGCCGTCGAGGGTCGTCATGGCGACCGGCATGACCGCCATGCGCTCGTCCCAGGTCCGGGCCGACTGCGGCAGACGGACCGCGATCTCGACGGGCGTGCGCTCGTCCTCGCGGACGGCGTAGCCCAGCGTCCGCCCGCCCATGACGGCGGCGATCGAGTCATGCACCTCCCGCTCGGAAAGGCCGAAGCGCTCGATCTTCTCGCGGTCGGGGATCAGCCGCAGCACCGGGCGGCGGACGCCGTAGCTGTTGTCGACGTCGACGATCGAGTCCTCGGCCCGGAACAGGGTCTCCAGTTCCGCCGCGACGGCGCGACGCGTGGCGGCGTCGGGGCCGTAGACCTCGGCCAGCAGGGTCGCCAGCACAGGCGGGCCGGGCGGCGCCTCGACGACCTTGATCGAGGCCCAGGCGGGCAGCGGCAGATCCCGCAGCCGCTCGCGCAGCTCCAGCGCCACGGCGTGGCTGTTGCGCCGACGCTCGCCCTTGTGCGCCAGCATCACCGCCAGATCGCCCTGTTCCGGCCGGTCGCGCAGGAAGTAGTGACGCACCAGTCCGTTGAAGTTGAACGGCGTCGCCGTGCCCGCGTAGCTCTCCATAGAGACCACCTCGGGCAGGGACTGGGCCACCGCCGCCGCGCCGGCCAGAGTCCGTTCGGTGGTCTCCAGGCTGGTCCCTTCCGGCATGTCGAGCACGACCTGCAGCTCGGACTTGTTGTCGAAGGGCAGAAGCTTCACCGGCACGGCGCGCAGGCCGAACATCGACATGGCCAGCAGGGTGGCCACGCCGACCGCGATCAGGAAGGTCCAGGCGCTGCGGCGCGTGCGGATCACGGGCTCCGCGACCCGGCGGTAGAGGCGACCGAGCGCGCCTTCGCCATGCTCCCCGTGTCCGCCCGCCAGCGCCCGGCGCGCCAGTCGGATCATCAGCCAGGGGGCGATGACCACGGCGACAAAGAACGAGAAGACCATGGCCGCCGAGGCGTTGACCGGGATCGGCGCCATGTACGGCCCCATCAGGCCCGAGACGAACAGCATCGGCAGCAGGGCCGCGACCACGGTCAGGGTCGCGACGATGGTCGGATTGCCGACCTCGGCCACGGCCTCGGCCGTCGCCTGCGCCCGGGTTCGCCCGTCGTTCATGGCCCAGTGCCGGGCGATGTTCTCGATCATGACGATGGCGTCGTCGACGAGGATGCCGATCGAGAAGATCAGCGCGAACAGGCTGACCCGGTTGATGGTGTAGCCCATCAGGTTGGAGGCGAAGAGGGTCAGCAGGATGGTGGTCGGGATGACCAGGGCGGTCACCGCCGCCTCGCGCCAGCCGATGGCGAAGCCGATCAGGACGACGATCGACACCGTCGCCAGGCCGAGGTGCATCAGCAGCTCGTTGGCCTTCTCGTTGGCGGTTTCGCCGTAGTCGCGGGTGACCACCACCTCGAGCCCGTCGGGAATGAGCGTGCCCTTCAGCGCCTCGACCCGTTCCAGAACGGCGTGGGAGACGACGACCGCGTTGGCGCCCTGCCGCTTGGCGACGGCGAGGCTCACGGCCGGCGTGCGGCTCCAGCCTTCGCCGGTGCGGGCGTAGTGGGCGGCGCGGGCCTGGTCCTCGCGCGGGGCCAGCGTCACCGTGGCCACGTCGCGCAGGTAGACCGGTTCGCCGGTGACCGAGGTCACCGTCAGCAGGGCGGCGTCTTCGGAGGTGGCGAGGCGTTCGCCCGAGCGCACGGCCACCGCCTGTCCGGCGTCCCGGAAGGACCCGGCCGGGAAGCTCCGGTTGGCCTGCTCGACCGCCTCCAGCAGCGAGGAGAGGGGCACGCCGCGGGCCGCCATGCGCGCGGGGTCGGGCTCCACCCGGATCTCGGAGGGTCGGCCGCCGACGAGGAAGGTCAGGCCGACGTCCTCGACCTTGCCGACCTCAGTGCGCAGCCGGGCGGCGATGTCGTAGAGGGCCTGGTCGCTCCAGCGGCCGGCGGCCCCGGCGCGCGGCGTCAGGGTGAGGACGACGGCCGGCACGTCATTGATGCCGCGGGTGACGATCTGCGGCTCGGAGACCCCGACCGGGATGGCGTCGTAATTGGCGCGCACCTTCTCGTGCACCCGCACGGCCGCGTCGTCCGGGTCGGAGCCGACCTCGAAGCGGGCGGTGACCATCACCCGGTCATCCTCGACCTGGGTGTAGACGTGCTCCACCCCGTCGATGCTGCGCACGATGGCTTCCAGCGGCTTGGCCGCCAGTTCGGTCGCATCAGACGCGTTCAGGCCGGGCGCGGCCACCATGATGTCGACCATGGGCACGCTGATCTGGGGCTCTTCCTCCCGGGGAATGGAGAGCAGCGCCATCAGGCCGACCGCGATCGCCGCCAGCAGCATCAGCGGCGTGAGAGGCGAGTTGAGCGTGGCCCGCGTCAGCCGGCCGGAAATTCCGAGGTTCATCGGGCCCGCTCCGGAGCCAGGACCACATCGCCGGCCTTCAGGCCCGACACCACCTCGACGCGGTCAGCGCCGACCGGGGAACCGAGCTGCACCGGCGCCTCGCTGACCCGCCCGGCGCGGTCCACCGTGCGGACGAAGTCGACGCCGTAGCGCGTGGAGACGAAGCGGCGCGGCACGACCAGCGCCTGTCGCTGTCCGACCGGCACCTGCACCGACACGCGCTGCCCGACGCGGTCGCTACGCAGCCCGTCGACCGCGACGTCGGCGACGGTGCGGCCCGCCTCGGCGGCGGGATAGACCTGCGCCACGGCGCCGGTGGTCGGCAGGCCTTCGCCGACGATGGACACGATCTGCCCGACCCGAAGGTTGCGGCCTTCGGCTTCCGGCAGCTCCAGCCTCAGCACGAGGGGACCGGCGGTGACGGTGGCCACCGACTGTCCGGCGGAGACGAAGGATCCCGCGGGCACGTCGGCGGTCAGGATCCGGCCCGAGGCGGGCGCGAGAATCCGGCCCTGGGCGCCGACGGCCGCGCTGGCCGATCGCTGGGCGCGGGCCGCCCGCGATGACGACCTGTTCTCGCGCTGGCTCGATGATGCTGAAACATCTGCTGACCCGCGCATAGTGCGGCACCTCTACAC
>JAFAEC010000040.1 GCA_023424215.1 Pseudomonadota bacterium
CCGCATGACGGCGGCGGCGCTCAGCCTGGCCGAGGCGCGCGCCCTGCTGCTGTCGCCGCTCGGGCCGGTGGCGCGCGCCGGCCGGGACTGCTCCCGCCCCCGCATCTCCTTCGAGTTCTTTCCGCCGCGGTCCGACGAGGCCGAGGCGCGGCTGTGGAACGCCGTCACCCGCCTGGCTCCGCTGCGGCCCGACTTCGTCTCGGTCACCTACGGCGCCGGCGGCTCGACCCGCGAACGAACCCACCGGGCGGTGCAGAGGATCCTGAAGGAGACGGATCTCACGCCGGCCGCCCACATCACCTGCGTCGAGGCCAGCCGTCGCGAGGTGGACGGCGTCGTGGAGGCCTACCGGGCGGCGGGGGTGCGGCACGTGGTGGCCCTGCGCGGCGACCCGCCCGGCGCGGCGGGGGTCGGCGGCGTCTATGTTCCGCGTCCCGACGGCTACGCCAACGCCACCGAGCTGACGGCGGCGATCGCTGGCCGGGGGGACCTCGAGATCAGCGTCGGCTGCTATCCGGAGGGCCACCCGGAGAGCCCCTCGATCGAGCACGACATCGAGGTGCTGAAGGCCAAGGTCGACGCCGGGGCGACGCGGGCGATCAGCCAGTTCTTCTTCGACATCGACGCCTTCCTGCGCTTCCGCGACCGGGCGCGCGCGGCCGGGATCGCCATTCCGCTCGTGCCGGGGATCATGCCGGTGACCAATTTCGAGGGGCTGACGCGGATGGCGGCGGGTTGCGGCGCCGCGGTGCCGGACTGGCTGGCGCGGCATTTCGAGGGCCTGGACGAGGACCCGGAGACGCGGAAACTGGTCGCCGCCTCGGTGGCCGCCGAGATGTGCGCCCGGCTGCAGGAGGAAGGCTTCGCCGACTTCCATTTCTACACCCTGAACCGGGCCGATCTGGTCTACGCCATCTGCCGGGTGCTGGGGGTGCGGGAGCGGCGGGCCGACGCATGAGCCGGGCCGGACGCATCGCCGCCCTGCACGCCGCGGCCCGCCAGCGGGTGCTGGTGCTGGACGGCGGCTGGGGGACGATGATCCAGCGCCTCGGCCTGGAAGAAGCCGACTTCCGCGGCGCGCGCTTCGCCGACCACCCGGTCCAGCTGAAGGGCGACAACGACGTCCTGTGCCTGACCCGGCCGGAGGTCATCGCCGACCTGCACGACCGGCATTTCGCGGCGGGCGCGGACATCACCGAGACCAACACCTTCTCGGCCACCACCATCGCCCAGGAGGACTACCGACTGGACGAACAGGCGGTGCGGGACATCAACCTGGAGGGCGCAAGACTGGCGCGCGCGGCGGCCGACCGCTGGACCGCCAGGGAGCCGCACAGGCCGCGTTTCGTGGCCGGCTCGATCGGGCCGCTCAACAGGATGCTGTCGATGTCGTCGGACGTGAACGATCCCGGCGCCCGCAGCGTCACCTTCGACCAGGTCTACGAGGCCTACCGCCAGCAGGCCCGGGCGCTGCACGAGGGCGGCGTCGACCTGTTCCTGGTCGAGACCATCACCGACACCCTGAACTGCAAGGCGGCGATCAAGGCCATCCTCGACCTTGAGGACGAGGGGCTGGAGCCGCTGCCGATCTGGATCTCGGGCACCATCGTCGACCGTTCGGGCCGGACGCTGAGCGGCCAGACGGCCGAGGCCTTCTGGAACAGCGTGCGCCATGCGAAGCCGTTCGCCGTCGGCTTCAACTGCGCGCTGGGCGGCGAGCTGATGCGGCCGTTCATCGCCGAGCTGAGCCGGGTCGCAGACACCCTGGTCGCCGCCTATCCCAACGCCGGCCTGCCCAACGCCATGGGCGACTACGACGAGCAGCCGCACCAGACGGCGCACTTCATCGAGGAGTGGGCGCGGTCAGGGCTGGTCAACATCGTCGGCGGGTGCTGCGGCACGACGCCGGAGCACATCCGCCACGTCGCCGAAGGAGTCGCGGGGCTGACGCCGCGGGCCATTCCGGAACGGCCGCGGGCGATGCGGCTGGCAGGGCTGGAGCCGTTCGAGCTGGTGGCGTGAGCGAGGCGATCGAACATCTTCAGAAGGGGCTCAGCGCGCTACCGCTCCCCGACGGCTGGTCACACCAGTACATCACATCTCAGGACGCCGAATTTTTCGCGGAGGTGGGGGGTCAGCGCCTTGAGGTCGAGCGGCGCGGCGTTTTCGTCTCGCTCGCGTTTGGCCCCACTCTCTGGGAGGACATGCCCCTCCGAACAATCGATGACGCCGACCGCCTGCTCGCCGCATGCGACGCCATACTCGACGGACGATATTCTGAAACGCGTCGGCGAAACTGGTTCTGGCAATCGATCAGATTCAGGCTGGAGCTCTCGTCACGAGGCTTCGAAGAGTCCTGGACCGACGTGAACTACGGTTGGTCCGGACGCGGGCCGGGCCGCGGCGCGCTGGCGAAAAAGAGCACCTGATGCGTCCCACCTTCATCAACGTCGGCGAGCGGACCAACGTCACCGGCTCGGCCAAATTCCGCAAGCTGATCGTCGAGGGCGACTACGCCGCCGCCCTGTCGGTGGCGCGGCAGCAGGTCGAGGCGGGCGCGACCATCCTCGACGTCAACATGGACGAGGGCCTGCTGGACGGGCCGAAGGCCATGACCACCTTCCTCAACCTGATGGCGGCCGAGCCGGACATCGCCCGCGTGCCGGTGATGATCGACAGCTCCAAGTGGGAGGTGATCGAGGCCGGGCTGAAGTGCGTCCAGGGCAAGCCGATCGTCAATTCGATCAGCCTCAAGGCCGGCGAGGCGGAGTTCCGCGAGCAGGCGGTGAAATGCCTGCGCTACGGCGCCGCCGTGGTGGTCATGGCCTTCGACGAGCAGGGCCAGGCCGACACCGCGGCGCGCAAGATCGAGATCTGCACCCGCGCCTACCGGCTGCTGGTCGACGACATCGGCTTCCCGCCCGAGGACATCATCTTCGATCCCAACATCTTCGCCGTGGCGACGGGGATCGAGGAGCACGACAACTACGCCGTCGACTTCATCGAGGCGACGCGGGCGATCAAGGCCACCCTGCCCCACGCGCGCGTGTCCGGCGGGGTGTCGAACGTCTCGTTCAGCTTCCGCGGCAACGAGCCGGTGCGCCGGGCGATCCACTCGGTCTTCCTGTACCACGCCATCCAGGCGGGCATGGACATGGGGATCGTCAACGCCGGCGACCTGCCCGTGTATGACGACATCGATGCGGAGCTGCGCGAGGCGGTCGAGGACGTGATCCTCAACCGGCCGCCGCGGACCAATGTCTCCAACACCGAGCGGCTGGTGGAAATGGCGCCCCGCTACAAGGGCGAGAAGGGTCAGGCCCCGGTCGTCGACCTGGCGTGGCGCGACCAACCGGTGGCGAAGCGGATCGAGCATGCCCTGGTGCACGGCGTCACCGACTTCATCGAGGCCGACGTCGAGGAGGCCCGGCAGGCGGCCGAGCGGCCGCTGCACGTCATCGAAGGTCCCCTGATGGACGGGATGAACGTGGTCGGCGACCTGTTCGGGGCGGGGAAGATGTTCCTGCCGCAGGTGGTCAAGTCGGCGCGGGTGATGAAGCAGGCGGTGGCCCACCTCGAACCCTTCATGGAGGCCGAGAAGGCCGGTCAGCCGCGCCGGCAGGCGGGCCGGATCCTCATGGCGACGGTGAAGGGCGACGTCCACGACATCGGCAAGAACATCGTCGGCGTGGTCCTGCAGTGCAACAACTACGACGTCGTCGACCTCGGCGTCATGGTCCCGGCCGACCGCATCCTCGACGCGGCCGTGGAGCACCGGGTCGACATGATTGGCCTGTCGGGCCTGATCACCCCGTCGCTGGACGAGATGGTCTTCGTCGCCTCCGAGATGGAGCGGCGCGGCTTCGACATTCCCCTGCTCATCGGCGGGGCCACCACCAGCCGAACCCATACGGCGGTGAAGATCGAACCGGCCTACCGGCGCGGCTCGACCACCTATGTCGTCGACGCCAGCCGCGCCGTCGGCGTGGTCTCGGGCCTGCTGTCGCCGACCGAGAGGGCGAAGAACGAGCAGGCCACGCGCGAGGAATACGTCCGCATCCGCGAGCAGTTCGCGCGCGGGCGCGAGGCCAAGGCGCGGGCGACGATCGCCAGGGCGCGCGAGAACCGGTTCCGGCCGCAGGAGGCGGCGCCCCCTACCCGCCCCTCCTTCCTCGGCGTGCGCGCCTTCGACGGCTGGGACCTGAAGGACCTCGCCGACCACATCGACTGGACGCCCTTCTTCGCAAGCTGGGAGCTGATCGGACGCTTTCCGCACATCCTCGAGGACGAGATCGTCGGCGAGGCGGCGCGCGACCTGAACCGCGACGCGCGGGCCCTGCTGGACCGCATCGTCGCGGAGAAGTGGTTCACGGCGAAGGGCGTGGTCGGCTTCTGGCCGGCCAATGCGCGCGGCGACGACATCGTGGTCTGGGCTGACGAGTCGCGGACGATCGAGCTGGCCCGGCTGCACGGCCTGCGCCAGCAGATGGACAAGGCCGCCGGCAAGCCGAACCTGTGCCTGTCGGACTTCGTGGCCGAGGACGGCGAGGACTGGATCGGCGGTTTCGCCGTCACCGCCGGCCACGGCGAGCGCGAGCGGGCCGCGGCCTTCAGGGCGGCCGGCGACGACTATTCGGCCATCCTGACCACGGCCCTGGCCGACCGGCTGGCCGAGGCCTTCGCCGAGCGGCTGCACAAGGAGGTGCGGACGACGCTGTGGGGCTATGCGCCCGACGAGGCGACCACGGTCGAGGACCTGATCGCCGAGAACTACCGCGGCATCCGCCCGGCGCCGGGCTATCCGGCGCAGCCCGACCATACGGAAAAGGTCACGCTGTTCCGTCTGTTGCAGGTGGAAGCGAACGCCGGGATTCAGCTAACCGAAGGCTTCGCGATGACCCCGACGGCTGCGGTGTCAGGGCTCTATCTCGGCCATCCCGAGAGCCATTATTTCGGCGTCGGCAAGATCGATCGCGACCAGGCCGAGGACTACGCCCGCCGCAAGGGCTGGGACCTGGCGACCGCCGAGCGCTGGCTGTCGCCGATCCTGAACTATGAGCCGGCGGCGCAGTCGGCGGCCTGAGGCCTACTCCGCCGCCGGTTCCTCCAGCCCCACCTGCGCCGGTGTGGCGGGCGGCGTGGTGATGTTCTCGCGCAGGCGGCGCGCGGCATGCTCGCAGCGGCCGGGCAGGCCGAAGAACAGGCCGAAGGCCTGGCTGCGCACCGCCTCCTCCTGTCCCGCGAGAGGCACCCATTTCGCCGTCGCCTCGTCGGCGGCGGCGCGGGCGGCGGCCAGCGTCGCCGCCCCCTGCCGCGAGCGGGCGGCTTCGAGCGCGCCGCGGAAGTCGGCGGCTTCCAGCTTGCCGAGACGGATGATCTCCTGATCCAGCGGATCGGCGTCGGTCAGGGTTTCGCCGAGCGCGACGTGACCGTTCACCAGCGCCTCGCACCACGCCACCAGTGGATAGTCGGCGTCCGGCGCGCCGCGCGGCAGCGGGTTGGCGTAGGCCACGGCCTCGCGCAGGCGCAGGGCGTCCGCGCTTTCGCCGCCGGAGGCGGTGGCGATCGGACCTTCCTGGGGCGTCGGGACCGGGGCGGGCGTCTGGGCGAGCAGGAGGGCGGCGGCGAGGCTGGCGAACATGGAGACTCCGGAACGAGCGGGCGCGGCGACGCCCCGACAGGACGCAGCAACGCTTGAATCGGCAGATGGTTTTTGTGCGGCGCGAACAAATCCGCCGGACAGCAAAAAGGGCGGCGGACCCGAAGATCCGCCGCCCCCATTGTCTCAGACTTCGCGGCTTAGAAGTTCGCCGTGACGCCGAAGAAGAAGTAACGGCCCAGCGCATCGTACAGCTGCGGGTAGGTGTTGCCGTTGCCGGTCGTACCCACGCTGTAGGACAGCGGCGGATCGCTATCCAGGACGTTGTTCACGCCGGCGCGGAGCGTGACGGTGTCACGCACCTGCCAGGTCGCGGCCAGGTCCAGGTAGTTCATCGCATCGAAGTAGCGGTCGATACGCGGAGCGCTGTTGTTCAGCGAGCCGTCGGCGCCGAGGACGGCGATTTCGACCTCACCGAAGTGACGCCAGGTGGCCGACAGGTCCATGTCCCACGGCGAGACCCAGGTCACCCGGGCGCGGTGACGCCACTCGGGGTTCGGCACGCCGCACTGGTTGGCGTAGAAGCCGGTGCAGTCGTAGACCGAGTTGCTCTGGCCGGCGCCGGTGTCGGTGACCAGCTCGTTGAGCCAGGTGCCGACGAACGAGAAGGCCAGCGAACCGTAGGCCGGAGCGCCCCAGTCCTCGAGATCGACGCCGTAGTTGGCGTTGATGTCGACGCCCGAGGTCTCGAAGCCGCCGATGTTGATGTTCAGGTCCTCGACGTTGCCGTCGCCGACCCACAGCTGGCCGCCCGCGTTACGCGAGATGCGGTTACAGGCGTCCACGTCGCCCTGGTCGTAGCAGAGGCTCAGGGTGTTCAGGGCGCCCAGGGTCTGGATGGCCCCGTCCACCTTGATGTCGAACCAGTCGACCGACAGGTTGAAGCGCGGCGCGAACGACGGCGTCCACACGGCCCCGAAGGTGTAGGTGTCAGCCTCTTCCGGCAGCAGGTCGGGGTTGCCGCCCTGCAGGAAGTTGTACTGACCGGCGGGGCTGTTCAGGGCGCCGCTGGCCGACTGGGCGGCGGTCACCTGCCACGGGTTGGTGCCGATGCACGAGGCCGGAACCGGACCCGGGTTGTTCACCGCGTCGCAGGGATCGAAGTCCATGTCGAACAGGTTGAAGCCCTGCGCGGTGAACAGCTCGATCACGTTCGGAGCCCGGACCGCGCGCGAGTAGGAGGCGCGGAAGCGGATGTCCTCGACCGGGGCGTAGTCGGCGCCGAACTTGTAGGTGTCGGTGCCGAAGTTCTCGTACTCCGACCGGCGGTAGGCGCCGTCGATCGAGGCCGAGTAGGCCCACGGCTGGTCGTCGGCCAGCGGCAGCTGGAACTCGCCGAAGATTTCAGCCACGTCCGTGTCGCCGGTGAAGCCGATGGTCGGGCCCCCCTGACCGGCGCCGTCGCCGATGGCGAAGGCGTTGTCGGTGACCGAACCGAGGGCGTCGCGACGATACTCGGCGCCGAAGGCGACCTGCAGGGTGCGCGAGGCGGTCGGCATCGACCAGCCCGTGTCGCCCGTGATCGCGGCAGTGACGACCTGCTGGGTCGTTTCACCGGTCTGGATCAGCGGGATCTGCAGGTAGTCTAGCGCTTCCTGGGTCACGCCGCCCGGCGAGAAGACGTCGTAGGGCACGCAGGTGGTGTCGGTGCCGTCGACCACCGACCGGCAGGTCGGCACGCCGCCGACGTCGACGACGTCCAGGGCGCGGGTCAGGCGGGTGACCGAGAAGTCGTTCAGGTAGGTACGGGCGAGGCGGACGCGCGAGAACTGCGCGGCCACATCGTAGTTCCAGCCCGGCATGAACTCGCCGCGGACGCCGACCACACCCCGGTAGGAGGT
Organism: Pseudomonadota bacterium; assembly: GCA_023424215.1. Taxonomy (GTDB): domain Bacteria; phylum Pseudomonadota; class Alphaproteobacteria; order Caulobacterales; family Caulobacteraceae; genus Brevundimonas. The sequence goes on from JAFAEC010000040.1 coordinate 7,501, forward strand.
GTAGTTGATCGAGTCCTGACGGCCGCCGCCTTCGACGTTACGACGGGCGACGTACAGCGGGGTGCGGGTGCCGGCCGCGATGTCCGCCGGCGAACAGCCGATGGCCGCCGACTGCTGGGCCGACAGCAGCGGGCTGTCGCAGTTGATGTCGGCGACGCTGAAGAAGCTGCCCGACGGCGCGATCTGGGCCACCGACTCATAGTCGGAGAACATCAGCTGCGCGAAGACCTCGGCCTTGTCGTTGATCTGGTACTGACCGAAGGCGCCCAGCGTGTAGCGCTCGTCCGGACGCTGGTAGTAGTTCAGCGGGCCGAAGTTGTAGGCGTTGAGGTTGCCGTCGTACGGGATGAAGTCGCCCGTCGTCTGGTCGACCGTGTAGGCGAAAGTCGAGAAGTCGGTGAACTGGCCCGGGAAGGAGGTGCCGGAGCCGCCGCAGGTGAAGGTCTCGGGGGTTGCGGCCGCCGGAGCGCCGAGGGCGCACGACGAGTAGTCGCGTTCACCCTGGAGGATCGGGCTGTTGTTCCGGTAGCCGGCGTAGGCCATCAGGTTGCCGCGGCCGTCGGGGGCGGCGACGCCCATGATCATGTTGAGCGACTTCGACTCGCCGTCGACCACGTTGTCGTCGGGCAGCTGGAACTGCGCCGGGTTGGTCTGGCCGCGACGGAGAATCTCGGCGCGAAGGTTGCCGACGCCGTCATAGTCGTTGTTGTGCTGGTAGAAGGCGTACTGGGCGTCCAGCTGGATGCCCTCGAAGTCCTTCTTCATGATGAAGTTCACGACGCCGGCGATGGCGTCCGAACCGTACACGGCCGAGGCGCCGCCGGTCAGGACCTCGACGCGCTCGACCAGCTGTTCCGGGATCTGGTTCAGGTCGGCGGCGTCGTCGTTCGGAGAGCCGTAGCCCATGCGGCGGCCGTCGATCAGGACCAGGGTGCGCGAGGAGCCGAGGTTGCGCAGCGACACCGTCGCGGTCCCCGAGGCGCCGTTGGCGACCGTCGAGTTCTGCGCAGCGAAGGCCTGCGGCAGCTGGGCGACCAGATCCTCGACGCGGGTCACGCCGGCGACGTCGATGTCCTCACCGGTGACCTGGGTCACCGGGCTGGTGGTCACGAGGTTGGTCTGCGGAATACGCGAACCCGTGACGACGATCTCGCCGAGCTGCGTCTCTTCCTGCGGCGCCGGGGCGTCTTGCGCCATGGCCGGGGCGGCGAAGGCGAGAGCCGCGAAGCCCCCGATCATCGTCGTCGCCAGCAGGCGGGTTTTCTGGTTTCTCAAAGGTCGTCTCCTGATGTTCGACGACGCGTTGCGCACGCCGTCGCGGCCTTGGAATGAAATATTCCCTTCCCCCGCGGTCAGAATCCCGGCCGCAGTTGAGTCAGGTTAGGCCCCGCCGCGCTGGTTTCGCCACCGTAATTACCGCGCTGTAATGCTTCCGAAGCGGGACTGTCGCATTTGCGCCACGATACCGCCACGGTTGCAGTTGCAAGGGCCCCGGTTGACCCGCGGGGCGTGCTGGAGGAGTGATCGACGGGCCGGCTGGCGCCGGCGCAGCCGGAGCCCGTCCATGTCCCTGATCATCGGCCTCGCCGCCGCAACCCTGGCCTCGGCGCCGGTCCAGACGCCCCCGCCGCCGCAGCAGCAGCGGCCGGAGATGCTGGAGCGCCTGACCGCCTGCCGCGCGGTCGCCGCGGACGCCGCCCGCCTCGCCTGCTACGACGCCGCCGCCGCCGCCCTCGACAGCGCCGAGAGGCAGGGCGAGCTGGTGGTCATCGACCGGGCGGCGGTGAACGAGACGCGGCGGCAGCTGTTCGGCTTCGAGATGCCGACCCTGCCGCGGCTGTTTGGGAACGGCGCGGGAGAGGACCTCGACTCGATCGAGACCACGCTCGAACGCGCCTCGCTGGCGGGCGAGAATCGCTGGGTGTTCCGCCTCGCCGACGGCAGCGTCTGGCGGCAGATCGACAGCGAGCGGGTGCGCTTCGACAACCGGCCCGGCGAGCCGGTCCGGGTGCGCAAGGCCAGCCTGGGCAGCTTCCTGATGACCGTGGGCGACAGCCGCGCGGTCCGGGTGCGGAGGCAGTAGGGTGCGGCCGCTGGCCCCGGGGGTCTGGACCTCGCCGCAGCCCTCGCCGGGCGACATGGCCGCCGTGGCCGCCGCGGGCGTGCGCCGGGTGATCAACAACCGGCCGGACGGCGAGGAGCCGGGGCAACCCACCTCGGCCGAGATGGAGGCGGCGGCGCGCGCCGCCGGCATGGACTATCTGTGGATTCCGGTGCGGGGCATGCCCGATCCGGAGCAGGCGGCGGCGGTTGGCGAGGCGCTGGACGACGGCGTTCCGACCCTGCTGTTCTGCCGCTCGGGGACGCGCTCGACCGTGGCCTGGGCCATCGCCCGGAGGGCCCGCGGCGACGATCCGGAGGCGCTGCGCGGCGCCGCGGCCGGCGCCGGCTACGACCTGTCGCGCCTGCCGCTGTGAGGCGTTAGCGGACGATGGCGATGCGGGCGGCGTAGGGCGCGGGTTCCGGCGTGCAGGACGCAACGACCAGTTGCGCCGCCATGAGACACAGGAAGGCCGCCGCGATGGGCTGGAGCCGATTTGAGACAGCGAGAGCCATGGAAACGGCCACGATCGGCACTCCTTGGAAGGTTACCGAAAGCCTAACGCAAGGCGCGGGCCGCGCGGGGGACGGTCCGGCGTGATTCCCTTCGTGCGCGAGTTCGACTTCGCCTACGGCCGCTGCGACGCTGTTTCGCCGCTGATCCGCAGGGTGGTGGCGGAGAACCCGGGACCGTTCACCTTCACCGGCACCGGCACCTATATCGTCGGCCGCGCCAGCCGCGGCGCGCCCGTGGCGGTGATCGATCCCGGCCCGCCCGACGCGCGCCATCTGGCGGCCCTGCTGGCGGCGGTGGAGGGCCAGCGGGTGACACACGTGCTGGTCACCCACACCCACCGCGACCACGCCCCCCTCGCCCGCCCCTTCGCGGAAGCGGTGGGCGCGCCGGTGCTGGCCGCCCGGCCGCCGGCGCGGACCGTCCACGTCTCCGCCGCGCTGGACGAGGACCACGACGATGCCTTCGCGCCCGATGTCGAACTGTCGGGCGGTGAGGTCATCGCGGAAGAGGACTGGACGCTGGAGGCCTTGGCCACGCCCGGCCACGCCTCGAACCACATGGCCTTCGTCCTGCGCGAGGAGAACGCCCTGTTCAGCGGCGATCACGTGATGGGCTGGTCGACCACGGTGGTCGCCCCGCCGGACGGGGACATGACCGCCTACTTGGCCAGCCTCGAGACGGTGATGGCGCGCGGGTTCGACACCCTGTGGCCGACGCACGGGGCGCCGGTCCGCGACCCGGGCCCGTTCCTCTCCGCCTATCGCGAGCACCGGCTGGAGAGGGAGGCGCAGGTGCTGGCGCGGCTGGCGGCCGGCGACCGGCGCATCGTCGAGATGACGCCGCGGCTCTATGCGGCGGTGGACGAACGGCTCTGGCCGGCGGCGTCGATGTCGGTGTGGGCGCACCTGATCGCGCTGGAGCGGGCCGGGCGGGTCGCCGCCGATCCCGCGCCCACGCTGGACGCCGTCTGGATCCCCGCCTGACGCCTAGTCGCCGGTGCGCAGCGCGTCGCTGATCCGCGTCGCCAGCCGGCAGGCCTCGCCGCCGTGGGGCAGGCTGTCGCGGGCTGCGACGCGGATGTCGGTGCGCCCCGGCCGGATGCGGACCACCGCGTCATGGGTGACGCCGAACCAGTAGCCGGTGCGCGAGCCGTCGGCCCGCTGCACGCCGAAGCCGCGCACCCGGAAGCCGGCCTGCTCCAGGGCCCAGCCCGCCGTCTGGGGCGCCACCTGCCGCATCACCGGCCAGGCGCCGGGACAGGCGTCCGGTCCGACCGCGGGACCCGGCCCCCGGCCGCCGCGATAGTCGCCGAGGTCGCCGAAACCGGGGACCTCCTCGAGATCGGTGCTGACGTTCTCGACCGGCCCGCTCGCCAGTCGGCCCTTCTGCCAGATGAAGCCCGCCAGCGCGCCGCCGGCGATCAGCACCGCCGCGAGCGCGAACAGGCCGAGCCGCCGCGGGTCCTTCAACGCCAGGACCCCCGCGACCAGCGCCGCGGCGACGCCCCCCCAGGCCAGCCACCAGGCGACCTGCAGCGTCAGCAACGACCAGCCGGTCTCCAGCGACAGAAGGCCGGCGCGGACGCCGAGGGCCGAGAGCAGGACCAGCAGCGGCGACGCGACGGCCGCGATCAGCAGCGCCTGCACCGGTCCCCTGCCCTTCGCCGCCGGCCGGGCCACGGCTCAGCCCCCCGCCGTCGGCAGGCGGTAATCCTTCAGCCGCTCGCGCAGCACCTTCTTGTCGATCTTGCCGGTGGCTCCCAGCGGGATGTCGTCGACGAAGACCACGTCGTCGGGCATCCACCATTTGGCGATCTTGCCCTGCAGGAAGTCGAGGTGCTCCTGCCTGTCCTGCGCCTCGCCCGGCTTGAGCTTGAGCACCAGCACCGGCCGCTCGTCCCATTTCGGATGGGCCGCGCCGATGACGGCGGCCAGCTCCACCTTGGGGTGGCCGACAGCAATGTTCTCGATCTCGATCGAGCTGATCCACTCGCCGCCCGACTTGATCACGTCCTTGGCGCGGTCGGTGATCTGCATGAAGCCGTATTCGTCGATCGTGGCCACGTCGCCGGTGTCGAAGAAGCCCTCGTGGTCGAGGATGTCGCCGCCTTCGCCCTTGAAATAGGCTCCGGCGATGGTCGGGCCCCGCACCATCAGACGCCCGTAGGTCTGGCCGTCATGCGGCATCTCTTGGCCGGCGTAGTTCTTGAGTTCCAGCTCGACGCCCAGCGGCGGCACGCCCTGCTTGATCCGCCACTTCATCTGCTGGTCGTAGGGCAGCGCCTCCAGCTCGGGCGGCAGGTTCGACAGGGTGCCGATGGGCGAGGTCTCGGTCATGCCCCAGCCTTGCACCACCTCGATGCCGTAGCCGTCGTGGAAGGCCCGGATCAGGCTCTCCGGCACCGCCGAACCGCCGATCAGCACCCGCTTGAGGGTGGAGAACTTCAGCTCCTTCTCCCGGACGTAGGCCAGCAGTCCCTGCCACACGGTCGGCACGGCGGCCGAGAAGGTGACGCCCTCGGTCTCCAGCAGCTCGTAGATGGACTCGCCGTCCATCTTCGCGCCCGGCATGACCAGCTTGGAGCCCGCCGCCGGCCCGCCGAAGGCGATGCCCCAGGCGTTGGCGTGGAACATCGGTACCACCGGCAGGATGACTTCCTTGGGCGTCGCGCCCAGCACGGTGGTCTGCAGGCCCAGCAGGGTGTGGATGAAGTTCGAGCGGTGCGAGTACAGCACCCCCTTGGGATTGCCCGTCGTGCCCGAGGTGTAGCAGAGGCCGCAGGCGGTCTGCTCGTCGAAGCCGCCCCACTGGACCGCTTCCGAGGCCGTCGACACCAGCGCCTCGTAGCACTCGGCGCCCGGCAGCTTCGTCGCCGGCATGTGCGCCTCGTCGGTCATCACCACCACCCGCTCGACGGTCGGGCAGTGCGGCAGCACCGCCTCCAGCAGGGGGATGAAGGTCAGGTCGACGAAGATGATGCGGTCTTCGGCGTGGTTGATGATGTAGGCCAGCTGTTCGGGGAACAGGCGCGGGTTCAGGGTGTGGCAGACCGCCCCGATGCCCATGATGCCGTACCAGGCCTCGATGTGCCGGCCGGTGTTCCACGCCAGGGTGGCGACCCGGTCGCCGACCTTGACGTCCCAGCCCTTCAGCACGTCCGACACCCGTTTCGCCCGGGCGTGGATTTCGGCATAGGTGGTGCGGACCACGGGTCCTTCCACGGACCGTGTCACCACCTCCCGGTGCGGGTGCCAGTTCTTCGCGTGATCGAGGATCCGGTCGACCGTCAGCGGCCAGTCCTGCATCAATCCGAGCATAATCGTCCCTTGGTCTGCGCCGGCTGCCGGGCGCTTGGCGGTCACGCTATCGGCGGAATCCGCAACAGGCAACGTGACGCAAGGTCACCCGCCGGCCCGCCGCTGGCGGAAAATCCACCTCCGCCCTAGAAGGCGGCATGGCCATTCTGATCGCGATCACCGGCGGCTCCGGCTCCGGCAAGAGCACCCTCGCCGAAGCCCTGGTCGCCGCCCTGCCCGACGGCGCGGCGGTGCTGCTGCGCGAGGATTCCTATTACCGCGACGCCGCCAGCCTGCCCGACTTCGACGCCGCGACCTTCGACTTCGACGACGTCGCGGCCCGCGACCACGAGCTGATGCTCCGCGACCTCGCCGCGCTCAAGACCGGCCGCGACATCACGGCCCCGGTCTATTCCTTCATCCACCACGGCCGCGAGCCGGGCGGCGAACCCGTCCGCGCCGCCGAGGTGGTGGTCGTCGAAGGCACCCACGTGCTGTGCACGCCGGAGCTGGTCGAGCTGTTCGACATCCGCGTCTTCGTCGACACCCCGGCCGACATCCGCTTCATCCGCCGCCTGCTCCGCGACCAGGTCGAGCGGGGCCGGACCGCGGAGTCGGTGATCGCCCAGTACCTCGCCACCGTTCGCCCGGGCCACGAGCGGCTGACCGAGCCGTCGCGGGTCAACGCCGACTTCATCGTCGCCGACGCCACCGCCGCGGTGCGGCTGGAGGATCCGCAGGCAGTGGTGCGGCTGGCCGCCCCCGTGCTGGCGCACCCGCTGCTGGCGCCGCTGGTCGACCGCTAGGGCCTCAGGGCTGCAGCCGGGTGCGGCTCCAGCCCGCTTCCGTCCGGTCGAAGCGCAACCGGTCGTGCAGGCGGAAGGGCCGGTCGCGCCAGAACTCGACGCTCTCCGGAACAATCCGCCATCCGGTCCAGCGCTCGGGCCGCGGCACCTCCTGCCCCTCGAAGCGCGCCGTCTCGCGCGCCACCGCCAGCTCCAGCGCCTCGCGGCTGTCCAGCGGCCGCGACTGCTCCGAGGCCCACGCCCCGATGCGGCTCTCGCGCGCCCGGCTGGCGAAATAGGCATCCGCCTCCGCCGCGCTGACCGGCTCCACCGGCCCCCGCACCCGTACCTGCCGGCGCAGGGTCTTCCAGTGGAACAGCAGGCCGGCCCGCGGATGCGCCGCCAGCGCCAGCCCCTTGGCGCTCTCGCGGTTGGAGTAGAAGGTGAAGCCGCGTCCGTCGACGTCCTTCAACAGCACCATGCGCGCGTCCGGCTGGCCGTCGGCGTCGACCGTGGCCAGGGCCATGGCGTTGGCGTCATTCGGCTCGGTTCCCTTCGCGTCCGCCAGCCATTCGACAAACAGGGCGATCGGCTCGTCCCGCTCGAAGATGCTCTCGTCGCCGTTGGCGGCCAGGGCGGCGGCGTAATGCTCCGCATACTCCTCGCGGGTCGGGCTGGGCGGGATCACGGGCGTGGTCATGGCCTGCAGATAGACCCTGCCGCCGCCGATGGGGAGAGGCTTCACGGTTAACCGGGCCTTGACCATATCCGGCGCTGTAGTGGCGGCATGCGCGCCCGCTCGCACCCCGAAGTCGCCTCGACCCGCGAGGCCCTCGCCCTGCTCGGCCTGACCGGCCCGGCTGAGGGCGAGACCCTGACCGTCGCCTTCCGGGCGGCGGTCAAGGCGGCGCGTCCCGACCAGCCCGGCGGCGACGAGGCGCGGTTCCGC
>JAFAEC010000046.1 GCA_023424215.1 Pseudomonadota bacterium
GGAGGCGGAGGCGGAGGCGGAGGCGGAGGCGGAGGAGGCGGCGGCGGAACCGGCGTCACCACGCCCCCGCCCGCGCTTCCGCCCCCGCCGCCGCCACAGGCGGCCAGCGGCGTCAGCAGGGCGGCGACCGCCGCGGTGACGATCATGCCTTTCACGCGATGGTTGCGCATCGACCACATCCCCGAAACACTGGTTCCAGACCCTAGGACCCGATGCGGCAGATTGGCAATGGATTTCAGGGGCCTTGCGACCCACGGGCGCGGGGCGAGCTTTCCGCACCGCGGCCCCCGGCTCCGGGCGTCCGGAAGCGGACATGGCGGGCCGGGCGCGGGCGTCAGGGCCCGGTGGCGGCCGCGGGCGCCGGCACCACAACCACCGGTGGTTCCCGGGCGTTGTCCGACGCGAGCTGGGCCGGAGCGCCGGTCCATGCCGCGGCCGGGTTCAGCGCGGCCGTCGCCTCGAGGAAGGTCCCCGGCTTCATCGACGGTTCGCCCGCCGTCTGGAGGCCCGCCAGCCGGGCCAGATCGGCGACGAAGGTGATGCAGTTGCGTCGCCGCAGGTCGTAGACCGAACCTTCTGGGCCGTTCCACCAGTCGGCGCGGGCGCGGATGGCCTGGTAGACCGCGTCGTCTACGCTCAGCGACAGATAGGGGCGGCCCTCGCCGACGTAGCGCGGATCGGGCTCCAGCACGACGCCGGCGCCGCGGGCGAAGAGCAGCTGGGGCCCCGGGTTCCTGGCCGTGAATCCGGCCGCCCAGTCGACCGGCTCGCCAGTGTCGTCGAGCACGCCGGTCGCGTGGACGAAGGCGTGCGGGAACAGCAGCTCGCCGCCGCGGATGCGCGCGCCCGGATGGGCGTAGAAGGTGAGCGTCACCTCGGCCCAGGCGGGTCCGGCGGCGAGCGCCAGCAGCAGGGCGGCGAAAAGGCTTCGGAAGAGGCGACGGCTCATGCGGATCCCCGGCGGTCAGGCGCCCAGACTAGGACGCCTCCTCCGGAATGCGCAAAGGCCGCCGGGGATGCCCCGGCGGCCCCTGTCCACGCGTTGGCGCGGGGGTCAGTGCGAGCTCGGCGCCGCGACCACGTCGGTCTCGCGGACCTTCGACCGGGCGCAGGCCAGGGCGAAGACCGTCAGCAGGATGTAGCCGGCCAGCGGCACGTAGAAGGCCGGATTGAACACCGCCGCGGCGTCGTCGACCAGGTGGCCGGCGATGTAGGGCAGGACGGCGCCGCCGACGATGGCGGTGCACAGCAGGCCCGAGGTCGCCGAGGCCGGTGCGCCCGACCGCTCCAGCGTCAGGGTGAAGATGGTCGGGAACATGATGGAGTTGAAGAAGCCCACGGCGATCGCCGCGTAGGCGGCGGTTTCGCCGGTCGTCTGGGTGACCACCAGGCAGAGGACGGCGGCGATCGTCGTGTTGACCGTCAGCAGCACGCCGGCCCGGACGCGGGTGAGCAGCAGGGCGCCGATGAAGCGGCCGACCATGGCGCCGCCCCAGTAGAGGCTGACCATGCGGCCGGCGTCCGCCTCGGGGATGTTCAGAATGGTCGGGCTGTGCAGGAAGTTGGTCAGCAGGCCGCCGATGGTCACTTCCGAGCCGACGTAGATGAAGATCGCCGCCGCGCCGAACAGGGCCCACTTCGAGCCGAAGGCCTTGAGCGGGGAGGCCACGCCGCCGCCTTCGTCCGCCCCGGCGGCCGCCGCATTGATCTTCTTGCGGGCGGTGAAGATGAAGAAGGCGACCACGGCGAAGAATCCGCCCAGGGCGAGGAAGGCGAAGTCGATGCTGCGCAGCGACTCGTCGCGGGTGGCGGCGGTGACTACGGCGCCGGCCGCGAAAACGCCCCCGGTCAGCAGCACCGTCGACCCCAGCCACGGTCCGACGGTGGTGCCCAGCGAATTGAAGAACTGCGAGAAGTTCAGGCGGGCGTGCGAGCTCTTGCGCGAACCCAGAGCCGCGACCAGCGGATTGGCCGCGACCTGCAGCAGGGTCACGCCCGAGGCGATGACGAACAGGGCGACCAGCACGCCGGGATACCAGTCGACGATGGTCGCCACCGGGACGATCAGGCAGCCCAGCACCATCACCGCGAGCGCCGAGATGATCGAGCGGCTGTAGCCCAGCTTGCCCAGCACGGCGGCGGCCGGCACGGACACCACGGCGTAGGCGATGAACCACGCCGACGCCGTCAGCATGGCCTCGGCCGTGCTCAGGTCGAAGACCTTGCGCACCGCCGCGATCAGCGGGTCGATCAGCGAGGTGGCGAAGCCCCAGGCGAAGAACAGGGTGGTCACATAGGCGAAGGCGAGGCCTGTGCCCTGGGTGCGCGACGGCGGCGCGGCTGTGGTGTCGGTCATGTCTCTCCCCGGCGGCCGGCGTTCGCGCGCGGCCATTAGTCGGCGTCCTTGCTTCCATCCGGCGGCGTCCGCGTCCAGCGCTTTGCGGCCGGCCGTAACCAAAAGTGGCCCGGACCCATCAAACGGCGAGGGCCGCCCCGGTTTCCCGAAGCGGCCCCCTGCCCTGACCGGTTGGGGTCGGTCAGAAGCGGTAGTTCAGGCCCACCGCGAAGGTGCGGCCATACCGGTGGAAGTCGATGGTCTGACGTTCATCGCCGTTCTGGAAGGTCTTGAACGGCTCGTCGGTCAGGTTGTTGGCCTGGGCCAGGATCGACAGGCCTTCGAGCGGGCCGTTCTGGAACTCGTAGCCGACCTGGGCGTCCAGCACCGTCTCGCCAGCCACCGAGCGCAGGGTCCGGCCGTTGCCGAAGCCGGCGACCTCGCCGAGGAAGTCGGAGCGGTAACGGGTCGAAAGACGCGCCTGGAAGCCGCTCCGCTCGTAGTAGACCGTTCCATTGACCACCGTTTCCGACAGGCCCGGCAAGGGAGTGGGGTCCTGGCTCGGATCCGGCTGGATCTCGCTGTCGGTCGCCGAGGCGCTGAAGAAGAAGCCGAAGCCTTCCAGCGCCGGGTGGAAGATGTCGAACGGGGTGGAAAGCGCGAACTCGACGCCCCGGATCCATCCGCCCTCGCCGTTATCCGGCGACGAGGAAAGACCCTGGTTGATCACGGGCGTCACGCCGCCGCTGGGATAGCCGGTGAAGTCGACGATCTGGTTGCGGGTGTAAACGTAGCTCTCGAGGTGCTTGTAGAAGCCCGCCAGCGAGACATAGCCGCGCCGGTTGCCGAAATACTTCTCAAGCGACAGGTCGACGACGTCGGCGATGAAGGGTTTGAGCTCCGGATTGCCGCTCGATGCGCTCCATGGCGAGTTGTCGTCGGCCTCTGCGCCGGGAATGTTGTTGGCGACGTTGAACGAGTAGTTCCGCGATGCGCGCATGTCGTCCATGCGCGGCCGGGCCAGGGTGCGCGCCAGGGCGAAGCGCACGAACGTGTCGTCGCCGATCTCCACGATCAGGTTCGAGCTGGGGAGGAACTCCGTATAGGAATCCCCGCCGGTCACCGCGATGGTCTCGGCCACGCCCGGGCCGACCTGACGCGCCGAGAAGCCGTCCGACGCCTGGTCGGTATGGACGACCTGCACGCCCACGTTGCCGGTCAGCGGGCGGCCGAACAGGTTATGTTCGATGTCCCACATGGCGTAGGCGGTCGTGACCTTCTCGGTCACTTCCCAGTTGCCGGTGATCACGTCGGCGTTCGGGTTCCGGATGAGGTCCAGCGCGCCGCTGTTGACCAGGCCGAGCGCGTCATAGCTGATCACCTCGGAGATGCCGAGGTAGCCCAGGTCGGTCGGCTCCAGGAGCAGGCTGCTCGGCACCGTCAGGTCGCCGCCGCCGGGGACGCCGATATAGAACTGGTCGTTGACGAAGACCTTCTCGCGCTCGGAATGATTGACGCCGAAGGTCATCGAACGGAACGGCGAGCCGCTCAGCGTGCGGGTTCCAGACAGACGCACCGCCTTGATCTCGTCGGTCACGGTCGGCGTGTTCATGTAGCCGGCCTGGCCTTCCGGGATCACGTCCCCGCCCCAACCCTGCGGGCTGGTGATGCGGATCAGGTTGGGATCGGCGTAATTCAGCTGGCTCGTGAACCGGGTCACGCCGTCGTCGGTCAGTTCGAAACCCAGGGTGTCGAGCGCGCCGGCGATGTTCCGGCCGGTGCCGGCGTTGGTCTCGAGGATGATGTCGTTGCGCTCGACCTTGGAGTAGTTGAGGTCGAGTTCGAGCGTCCAGTCCTGGTTGGCGACCAGTTCGGTATTCCAGCCGAAGGCTAGGATTTCACTGTCGCGCTTGTTCAGATCGTTGCGGACGACGCCCTTGATGTTGTCCCAGGTGCCAGCGACGATCAGGCCGTCCTCAACGGTGTATCCGGGGCGCAGGCTCGGGCCCGGACGGCAGACGTCCGGCGTGCCCGGGCAAGCGCCGGCCGAGCCGCCCCAGGCCAGCGGAAACTCGATGCCGCGCAGAACCTGGGTGTTCTCAAACTGCGAGTAGAAGGCGTCGAAGGTCGTGTGCAGGCGGTCATTCGGACGCCACTCCAGCACCCCCATATAGCCGTCCCGCTCGAGCTCCGAGGACATGACGTAGGGCTTGACGCCGCCGGTCACGAGGTTGCCGTCGCTATACTCGGGATAGCCCCAGGCGTTGAACCGCTCGGACTGATAGGGCGAGCTCATGTGGGCGTAGCCCAGCGCCAGGCCCACGGTGTCGTCGGCGAACTGGTTGATGTAGGACAGGGTGTAGCGGTCGCCCTGGTCAGTCGTGCCCGAATTTAGCGCGCCGATATCGTTCCACTCGTGACGATAGTTCGCCGCTATGGCGCGGCGACCGTAAGCCAGCGGGCGGATGGTGCGCAGGTCGACCGTGCCAGCCAGTCCCTGGCCGACCAGCTGGGCGTCGGGGGTCTTGTAGACCACGACGCTGCCGAGCAGCTCGGAGGGGAACTGGTCGAACTCGACGCCGCGGTTGTCGCCGGTCGTGACCAGCTCGCGGCCGTTCAGGAGCGCCGTGGTGAAATCCGGTCCAAGGCCGCGGATCGAGATCAGCTGGCTGCGTCCGTCGAGGCGCTGGGAGGTCACGCCCGGCAGGCGAGCGAGCGATTCAGCGATCGAGACGTCGGGGAGCTTGCCTATGTCCTCAGCCGAGATGACCTCGACGATCGAGGTGTTGTTCGCCTTCGCCGAGATTGACGCCTCGATCGAACCGCGGATGCCGGTGACGATGATCTCGCCGATCTCGGTGGCTTCCTCCTGCGGATCCTGAGCCTCGCTCGGGGACTGGGCGTGGGCTGCGCCGGCGAAGGCCAGCAGGCCGACCGCGCCGAGAGCCGCTCCGCCAAGAAGGCGCGCGCGCCGGGTCACGTGGGTTCTCATGTCTTACCTCCCTGGGGCCGGCGCATTTCTATGGAAGCGTCCAGCGTCATCGCAAAGTTATGCAAACTTATCGCAGGGGTGCAAGCGGCCGGCGCGCGGTCCGCCTTGAGCGTGTCCCAAATGTGACGATCTTTTAATCCTTGCTGCGCCGCATAACGGCATTTCTGCCGAGGCAAGCGCACTTTCAGGCTGAACTTCGGCGGATTGACACCAGCGCCAGCGGCTGCAAACTCTTGCAAACTGATCCATCGGCCCATGTCGCCGGCGGACGCTTTGGAGGACGCCCTCATGCCCGGACGGTCAACCCCGGCCCGCCTTTCGCGCGCGCTCCTGCTGACGGCCGCCCTGGCCGCCTTCGCCGCGCCGGCCGCGGCCCAGTCCGCCGGCGGTTTCCGGGAACGGCCTCCCGAGGACGAGGTGATCTACTTCCTGCTGCCCGATCGCTTCGCCAACGGCGACCCGTCCAATGATCGCGGCGGCCTCGCCGGCGATCGGCTGGCCACCGGCTATGACCCGGCCGACCCGGGCTTCTACCACGGCGGCGACCTGCGGGGCCTGACGGAGCGCCTCGACTACCTTCAGGGACTGGGCGTCACCGCCCTGTGGATCGCGCCGCCCTTCGTCAACAAGCCCGTGCAGGGCCCGCCCGGGCACGAGAGCGCGGCCTATCACGGCTACTGGATCACCGACTTCACCCGCATCGATCCGCACTTCGGGACCAATGAGGAGTTCAGGACGCTGGTCGAGGCGGCGCACGCGCGCGGCATCAAGGTCTACCTCGACATCGTCATCAACCACACCGCCGACGTCATCCGTTACCGCGAGTGCCCGGCCAACGACTGCGGCTATCGCTGGAAGGGCGACTATCCCTACCAGCGCCGCGGCGGCCTCGACGGCGAGGCGATCAATCCCGGCTTCAGCGGCGAGCCGGGCAGCGACTTCTCGACCCTGGCGCGCCCGGACTACGCCTGGACGCCCTACGTCCCGGCGGGCGAGGAGGCGGTGAAGGTCCCGGCCTGGCTCAACGAGGTCGAATACTACCACAACCGCGGCAACAGCGCCTGGTACAGCGAGGCGCGGCTGGACGGCGACTTCGCCGGGCTGGACGACCTGTTCACCGAGCATCCGCGCGTGATCGAGGGCTTCATCGACGTCTACGGCGCGTGGATCGACGACTACGGGATCGACGGTTTCCGCATCGACACGGCCCGCCACGTGAACCCCGAATTCTGGCAGGCTTTCGTGCCGGCGATCATGGAGAAGGCGCGGGCGCGCGGCGTTCCCAACTTCCACATCTTCGGCGAGACCTACGACTTCCAGTCCGGCACGGCGGCCATGCACACCATCGTTGACGGCCTGCCGGCCGTGCTGGACTTCGCCTACCAGCGCACCGTGCAGGACATGGTCACCGGCGTCAGGCACCCCGACGCCATGGGCTATCTGCTGATGGAGGACGCCGTCTACGCCGGCGGCGTCGCGACCGCCCGTCGGCTGCCGACCTTCACCGGCAACCATGACATGGGCCGCATCGGCCACCTGATCCTGCACGCCATGCCGGACATCTCCGACGCGGAGCTGCTGGACCGGGCGACCCTGGCCCACGCCCTGGTCCTGCTCGGCCGCGGCGTGCCGGTGATCTACTATGGCGACGAACAGGGTTTCACCGGCGACGGCGACGACCGCCGGGCGCGGCAGGACATGTTCGAGACCCGCGTCGCCTCCTACGCCGACGATCGCCGCATCGGCGCGGCGGCCGGACCGTTCGACACCGACGCCGATATGTACCGTCGCCTCGCGGAGATGGCCCGGGTCCGCGCGGCCGACGCCCGCCTGCGCCGCGGCGCCGTCAAGGTCCGCGTCGCCGACCAGGAGCCGGGCGTCCTCGCCCTGTCCCGCCTCGACGGGTCCGGCGAGACCCTGGTCGTATTCAACACCTCGACCGAGGCGCGCGACGTCAACGTGCCGGTCGAGACGACTTCTCTCGCCTGGCGGGCCACGCTGGGCCAGTGTCCGGCCCGCGCCGCCGCGCCGGGCGCCCTTTCCGTCTCCGTGCCCGCCCTGGGCTACCTCGTCTGCGTTTCCGAAGGCTCCGAGTGACCGCCCAGATTCTCGAACACCCCGCCGCCCGGACCGACGCCGCCGAATGGTGGCGCGGCGCGGTCATCTATCAGGTCTATCCGCGCAGCTTCGCCGACTCGAACGGCGACGGCATCGGCGACCTGAAGGGCATCGCCGACCACCTCGAGCACATCGCCTCGCTGGGGGTCGACGCCGTCTGGCTGAGCCCGTTCTACACCTCGCCGATGCGGGATTTCGGCTACGACGTGGCGGACTACTGCGACGTCGATCCGATCTTCGGGACCCTGGCCGACTTCGACGCCCTGGTGGAGAAGGCCCACCGGCTCGGCCTGAAGGTCGTCACAGACCTGGTGTTCGCCCACACCTCCGACCACCACGCCTGGTTCCGCGAGAGCCGCCAGTCCCGCACCGGCCCGAAGGCCGACTGGTACGTGTGGGCCGACGCCAGGGCCGACGGCTCGCCCCCGACCAACTGGCAGTCGGTGTTCGGCGGCCCGGCCTGGACCTGGGACGCCCGGCGCGGCCAGTACTACATGCACAACTTCCTGCCCGAGCAGCCGCAGCTGAACGTGCACAATCCGGCGGTGCAGGACGCCCTGCTGGAGGCGGCCCGCTTCTGGCTCGACCGCGGGGTCGACGGCTTCCGCTTCGACGCCATCAACTTCGCCATGCACGACCCGCAGTTCCGGGACAATCCGCCCCTGCCCCCCGGCGGCAAGCGGACCCGCCCGTTCGACTTCCAGGACAAGGTCCACAACCAGTCGCATCCGGCCATCGCCGACTTCCTCAAGCGCATCCGGGCCCTGACCGACAGCTACGGCGGCCGCTTCTCCGTGGCCGAGGTCGGCGGCGACCACGCCGAGCGCGAGATGCAGGCCTTCACCGCCGGCGACGACCATCTGAACAGCGCCTACGGCTTCCTCTACCTCTATGCGCCGACGCTGGAATGCCAGCTGGTGCGGCAGGGGGCGGAGGCCTGGCATGGACGCGACGGCCAGGGCTGGCCGTCATGGACCTTCTCCAACCACGACGCGCCCCGCGCCATCTCCCGCTGGGCCCGCGACCGCGATCCGCGCGCCTTCGCCGAGATGGCCATGCTGCTGCTGATGTGCCTGCGCGGCAACGTCTTCGTCTATTACGGCGAGGAGTTGGGTCTGCCGCAGGCCGAGGTGCCGTTCGAGCGGCTGCAGGACCCGGAGGCCATCGCCAACTGGCCGCAGACCCTGGGCCGCGACGGCGCGCGCACGCCGATGCCATGGAAGGCCGAGGCGCCCCAGGCCGGCTTCTCCGCGGGCGAGCCCTGGCTGCCGCTGGATCCGCGCCACCTCGCCCTGGCGGTGGATCGCCAGGAGGCCGACCCGTCGTCCATGCTGCACGCCACGCGCCGCCTGATCGCCCTGCGCAAGGCGCATCCCGCGCTGGCGCGCGGCGACATGCGCCTGCTGGACGCGCCGGAGGGGGCGATCTGCTTCGAACGCCAGTCGGGCGGCGAGCGCCTCATCTGCGTGTTCAACCTCGGGCGGGAGCCTGTCGACTGGGTCCCGCCGTCCGGCTGGCGGCTGGTCGAGAGCGTCAACCTGCCGTCCGGCTCCGCCGGCGCCCTGCCGCCGATGGCCGGACTGGTGCTGGTGGAGGGATGAACCTACCCCCCGCAGCTCTCGCGCACGATCAGGTCGGTCGGGATCCGTTCCGACCGGCCGACGGAGTCGCCGGGGTTGTCGATCAGCTTGGAGACCAGCAGCCGCCCGGCCTTCATGGTGTCCTGGGCGATGGTGGTCAGGGCCGGTCGGGCGTAGCGGCTGAACGGGACGTTGTCGAAGCCGATCACCGACACGTCCTCCGGCACGCGCAGCCCGGCGTGCAGCAGGGCGCGCACGGCGCCGAGGGCGATCTGGTCCGAGGCGCAGACGATGCCGTCGAAAGGCACGCCGCGGCGGATCAGCCCGTCGACCGACGCCTCGGCCGACTCGACCTCGAAATGGGCCTCGATGATCAGCTCCGGATCGACGCCCAGCCCGGTCTGCTCCAGCGCCTCGAGGTAGCCGCGGTGGCGCTGCATGGCCTCGGGCGGGTCGAGATCGCCGAGGAAGACGATGCGCTTGCGGCCCAGCCGGGCCAGATGCCGGGTGGCCCGCCGGCCGCCGGCGAGGTTGTCCGACCCGACGGAGCAGTACAGCTGGTCGGGCATCTGCGCGCCCCAGACCACGAAGCGGCCGTCGGTCTCGGCCAGCCGGTTCAGGCTCTGGTGCAGGAACGACTGGCCGAGGAAGATCACCCCGTCGGCGCGGGTGTTCATCGCCGCGACCAGATCCTCGTAGCTGGTCGGCGAGAAATGGCTCAGGATCACGTCGCAGCCGCGCTCGCGCGCCGCCTCGCCGACGCCGGCCAGCAGTTCGAGAAAGAACGGATCGCTGAGCCGGCCTTCCCGTCCCTGGGGTCGCGGCGTAACCAGGGCGATCACCCCCTCCGCCCCGACCGGCCCGGAGGGCATGTAACGCCGGAACGGATAGTCGTGCTCGCGCGCCAGCTTCCAGATCAGCTGCTTGGTGCGGGCGTTGACCGCCGGGCTGTCGTTGAGCGCGCGCGAGGCCGTCGAGATCGACACGCCCGCCAGCCGGGCCAGGTCCTCGAGACGGGTGTTGCGGCGGCTCACGTTTGGTTTCTCGCGAATGGCATGGCTGCAAATTTTGCTGCAAACCTTGCTTGTTCTGCGCCGCTGCGGCCGCGCTTGGCAAGTCCCTGTCCCCGGAGCGTCCCCCGATGATCAACCGCCGTTCCCTGATCACCACCAGCGCCGCGGTCGCGGCCGTTCCCGTCGCCGCCTCGGCCCAGGACGCCGTCCCGGCCGGCGGCCCGCAGCCGGGCCTCGCTCGCGCCGCGTCCCCCGAGGGCGTGATCTCCGTCGAGGTCGAGGCCAACAACGACGGCTTCGTCTCGTATTCGGTCAGCCGGCTCGGACGGCGGATCATCGCCCCCTCGCGTCTGGGCTTCCTCCTGACCGACGCCCGCAAGCTGGAGCGCGCCTTCGGCATCCTCGACCAGACCGTCACCAGCCATGACGACACCTGGGAGCAGCCGTGGGGCGAGCGGCGCTTCATTCGCAACCGCTACAACGAGCTGCGCATCCAGCTGCAGGAACGCTGGGGCGACATGCGGCGCATGGACGTGGTGTTCCGCCTCTACGACGACGGCCTCGGCTTCCGCTACGAGTTCCCGGAGCAGGAGAACCTCAAGACCGTCAACATCGGCGCCGAGCTGACCGAGTTCGCCGTCGCCGATGCGGGCACGGCCTGGTGGCTGCCGGCCTTCGAGTACAATCGCGCCGAATATCTCTACAACAGGACCGACATCGACTCCGTCGGCGTCAGCCAGACGCCGCTGACCATGCGGCTCGAGGACGGGACCCACCTGTCGATCCACGAGGCGGCGCTGGTCGACTACTCCGGCATGAACCTGCGCCGGGTCGAGGGCGGCAAGTTCCGCGCCATGCTGACGCCCGGCCTGACCAGCGCGGCGGTGGTGCGCGAGGCGCCCTTCCACACCCCGTGGCGCACCCTGCAGGTCGCCGACCAGGCCGGCGGGCTGGTCGAATCCAGCCTGATCCTGAACCTCAACGAGCCCAACAAGCTGGGCGACGTCAGCTGGTTCAAGCCGATGAAATACATCGGCATCTGGTGGGACATGCACCTCGACACCCGCAGCTGGAACTCGGGTCCGAAGCACGGCGCGACCACCGAATACACCCTGCGCCACATCGACTTCGCGGCCGAGCACGGCTTCGGCGGCGTGCTGGTCGAGGGCTGGAACGTCGGCTGGGACGGCGAGTGGTTCGGCACCGGCTGGAACTACAGCTTCACCCAGCCCTACCCCGACTTCGACATCGAACGGGTCGCCGCCTACGCCCGCCAGAAGGGCGTCGAGATCGTCGGCCACCACGAGACCGGCGGGAACGCCTTCTTCTACGAGCAGCAGCTGGACGCCGCATTCGCCCAGATGCAGCGCTTCGGCTGGCACACGGTGAAGACCGGCTATGTCGCCGACGCCGGCGGGGCCCGCGTGGCCGATGGGCACGGCGGCTCGGCCCTGGCCTGGCACGAGGGCCAGCACATGGCCCGCCACCACCTCCACGTCGTCGAGACGGCGGCGAAGTACGAGGTCGCCGTCAACGCCCACGAGCCGATCAAGGACACCGGCCTGCGCCGGACGTATCCCAACACCATCAGCCGCGAGGGCGCCCGCGGCATGGAATACGCCGCCTGGGGCCAGCCGGCCAATCCGGCGGAGCACGAGCCGAACCTCGTCTTCACCCGCCTGCTGGCCGGGCCGATGGACTACACCCCCGGCATCTTCGGCATGGAGACCCGCGTCCCCGAGGGCGTGGCCACCACCTGGGCCAAGCAACTGGCCCTCTATGTGGTGATCTACAGCCCGATCCAGATGGCCGCCGACCTGCTCGAGAACTACGAGAAGAACCCGGCCCCTTTCCAGTTCATCAAGGACGTCGCCGTCGACTGGGAGGACACCCGGGTGCTGAACGGCGAGGTCGGCGACTTCGTCACCATCGCCCGCAAGGACCGCAACTCGGACGAATGGTTCCTCGGCTCCATCACCGACGAGCGGCCGCGCGTGCTGACGGCGCCGCTGGGCTTCCTCGATCCCGGCCGCCGCTACCGCGCCGAGATCTACGCCGACGCCCCCGGCGCGAACTACACCGACAACCGCGAGGCCATCGACATCTCGACGCGGGAGGTCGCCTCGACCGACGTGCTGACCCTGCGCCTCGCCCCCGGCGGCGGACAGGCCATCCGCTTCGTGCCGCTGGGCCGCGCCCGCCGTTGACCTGACGATCGGCGGGGAGGCCGACGCCCATGACCACCACGACGCCCGAAGGCCTGGCTCCCGGCACGGCCGCCGCCGCCCGCCCCCGCCTCAGCGGCTGGGCGATCTGGAACATGTGCGTCGGCTTCTTCGGCATCCAGATCGGCTTCGGCCTGCAGAACGCCAACGTCAGCCGCATCTTCCAGACCCTGGGCGCCGAGGTCGACAACCTCGCCATCCTGTGGATCGCCGCGCCCCTGACCGGCCTGCTGGTCCAGCCGCTGGTCGGCCATTTCAGCGACCGCACCTGGGGCCCGCTGGGCCGGCGGCGGCCCTACTTCCTGGTCGGGGCGATCCTGACGACCCTGGCGCTGGTGGTCATGCCGCATTCGCCCTGGCTCTGGATGGCGGCGTCCATGCTCTGGATCATGGACGCCTCGATCAACATCACCATGGAGCCGTTCCGGGCCTTCGTCGGCGACAACCTGCCGGAAGAGCAGCGCACCACCGGCTATGCGATGCAGAGCTTCTTCATCGGGGCCGGGGCGGTGTTCGCCTCCTGCCTGCCGTGGATGCTGACCAACTGGTTCGACGTCGCCTCGACCGCCCCCGAGGGCGTGGTGCCGATGGCGGTGCGCATCTCCTTCTACGTCGGCGCGGCCGCCCTGCTCGCCGCCGTCCTCTGGACCGTCTTCACCACCCGCGAGTACAGCCCCGAGCAGCTCGAAGCCTTCGAGGCGGCGCGCGACGTCGGGCACGTCCCGTCCGCCGCGCGGTCGCAGACCACATGGTACACAGGCGGCCTGCTCTGGGCCCTCGCGGGCGTGATCGGCATCGGCCTCGTCGGCCTGCTGGGCCTGCAGAAAGAGCTCTACCTCCTCGCCGGCTTTGTCCTCGCCTTCGGCCTGCTGCAGATGGCCGCCGGCGCGCTGGCCGCCGCGGGGCGGTCCAACGCCCTCACCGAGATCATGGGCGACGTCTTCGCCATGCCGAAGACCATGCAGGGCCTGGCCGTGGTCCAGTTCTTCAGCTGGTTCGCCCTGTTCGCCATGTGGATTTACCTGACCCCAGCGGTCACGGCGGTGCACTACGCCTCGCCCGACCCGACCTCGGCCGGCTACGGCGAGGGGGCCAACTGGGTCGGGGTGCTGATGGGGGTCTACAACGGCGTGGCCGCCGTCGCCGCCTTCCTGATCCCGGTGATCGCCCACCGCACCGGCCTGCGGGGCGCCCACGCCGTCAACCTGACCCTCGGCGCCGCCGGCTTCCTCGGCGTCTTCCTGATCCGCGATCCGCAGTGGCTGTGGCTGCCGATGATCGGCGTCGGCTTCGCCTGGGCCAGCATCGTGTCGATGCCCTACGCCATCCTCGCCAACGCCGTGCCGGGGCGGAAGATGGGCCTCTACATGGGGGTCTTCAACATCTTCATCGTCGTGCCCCAGCTGGTGGCCGCCACCCTGCTCGGCGCGGTGCTGAACGGCCTGTTCGGCGGCCAGCCGATCTTCGCCCTCGTCCTCGGCGCCGTCAGCTTCCTTATCGCCGCCGGCGCCAGCCTGCTGGTGCCGAAGGAGGGGGCGTGACCCCGGACCGCCGCTCCGTTCTGGCGGGCCTCGCCGCCCTCCCGCTGACGACCGCCGCCCGCGCCGACGCTCCGGTGCAGGGCCGGCTGGTCGAGCACCCCGCCTTCCCCTCGGCCCACGTCCGGCCGCGCGACGTCACGGTCTGGCTGCCGCCCGGCTACGACGCCTCGGACGCCGCCTGGCCCGTCCTCTACATGCACGACGGCCAGAACCTGTTCGACGCCAGTCGCGCGCCCTACGGCTCCGAGTGGGGCGTCGACGAGCACCTCGCCCGCCTCGCCGCCGCCGGCCAGATCCGGACGCCGATTGTGGTCGGCGTCGGCAACACGCCGCTGCGGCTACGCGAGTACCTGCCGTCCGACCTGATCGCCGTCCTGCCCGACGACATGCGGACCGACATCCTCGGCATCTACGGCGGCGCGCCGCTGTCCGACGGCTACCTCGCCTTCCTCGTCGAGGAGTTGAAGCCCTTCGTCGACCGAACCTTCCGCACCCGCCCCGGCCGCGACGACACCGCCATCATGGGCTCCAGCATGGGCGGGCTGATCTCGCTCCACGCCCTGATGAAGCGCCCCGACGTCTTCGGCGCCGCGGCTTGCGTCTCCACCCACTGGCCGCTGAAGATCGAGGGCCTCGACGACCCCGCCGCGCTCGGCCTGTGGCGCGAGCGGCTGGTCGCGGCCTGGACCGGGGTGGTCCGCGACGGCCTGCCGCCGCCCGGCGCCCACCGCCTCTATTTCGATCGCGGCGACGAGACGCTCGACGCCTTCTACGCCGAGTTCCAGTCGCGCATCGACCAGACCGTCCGCGCCGCCGGCTGGGGCCCCGAGCGCTTCCGCTCGCTGGTCTTCCCCGGCGCCGCCCACAATGAGGCCAGCTGGAACCAGCGCCTCGACGTCCCCCTGACCTTCCTGCTTCCGCCTTCAGCCTGACGAGCCCCGCCATGCGCCTGATCCCGATCCTCCTCGCCGGAACCGCCCTCGTCGCCCTCGGGGGCTGCGTGACCGCCCCGCCCGCTTCCGTCATCGAGGCGCCGGAGACCATCGCCGTCGCCCCGGGCGCGCCCGGCGTGACGCCGACCTGGGTCAACGCCGCCAAGACCGGCGCCGGCGCGTCCTACGAAGCCTATGTCGACGGCCAGTATCGCGACGGCGGCCCGACCGGCGAGGTGTCGAAGGTCTGGTTCTCGATCGCCGACGGCGTCCTGACCGAGACCATGTACGGCCTGATCCACGAGGCCCAGATCAAGCAGCTGCGCTTCGCCGTCGTCACCGAAGACGGCCTGTCGGTCGAGGGGACCGACACTGCGAGCCGCACGGAATATCTGCACGTGGACGCGCAGGGCCGTCCGCTGTCGCCGGCCTACCGGGTGATCACCACGGACAAGCAGGGCCGCTACGAGATCGAGAAGCGTATCTTCACGAATCCCGACCGGCAGGCGCTGGTGGTCCGCACAACGCTCCGCGCGCTGCGTGGAGACATCACGCCCTACCTTCTGCTTGAGCCGCACATGGCCAACACCGGGGTTGGCGACCAGGGCGAGGCGATGACGAGCGGACTCTTCGCCTCAGAGGGCGAGGTCCACATGGCCCTGCGCGCCAGCCAGCCCTTCGCGGCCGCCAGCGCCGGCTTCGTTGGCGCATCGGACAGCCTGGCCGACCTCGCCGACGGTGATCTCGACGCCCTCTACCGCACGACCGGCGACGCCCCCGGCAACATCATGCTGACCGGCGCCCTGCCGACCATCCGCGCGGGCCAGTCGCTGAGCCGCGACTTTGTGATCGGCTTCGGCGACAACCGCGTCGCCGCGGTGGCGGCCGCTGACAGCAGCCTCGCCACTGGCCTCGACGAAATCCTCGCCCGCTTCAACGGCGAGGGCGAGCATGTCGGCTGGGAGGACTACATCGCCTCCCTCGACGAGCTCCCGCGCCTCGCCGAACAGGCCACCGACGGCGGCAAGCTCGCCTGGGCCTCGGCCCTGATGCTGAAGGTGCAGGAGGACCGCACCCACGCCGGCGCCCTGATCGCCTCGCTCAGCAATCCGTGGGGCGACACCGTCGACGCGACCAACCCCTCGACCGGCTACAAGGCCGTGTGGCCGCGCGACTTCTACCAGGTGGCCATGGCCCTGCTGGCGCTCGGCGACACGGAGACCCCGCTGGCCGCCTTCCGCTACCTGCCGCAGGTGCAGGTTCGCGCCGACACGCCGGGCAACAGCGGCGCCACTGGCTGGTTCCTGCAGAAGACGTGGGTGGACGGCACGATCGAATGGGTCGGGGTCCAGCTGGACCAGACCGCCATGCCGATCATGCTGGGCTGGAAGCTGTGGAAGGCCGGCCTCGTCTCCGACGCCGAGATGCGGACCATGTACGGCCAGATGATCAAGCCCGCCGCCGACTTCCTCGTCGACGGCGGCACGGTCGGCCTGCTGTGGAACGACCGCACCGTGACCCCGCCGTGGACCCAGCAGGAGCGCTGGGAGGAGCAGGAGGGCCACTCTCCCTCGACCACCGCCGCCGTCATCGCCGGCCTGACCGTCGCCGCCGACATCGCCCGCGCGGCCGGTGATGAAACGTCGGCGCAGAAGTATCAGACCGCCGCCGACGACTATGAGTCGAAGGTCGAGGCGCGGATGTTCACCACCTCGGGACCGTGGGGCGACGGTGACTACTTCGTCCGCATCACCCGCAACGAGGACCCGAACGACCACGCCCCCATCGGCGAGAACAACGGCCAGCCCGCCCACGCCGAGGACCGCATCGTCGACGGCGGCTTCCTCGAACTGGTCCGCTACGGCGTCCGCGCCCCTGACGCCCCCTCCATCCTCGCCACCCTGCCGGAATACGACGACCAGACCCGCGAGGACCGCTTCCGCGTCCGCTACGACGTCAACGGCGTCCCCGCCTTCCGCCGCTACGGCAACGACGGCTACGGCGAGCAGACCGACACCGGCGGGAACTACGGCGTCGGCGGAGAGATGCACCCGGGTCAGCGCGGCCGCCTGTGGCCCTTCTTCACCGGCGAGCGCGGCCACTATGAGCTGGCGGCCGCCCTGCAGAACCCCTCCGCCGATCGCGGCTGGACCGAGGCCCAGATGAACGGCATCCGCCAGACCTACGTGCGCGGCATGGAATCCTTCGCCAACGGCGGCCTGCTGCTGCCCGAACAGGCCTGGGACGGCGTCGGCCACCCCACGGCCCATGACTACCAGCCGGGGCAAGGCACCAACTCCGCCACGCCGCTGGCGTGGACCCATGCGGAGTACATCAAGCTGCTCCGCTCGCTCGCCGACCGCGCCGTCTGGGACCGCTACGCCCCGGTCGAGCAGCGCTACGCCCGCTAGCGCGCGGGCGCGACGGCGGCTAACGAGGGCGGATGACCCAGGGTCCCGTCCTCGTCACCGGCTCGGCCGGCTTTGTCGGCTATCACACCGCCCGCCGCCTGCTGGCGCGCGGCGAGACCGTGGTGGGCGTCGACAATCTCAACGCCTATTACGACCCGGCGCTGAAACAGGCGCGGCTCGCGCAGCTTCAGGCGCTGCCCGGCTATGTCCATCACACGCTGGACCTCGCCGACCGCGAGGGCATGCGGGCCCTGTTCGCCGAACACGCCCCGCGCCGCATCGTCCATCTCGGGGCGCAGGCGGGCATCCGCTATTCCGTCGAGAACCCGGAGAGCTACGTCGACTCCAACGTCGTCGGCTTCCTGACGGTGCTGGAAGGCGCCCGCGCCGTGCAGGCGGAGCATCTGGTGTTCGCCTCGACCAGTTCCGTCTACGGCGCCTCCTCGGCCCTGCCGTTCTCGGTGCAGCAGGGGGTCGCCCATCCCCTGAACGTCTACGCCGCGACCAAGATCGCCAACGAGGCGATGGCGCACTCCTACGCCTACATCTTCGGCATCCCATCCACGGGCCTGCGCTTCTTCACCGTCTACGGGCCATGGGGACGCCCGGACATGGCCCTGTTCAAGTTCACCCGCGCCATCCTCGAGGAGCGGCCGATCGACGTCTACGGCGAGGGCGCCATGGAGCGCGACTTCACCTATGTCGACGACATCGTCGACGGCGTGGTCGCCGCCCTCGACGACATCCCTACCGCCGATCCGGCGTGGCGCGCCGACGTGCCCGGCCAGGCGACCAGCGGCGTCGCGCCGTGGCGACTGCTCAACCTCGGCGCCGGCCGGCGCGAGAAGCTGTCGCGCTACATCGAGGTGCTGGAACAGGCGCTGGGCATGAAGGCCATCCTCAACGTCCTGCCGACCCAGGAGGGCGAAATGACCCGCACGGAAGCCGATATCTCCGAAACCCGCGCCGCCCTCGGCTACGATCCGAAGACCCCGATCGACGTCGGCGTCGGCCGGTTCGTGGACTGGTACCGGGAGTTCTACGGGGCCTGAATGGCGGAGGGGCGGGCCCGTCCCCGAACCCGCCCCCGCCTGCATTCCTGACGGTGGCCTACGGGACCGGCCGTCCGTGGATGTCGACCACCTGCACGTCGCCGATGCCAAGCGCCCGGATCTTCGGCTCGATCGAAGCCCGGTCGCCTACCACCACCCAGGTGGTCGGTCCGTCGCCGACAATCTGCCGCGCCGCCTCGGTCGCCCGCGCCCCGTCCATGCTGCTCACCCGGGTCGCATAGGTCGTAGTAGTCCGGCGACACACCCCAGACGACCATGTTCTGCAGTTCGCCGGCGATGGCGGCGTTGGTCTCCCCGTTGTCGGCCATGCCCTGCACTATTCGAGCGGTTTTCAGTTCGCGCCCAAGGGCGAGGGGCGGAATCATGCACCAACCCGCGCCCCGCGCAGGTGCGCCGGGAATCGGACGTCCGATGGTGCGGCGCACAAGAAAAATCATTGCCTGTTGCGGCGCAATGAGCTCCTATCCGGTTCCGCGGGACGGGCGCGGGGCTTCGGACCGATTCCATCCGGATGCGGAGCGCCCATGCGTCGGACCGTCCTTCTGCTCGCCGTCCTCACAGTTGCCGGCGCCGCAACGCCCACCATGGCCGCGCCGCGCCTGGCGCACCAGGCGGCGCTGGACCTCGACCCCGCATCGACGGCCTGGATCCTGACCTCGACCGCTCTCGTGCTGCTGATGACGCTGCCGGGTCTGGCGCTGTTCTACGGCGGCATGGTGCGGCGCAAGAACTTGATCGCCACCATCGCCCACTCGACGGCGGCGCTCGCCCTCGTGACGGTGCTCTGGTTTGTCGCGGGATACAGCCTGTCGTTCGGGGCCGGGCCCCCGGCGACGAACGGTCTGATCGGCGGCTTCGACGCCCTGCTGCTGAACGGCGTCACGCCGGCCACCGCCCACGCGCTCGCGCCGGGACTGCCCGAGTTCCTGTGGATCGCATACCAGCTGACCTTCGCCATAATCACCCCGGCGCTGATCGCCGGCGCCTTCGCCGAGCGGATCAAATTCCCGGCGTCGCTGCTGTTCTTCGGTCTGTGGCACCTGCTGGTCTACGCGCCGATCTGCCACCAGGTCTGGGGTGGAGGCTGGATGGGATCGCTGGGCGTGCTGGACTTCGCCGGCGGCGCGGTGGTCCACGTCAACGCCGGGGTGGCCGGTCTTGTCGCCTGTCTCGTACTGGGTCCGCGCCACGGCTTCGGCCGAGACAACATGGCTCCACACAATCTCGCACTCACCGCCATCGGGACTGGCCTGCTGCTGGTCGGCTGGCTGGGCTTCAACGCCGGCTCGGCGTGGGCCGCCGACGGGATCGCCGCGCTGGCGGCCTTCAACACCCTGCTCGCGGCGGCCGCGGGCGCCCTCGGCTGGCTGGCGGTCGAATGGATCGTCCGTCGCCGCCCGACCCTGCTTGGCCTGCTCTCCGGCCTCGTCGCCGGTCTGGTCGGCGTCACCCCGGCGGCGGGCCTGGTGGACCCGAAGGCCGCCTGCCTCATCGGCCTGCTCTGCGGCCCCGCCTGCTACGCCGGCGTGACCTGGCTGAAGCGCTCGCTCGGGTACGACGACAGCCTCGACGCCTTCGGCGTGCACGGCGTCGGCGGCATCGTGGGCGCCATCCTGACCGGCGCCCTGGCCAGCGAGGCGGTCAACCCGGCCGCCGCCGGCGCCGACGTCCTGAAGCAGGTGATCGGCCTGGTCGCCGTCATGGCCTGGTCCGCCATCGGGACCTTCCTGATCCTGATGATCTGCCGTTTCACCACCGGGCTGCGGGTGACGCGGGAGGAGGAGATCGAGGGTCTCGACTACACCCAGCACGGCGAGACCATTCACCCCTAGCAACGACGGCGGAGCTTGGGCGTTGGACTGCCCATGGCGGCCAAGGGCGAACTCGAGACCTACAAGAAGAAGCGGAACTTCGCCGCCACGCCGGAGCCCGCCGGGAGGAAGGGCCGGGCCCGCAAGGCCGGCTTGCGCTATCTGATCCAGCGCCACGCGGCGACGCGGCTGCACTACGACTTCCGCATCGAGCTGGACGGGGTGCTCAAGTCGTGGGCGGTGACACGGGCTCCGTCGCGCGACCCCGCGGTGAAGCGGCTGGCGGTGGAGGTCGAGGACCACCCCCTGGACTACGGCTCCTTCGAGGGGACCATCCCGGCCGGCAACTACGGCGCCGGCACGGTGCAGATGTGGGACACGGGCGAGTGGGAGCCGCAGGAAGATGACCTCGAGGCCGCCTTCGCCCGCGGCGCCGTCAAGATGGTCCTCCACGGCGAGCGGCTGTCGGGCAAGTGGGCGCTGATCCGGCTGAAGGGCGACCGCGGCAAGCCGTCCAAACGCAACAATTGGCTGCTGATCAAGGAGAAGGACGAGTTCGCCGTGCCGGGCGAGGGCGACGCCAACATGGAGATCGACGCTTCGGTGACCACCGGCCGCTCGCTGGCCGAGATCGCGGAGGGAAAGAAGACCTGGGGCTCTTCGAAGAAGACCGACCGCAAGGCCCCCTCGAAGCCGAAGGCGCGGGCGGCGGTGACAGAGAAGGCGGCGAAGCCGCACGCCTTTGTCCCCATCCAGCTGTGCAAGATCGCCGACTACCCCCCGCAGGGGAGCGGCTGGGCCCATGAGATCAAGTTCGACGGCTACCGCCTGCAGGTGGCGACCGGCGGCGGGCGCGCCACCATCCGCACCCGCAAGGGGCTGGACTGGTCCGGCAAGTTCCCCGAGCTGGCGGCCGACGCGGCGCAGTGGCCGGAGGCCGTGATCGACGGCGAGCTGTGCGCCCTGGCCGAGAACCACATGCCGGACTTCTCGGCCCTTCAGGCGGCGATCTCGGACGGCAAGACCGGCGACCTGGTCTATTTCGCCTTCGACCTGCTGTTCGAGGGCCCGGAGGATCTGCGCAAGCTGCCCCTCTCCCACCGCAAGGCCCGGCTGCAGGCCTACATCGACCGCATCCCCAAGGCCGTGCGCGGGCGCATCCGCTACGTCGACCACTTCGCCACCACCGGCCAGGCCATTCTCGAGAGCGCCTGCCGGATGGATCTCGAGGGGGTGATCTCCAAGAAGCTGGACGCGACCTACACCGACGGCCGCTCGACCACCTGGCTGAAGTCCAAGTGCCGGGGGCGCGACGAGGTGGTGATCGGCGGCTGGACCTCCGAGGGCGGCAGCCGCTTCCGCTCGCTGATCGTCGGGGTGCGCGACAAGGAGGGCCTGCGCCACCTCGGGCGGGTCGGCACCGGCTACAACCAGACCCTGCTGAAGACCCTGCTGCCCGCGCTGAAGGCGGCCGAGACCGACCGCAGTCCCTTCGTCGGCAAAGGCGCGCCGAAGAAGACCCGCACCGCCGGCCAGACCACCCACTGGACCAGACCCGTCCTCGTCGCCGAGATCGAGCACGGCGGCTACACCGACACAGGCTCGATCCGCCAGGCGGCCTTCAAGGGCCTGCGCGACGACAAGCCCGCTGCCGAGGTCACCGACCGGCCGCAGGCGCCGGCGAGGGTCTCGAAGGAAAAGGGCGACCCCGCCGACCTGCCCGGCCTGACCGTCCCGGGCGAGAAACCGCGCAAGGGCAGGCTGGTCGTCTCCGGGGTGACCATCTCCAATCCCGACAAGGTGCTGTGGCCGGCCGCCGACGGAAAGCCGGCGATCACCAAGGCGGAGCTGGTGCGCTACTACGAGACGGCGGCGGAGCACATCCTGCCGCACGTCGCCGACCGGCCGGTGTCGATCATCCGCGCGCCCGAAGGCATCACCGGCGAGAAATTCTTCCAGCGCCACGCCATGCCCGGCTCCAACCCGCGCCTGAAGCTGATCGACGTCCGGGAGCGGAAACCCTACGTCGGCGTCACCGATGTCGGCGGGCTCGTGGCCATCGGCCAGTCGGGCGGGCTGGAGCTGCATCCGTGGGGCTGCAAGCCGGACGATCCGGAGACGCCGGAGCAGGTGACCTTCGACCTCGACCCGGACGAGGGCCTCGACTTCGACGACGTCATCGCCGCCTCTAAACTGGTCAAGGCCGAGCTGGAGGGGCTGGGACTGACCCCGTTCGTGAAGACCACCGGCGGCAAGGGGCTGCACGTCGTCGTGCCGATCCGCGCCGACGCCAGGGCGAGGGTCGAATGGGACCAGTGCAAGGCCTTCGCGAAGGAGGTGTCGGAGGTCATGCGCCGGGCGCATCCGGACCGCTTCACCACCACCCTGGCCAAGAAGGCGCGCGGCGGAAAGATCTTCCTCGACTACCTGCGCAACGGCCGCATGGCCACCGCCGTCGCGCCGTGGTCGCCGCGCGCCCGCCCCGGCGCCGGGATCGCCTTCCCCCTGTCGTGGGGACAGGTGAGGAAGGGCCTCGACCCGAAGGCCTACACCCTGCACGACGCCGCCGCCCTGCTGAAGAAGCCGGACCCGTGGAAGGACTTCCGCGCGGCGGAGGCGAACCTGCGGCCGGTGCTGAAGAAGCTGGGGGTCTAGGCGCGGCGGTTGGAACCGGCGCCGCCGCCCGCTACAACCTCCGCCATGACTTCCGCCCCCCTGCCCGACGCCGGCGCCAACTGGGTCGACCGGCACGCGCCGGAGGGGCTGAAGCCTTGGCTCAAGCTGGGCCGCTTCGACCGCCCGATCGGCATCTGGCTTCTGCTGCTGCCGGGCTGGCAAGGCGTCGCCCTGGCGCTGGCGCAGTACCGCAAGACGCCGGGCCTGTACGATCTCTGGCTGCTCCTCGGCTTCGCCCTCGGGGCCTGTCTGATGCGCGCCGCCGGCTGCGCCTTCAACGACATCGTCGACCGGGACGTCGACGCCCGGGTGGCGCGCACGGCGATGCGGCCGATCCCCTCGGGGCGCATCTCGGTGAAGCAGGCGTGGGCCTTCGTGATCGGCTGCAGCCTCGTCAGCCTGCTCATCCTGCTGACCCTGAACTGGACCGCCATTTTCCTCGGCGTCGCCTCCCTTGGCCTCGTCGCCGCCTACCCCTTCATGAAGCGGATCACCTGGTGGCCGCAGGCGTGGCTGGGGCTGACCTTCAACTGGGGCGCGCTGATGGGGTTCGCGGCCGCCCTGCCGCTGGCCGCCGCCGTGATCCTGCCGCCGGACCTGCGCGACGAACTCCGCCCGTTCTGGTGGCAGGCCCCGGCCGAGGGCGGTCATGCGCTCGCCATGGCGTGGCAGGCGTATCTTCCCGCCCTGCTGCTCTACCTCGGCGGCGTGTTCTGGACCCTGGGCTACGACACCATCTACGCCCTGCAGGACATCGAGGACGACGCCATGGTCGGGGTGAAGTCCTCGGCCCGCCGTCTGGGCGGAAGCGTGCGCTCCGGGGTCAGCCTGTTCTACCTGCTGGCCGCCATCCTCGCCGGCGCGGCCGGGGCGATGGCCGGGCTGGGGCCGCTGTTCTGGCTGACGCTGTCGCTCTACGCCCTGCACCTGCTGCGCCAGACGCGCCGCCTGCGCCTTGACGACCCGCCTCTGGCGCTCGCCCTGTTCAAATCGAACCGCGACGCCGGTCTCGTCCTGCTTGTCGCCATCATCCTCGGCGCCGTTACGCTTCCGCTGTGAAGGAGTCCCGCATGACCGCACCCGCCCGCCTGCTGCTGATCGCCGCCGCCGTCGCCGCGACCCTCGCCGCCTGCAACCGGGAGCGCGAGCCCGAGGCCGCCCCGTCCGCGGCCGGCGCCGCCGCGACCGTCACCCCGGCCGACGCCGCCGCGCCGCTGAAGTTCGAATCGAAGACCCCGTTCGCGGAGGTCAGCCTCGCCCTGCCCGAAGGCCTCAAGCCCCAGCCCGACCTGCACGCCCGCCTCTACAGCGAGGAAGTGCGCAAGCTCCGCCAGTTCGTCGAGGGCGCCCAGGGCGAACGCACCGAGGCCGGCTTCGACGAGTCGATGCCGCCCTACGCCAAGACCATCGAGTTCAGCGTCGCCGGAGAGACCGGCAAGCTGCTCAGCCTCAAGCGGGTGGATTACGACTATTCCGGCGGGGCCCACCCCAACACCCTGTCGACCGGGGTTCTGTGGGACAAGGCGCTGAAGCGCGAGATCGGCCTCGGCGACCTGTTCCGGAAGGGCGTCGACCTGTCGGTGATGGACCAGGCGCTGTGCTCGGCGATCAACGCCGCCAAGCGCGCCCGCGTCCCCGACAGCGCCTCGCTCACCCTCGGCGGCGGCGAGTGGTCCTGCCCGCGCGCCGCGACGACTCCCTTCGTGCTGACCCCGGGCTCCGTCCAGGGCAAGGCTGCGGGCCTGACCTTCCTGATCGGGCCCTACCAGGTCGGGCCCTACGCCGAGGGCGGCTACGAGATCGCCGTGCCCGCCACCGTGTTCCGCTCGATGCTGGCCGTGGCCTACGCCGGCGAGTTCGGCGGGCAGCCGGCGCGGACCGGCGACGTCACCCCCGGCATGTCCGGCGCTCAGCCCGCCAGGAACTGATCCACCAGTTCTGCGAACCGCGCCGGCTGGTCGGCCATGATGAAGTGCCGGCTGTCGTCGACCCGGATCAGGCGCACGCCGGGCAGGTTCGCATACTCGCGCGCCCACAGGCCGTCGGCCATGCCCGCAGGGGCGCCGCCGTCGGCGTCGGCGGCGTAGATCGCCCACACCGGCGTCGTCATCGCCGCCAGGCCGGGGCGCAGATCGGTGGTCATCACGTCGCGCATGGCGGCCGCCATGGCCTGGCGGTCGGACGCGATCGACCAATCGATCATGGCCGCGCGCGTCGCCTCGTCCCGGGCCATGGTGGCGGCGGTCTGCGCCTGCCCGGCGCGGAAGGCGGCGTCGTCCATGGTCCGGATCGCCGCGGCGGTCTGGTCCGCGAACGGCCTAGCGCTGTCCACCGTCGCCGTCGGGCCGTACAGGACGCTGAAGAAGGGCAGGCTGTCGACGCTCATCACCCGCCCGACCATCTCCGGATGGCGCTGGGCCAGCATCAGTCCGGTCAGGCCGCCCATCGAGTGACCGACCACCGCCGGCCGCTCCAGCCCGGCCTCGCGGACGTAGCGGGCCAGTTCCGCCAGCATCGGCTCGATGAACGCGCCGTCGCCGTGGGCCCACGGCTCGCCGGCGAAGCCCGCCAGCTGCACCAGATGCACCCGGTGCGACCCCTTCAGCCGCTCCGCCTCGGCCCGCCACACCTCGCGCGACGAGGCGAAGCCGGGGATCAGGATGACGTCGGGACCGGCGCCGACCACCTCGACCGACAGCCGGTCGGAGGCGAAGGCGGGGGCGGCCTGGGCCGGCGCGGCCTCGGCCCGGACCGCGAAGGCGATGGCGCCGGCGCCCAGCGCGACGGCCGAGGCGATGGCGAAGGCGCGCAGCAGGCGGCCGCCGCCGTGGCGGGACATGAACATCATGGTCGTTTTCCCTGGATTGGTCCCCGCGCCGGTCAGGCGTGGGGGTTTTCGAAGATGTCTTCCACCGGCCGGGCGAACAGCACGGCGATGCGGTAGGCGAGGTCCAGCGACGGGTCGTGCTTCTCGGTCTCGAGGGCGTTGACCGCCTGACGCGAGACGCCCAGCGCCTGGCCCAGCTGTTCCTGGGTCCAGCCGCGCTCGACGCGCAGCAGCTTGAGGCGGTTTTTCATCGGCTGCTCCGCACGAAGGGAGCGACCAGGCCGAAGCAGGCCCAGAACAGCGGGTAGATGATCCATGCGGGCAGGTGGAAAGCCCCGGCGTAGCTCTCGCCGAAGCCCCAGACGCTGGCGATGGCCATGGCGAGGCCGGCGGCGAGCACGAACTGCTTGGCGATCAGCGCGCGGATGAATTCGTCGGACTCGTTCATCAGCGACAGCGTCGCCCAGATCTGTCCGATCACCGGGGCCGAGACCGCCAGCGCCAGTCCCCAGGCGGCGGGCTTGCCGTAGATTTCGTCGAACGTCCCGAAGATCGCCGCGACATTGATGGCGATATAGGGAGCCATGAAGGCGAAGGTTCGGGCGACGTAGCGTCGACCGGCCGCCGTGCCGTTCTTCCCGATGGCGTACATGACAAGTCCTCCTGACGCGATGTAAGGCTCACCTTACATTCCTCTCGTGTCATGTCAACCTGACATTCTGTAAGGACAGCGCGACACGTGCCGCATCGCTTGCGGGGGCGCCGCCGGGGCGTATCCTCAGGCCATGCCCGCCGCGCCCCGCGCCCGCCCGTCCGACCTTTTCCCGCCCGAGGCCTGGGCGCCGTTCCAGGCGCGCTCGGAGTGGATCGGCCCGCTGCTGGTCGCCCACTGCTGGGCCGTGATCGCGCTGGCCGTCGCCGCAGGCGCGCTGTGGCCGTGGCTGATCCCCATGTCGGTGGCCGTCGTCGGCACGCGTCAGCTGGGCCTCGCGATCCTGATGCACGAGGCGGCGCACGGCGGCCTGTCGCCGAATGTGAAGCTCAATGACTTCCTCGGCCACTGGCTGTGCGCCGTGCCGGTCGGCGCGTCCCTGCAGCTGTACCGGCCCTATCACCTCAGCCACCACAAATACGCCCAGCAGCCCGAGGACCCCGACCTCGCCCTCTCCGCCCCCTTCCCGGTCAGCCGCGCCTCCCTGCGCCGCAAGATCATCCGCGACCTGACCGGCCAGACCTTCTTCAAGCAGAGGGTGCTGTTCGCCCTGAAGTCATACCGCTCGACCCGCGACGAGGACCTCGCCGAAGGCGCGGTGGTCACCGGCCGCTCGGTCGCCCCCTTCCTGCTGTTCAACCTGGGCCTGCTGGTCCTGCTCGGTCTGTTCGGCGTCTGGTGGGCCTTCTTCGTCCTGTGGCTGCTGCCCATGGCGACCTGGTTCCCGATGGTCACCCGGCTGCGCAACATCGCCGAACACGCCTGCGTCGAGGGGTCGGCGACCGATCCCTTCCGCGCCGCCCGCACTACCCGCGCGAGCTGGTGGGAGCGCGCCTTCATCGCCCCCTACTGGGTCAACTTCCACGCCGAGCACCATCTGTTCATGCACGTGCCGTGCTGGCAGCTGCCGGCCCTGCACCGCGCCGTCCACGCCACCCCGCAAGGCGCGCGCATGGAGGTGGCGGGCGGCTACGCCGAGGTGCTGAAGACCGCCAGCGGCCGCGCGTGATCCCCGACCCCGCCGCCTTCATCGCCGCCAACACCCGGCTGCAGCCCGTGCCGCACGCGCCGGAGATCTCGCTGTGGCTGGCCGACGAGGTGACGCCGATCTGGCGACTGACCGAGGAGGAGCTGGGCGAGCTCGGCCTGCCGCCGCCGTTCTGGGCCTTCGCCTGGGCCGGCGGCCAGGCGCTGGCGCGCTACCTGCTCGACCATCCGGAGGAGGTCGCCGGCAAGCGCGTGCTCGACTTCGCCGCCGGCTCCGGACTGGTCGGCATCGCGGCCATGAAGGCCGGCGCGGCGTCGGTGCTGTGCGCCGACATCGACCCCTTCTGCGCCGCCGCGGTGAGGGCCAACGCCGACGCCAACGGCGTGACGCTCCGGTTCACCGCCGACGACCTGCTCGACAGCCCGCCACCCGACGTCGACGTCATCTGCGCCGGCGACGTCTGCTACGAGCGGCCGATGACCGAACGGGTGCTGGCGTGGCTGGCGCGGGCGAAGGCGGGCGGCGCCCGGGTGCTGATCGGCGATCCCGGGCGCACCTATTTCCCGCGCGAAGGCCTGACCTTCCTCGCCGAGTACCGCGTGCCCACGACGCGCGAGCTGGAGGATCAGGAGGTCAAGCGCTCCGCCGTCTGGGCGCTCTAGCGGGTCTCTTCGGCGTCCGGGTCCGGCGAAACCGTGATCGGCTCCTCCGCCGCCGCGTTCGGATCGGCGTCCATGTCGGCCTCCGCCGGCCGGCCCGTGCGGCGCGCCGCCTCCAGGTCCTCCTCGCGGCCGAAGCCCGGTTCGCCTTCGCGCACCTGCTGTTCCTCGTGCATGGTCATCTCTCCTTCAGTGAGCGGTCGGTTGCGGGGTTTCGACGGCCGCCTTCGCCTGCTCGCGATGGCGGCCCTCGGCGAATTCCTCGATCATCCTGGCGTTGAAGGCCGGGATGTCGTCGGGGCAGCGACTGGTGACCAGCCCCTCGTCGACCACCACCGCCTCGTTCACCACCGTCGCCCCGGCATTCGCCAGGTCGGTGCGGATGGTGTGGTAGCCGGTCAGGGTGCGCCCCTCGGCCACGCCGGCCTCCACCAGCAGCCACGGCGCATGGCAGATCGCCGCCACCGGCTTGCCGGCGTCGAAGAAGGCGCGGACGAAGGCGACGGCGCTCTCGTCTCCGCGCAGCTGGTCGGGGTTTGCCACCCCGCCGGGCAGCAGCAGGGCGTCGTAGGCCGAAGCGTCGGCGCCCTTCAGCGGCCGGTCGACCGGGATCTTCCTCGACGGCGTCAGGTGCTCGAAGCCCTGGATCTCGCCGTCCTTCGGCGACACCACCTCGACGGTCGCGCCGGCCTCCTTCAGCGCCTTCACCGGCTCGAGGAGTTCGATCTGCTCGACCCCGTCGGTGGCGAGGACGGCGACGGTCTTTCCGTTGAGACGGCTCATGGGCGGCTCCTTGATCTGTGTTTCGGGGACCTTTCGACAACCGTTCGCGACCCGTCAGGTTGCGGCTCCGCTTGGCGTTCGAAGGTCGCAGGCGCATCTTTCCCGGCATGATCCGTCTGATCACGCTCGCCGTTCTCCTCGCCGCCGCGCCGGCCGCGGCCCAGGTCCCGCCCGCCGACGCCTACGAAAGACACCGCTGGCAGGCCGATCAGCACCGGCTGGAGATGGAGCGCCTGCGCGCCCGGGCGGACCAGCGCGAGGCCGAAGCCCGCCGGCAGGCGCTCGACAGCCGCCTGACCATTCTGGAGATCGAGGCCCGTCGTCAGCCGGAACCGTACATCGCCCCGACGCCCCCGGCCCTGCGAACGCCGGAGGAGGAACGCGCCGCCCGCGAGGCCGCCGCGGCCCGCCGCCAGGCTGCCGCGGAGAGCGTCGGACAGATCGACGCCTGGCTGGACGGTCGCCCCGACTGATCTCCGCGCATCCCTTCTGCTCCGGCCGCGTTCCGGCGTAGCTTCGGACCAGAGGGAGATCGGCGATGCGGTGGCAGGGCGGACGGCGCGGCGGCAATATCGAGGACCGCCGCGGCATGGGCGGCGTGGGTCTGGCCGGCGGCGGCGTCGGCGCGCTGGTGCTGGCCGCCATCGGCTATTTCGTCTTCGGCATCGATCCCTCGACGACCCAGCAGATCACCAGCCAGCTGGGCGGGGTCGGCGCGGCGCAGCAGGGCGAGCGCGGCACCCCCGAGGACCAGGCCGGCCAGTTCGTCGACGTCGTCGGCGCCAATGTCGACGACGTCTGGTTCCAACATCTGCAGGGTTACCGGCCGCCGACGGTGGTCCTCTACGAGCAGGGCACCTCGACCGGCTGCGGTTTTGGCCAGTCGGCCATGGGCCCCTTCTACTGCCCGACAGACCAGCGCGTGTATCTCGACCTGTCGTTCTGGCGGCAGATGGAGACCCAGCTGGGCGCCTCCAGCGCCGACTTCGCCCGCGCCTACGTCATCGCCCACGAGTACGGCCACCACGTCCAGACCCTGACCGGCGCCTCGCAGCAGGTGCAGCGGGCCCAGCAGGCGGCCGGCAGCGAGGCCGAGGCCAACCGCTATTCGGTGGCGCTGGAGCTGCAGGCCGACTGCTACGCCGGCGTCTGGGCCGCCAACGCGGCCGCCGTCTCCGGCGGAGAGGTGGCGCTGACCGCCGGGGATCTGGAAGAGGGCCTGCGCACCGCGTCGGCCATCGGCGACGACACCCTGCAGCGCCGTCAGGGCGGACGGGTGGTCCCAGAGGGCTTCACCCACGGCTCCTCGGCCCAGCGTCAGGAGTGGCTGCGGCGCGGCTACCAGACCGGCGACCCCGCCGCCTGCGACACCTTCGCGGCCCTTTGATCAGCCGACCGTCAGGTCCAGCGGCCGCGAGATGAGCAGCTCGCCGCGTCCCAGGTCGAGGGCGGCGCGGCGGCCGGCGAAGGCCCCCATGCCCACCAGCCCGCCGGGGAAATTCGGCAGCGGCGGCTGCTCGAACACGCCGACGTCCACCTCGCGATACAGGTGGTCGGCGAAGGTCACCGTGCGCGCTTCCACGGTCAGGGCCCGCAGCGCTCCGCCCAGCACCAGACTGACCCCTTCGCGGGCCGGCCGGCCGTCGATCAGCCCCGCGGCCGTCGCGGCCTCCCGACTCAGCCCGAGCAGCGCCGAGGCGCCGGTGTCGACCACGGCCTCCAGCGGCGCGCCCTCGACCGTCACCTCCGCGAACAGGGCCGTTCCCGACCGCCGCACCGGGCTCGGCGCGAGGTCGGGCGGGGCGACGAAGGCGGCGCGGTCGATCAGCCGCACGTGCCGCCGCGCCGGATCGAGGGCCAGCACCGCCTCGCCCAGCACGTCCTGTCCGATGATCAGCGGTGTGCGCAGCCCGTCCTCGGCGGCCAGCGGTCCGAGGTCGAGGATGGCGGCGCGCAGGCCGCGCACCGTCAGGCCGGGCAGACCGAGCTCCAGCGTCGTGCCGCGCCCCATCTGCGCGCCGCCGCCCACGCCGTAGGCGACCAGCGGC
Source organism: Pseudomonadota bacterium (assembly GCA_023424215.1). Lineage (GTDB taxonomy): Bacteria > Pseudomonadota > Alphaproteobacteria > Caulobacterales > Caulobacteraceae > Brevundimonas. The sequence continues at coordinate 30,725 of JAFAEC010000046.1, forward strand.
ATGTCGAAAAGCGAGCGCCCCGCCGGCGGCAACTGCTCGAACAGGCCGCGGTGGATCACCGAATACTGGGCCCCGCTGTCGATCAGCGCCGCCACCGTCCGGCCGGCGAGCGTCACCGGCACGGTCGGAGCCGCCGAGCGTCGGCCGTAGCGCATCCACGGGGTGGCGCCGGCGGGGCCGAACGCCAGCTCGGGCGCCGGCCACACCAGGTTCTCCCGCACCCACCAGGCGCCGCCGGCGACGGCGGCCAGGCTGGCGGCGCGGATCAGGAGGTTGCGGCGGTTCATTCCCGCGAACATGGCGCGTGGCCCCTCCCCGCGCCAGTCGCCGACGCCTCGACGGCCGGCCGGCGCCCCCCGACGCCGGCCGGACCGTCCGCGAGCCCCCATCC
>JAFAEC010000064.1 GCA_023424215.1 Pseudomonadota bacterium
GCTCCGCAGGGAGCCGCGCCCTTCCTGCTTGTGCGACCACCTTCACTTCAGGGGCAGGAACAGGTCCGCGGCCGTGCCCAGCTCCGGCTCGTCGAGGAAGAAGCGCTGGCAGTAGATCGGGAAGTCCCGCATCTCCTCGCCGCTGGCCGGCAGCCAGTCGCGGTACAGAAAGAGAGCGGCGGGCTCGAGGTTGTGGGTGTCGCCGATCACACGCAGTACCGCGCACCGCCCGCCCGGTATCTCGCCGGCCCTCACCTCGCCATCGGCCGCCTCGATCCGCTGATCGTCCCCGACGCCGACGCAAAGGTCCATGCTGTATTCGGCCGGGTCGGCCGGACGCCGTTCCGATCGCCAGATATTGAAGGTCGGGCTGTTCCGCGGCGACAGGCCGGCGGCCTTTCGCCAGGCGATGAAGCGTTGGATCGTGGCGTCGAGCGTCGCCGGATCGCCGCGGTGTTCGAAGATCGCCACCCGGGTCGGGTCGACCTCGCGGATCGTCACCTGATCGGAGGTGAAGGTTGTCTGCATGAGCTTGCTCCTGGCTTTGTTGAGGGGCCCGAAGGCCCGGAGCCACGGCTCCCATTCGGGAGATTTCCGGAAGTCCGAGGGCGATTGTCCGAAGCGCTGGCGAAAGGCCCGCGCGAAGGCGTCCGGCGTCTCGTAGCCGGCATCGAGGGCGATGTCGGTGATGCTTCGTCCTTCGGCCGCCGCCAGTTGTTTCGAGGCCTGGCGCATTCGCGCCAGCTGGACGTAGCGGTGCAGCGAGAGCCCGAAGGTCGCGCTGAACTGCCGGTGGAAATGGAATTTGGAGAACGCCGCGACGCTGCTTACCGCTTCGAGGTCCAGATCGTCGCCGAGGTGTCGGTCGACATAGTCCAGCACCCTGCGCATTCGGGTCTGATAATTGCGGAGCGCCGTGGTCATCATCCTCATCCGTCGTGACGAAGCTACACTGGCGCGGCCGGTCGGCGGATGCTCGACCGATCTTGCGGTTTGAACCCATGGCCAGCCTTCCCGTCCGCCTCACCCCCGGCGCCTCCACCGACCGTATCGAAGGCTGGGACGTGGACGCCGAGGGGCGTCCCGTCCTCAAGGTCCGCGTGCGCGCCCGACCGGTCGAGGGGGAGGCCAACGCGGCCCTGCTCAAGCTGCTGGCGAAGACCCTCGGCGTGCCGAAATCCGCCGTCAGTCTGGAGCGCGGCGGACAGTCGCGAACCAAGATGATCTCGGTCGCCGGATTGACGACCGACGATCTGCGAAGCCGCCTTACAGACTTGTAATGTTTCCGGCCTTGTCGCGACGCGGCGGAGCCATTTGTAATCCGCCCCGACCGGCGCCCCATTCTCGAACCCGGGCGCTCCAGGGGATGCTTCGATGAGACTTCACCGCCTGCGGGGCGTCAGCCTCGCCGCCCTCGCCTGCGTGGCGCTGACCGCCTGCGCCACCACCGGAAGCAACGGTTCGGACGGCGTCGACGCCGCATCGTCCGGCGACGACCGCGCCGCCCTGGCGCCCGGCCTCGACGCCGCCGCCAATCCCGATCCCTTCCCGTCGACCTACCGCGGCCTGCCGCGCCAGAACATGGCGATCGTCGGCGGCACGGTGTTCACCGGCGCCGGCCAGCGCATCGACAACGGCGTGGTGATCGTCACCGACGGCCGGGTGGCGGCGGTCGGCGACGCCTCGACCCCCGTGCCGTCCGGCCATCAGGTCGTCGACGCCCGCGGCCGCTTCGTCACCCCCGGCATCATCGACGTCCACTCCCACCTCGGCGTCTATCCCTCGCCCGGCGTGCAGGGGATGAGCGACGGCAACGAGGCGACCAGCCCGAACACCGCCCAGGTCTGGGCCGAGCACTCGCTGTGGCCGCAGGATCCGGGCTTCAACGCCGCCCGCGCCGGCGGGGTGACCACGCTCCAGATCCTGCCCGGCTCCGCCAACCTGTTCGGCGGCCGCGGCGTCACCGTCCGCAACATCCCCTCGGTGACCATGCAGGGCATGAAGATGCCGGGCGCGCCCTACGGGCTGAAGATGGCCTGCGGCGAGAACCCGTCGCGGGTCTACGGCTCGCGCAACCAGTCCCCGGCCACCGGCATGGGCAACATGGCGGGCTACCGCGCCGCCTTCATCGCCGCGCGCGAGTACAAGGCGAAGTGGGACAAGTGGCGTGAGGACGGCGAAGGCTCGCCGCCCACCCGCAACCTCCAGAACGAGACCCTCGCCGGCGTGCTGGACGGCTCGATCCTGGTGCAGAACCACTGCTACCGGGCCGACGAGATGGCCCAGATGATCGACCTGTCGAAGGAGTTCGGCTTCCGCATCACCGCCTTCCACCACGCCATCGAGGCCTACAAGCTGGCCCCGACCCTGGCCCGCGAGGGCATCTGCGCCGACATGTGGACCGGCTGGTGGGGCTTCAAGATGGAGGCGCTGGACGCCGTGGAGGCCAACGCCGCCCTCGTCGACGCGCCCCCGAACAGCTGCGCCGTGATCCACTCCGACGACGCCGAACTGACCCAGCGCCTCAACCAGGAGGCCGCCGCCGCGCTGGCCGCCGGCCGCCGCATGGGCATGACCATCCCGGAGGAGCGGGCGATCAGCTGGATCACCCTCAACCCGGCCCGGTCGCTCGGCATCGCCGACCAGACGGGGTCGCTCGAGGCCGGCAAGCGCGCCGACGTGGTGATCTGGAGCGCCAATCCGTTCAGCGTCTACGCCCGCGCCGACCAGGTCTACGTCGACGGCGGCCTTGCCTTCGACCGCATGAACCCGGCCTACCAGCCGCTTTCCGACTTCGAGCTGGGCCAGCCCGGCTTCGGCGTCGCCGCCGCCAACGTCCCGCAGGGAGCCCGCTGATGCGCCTCAGGACCCTCATCCTCGCGGCCGCCGCGGCGACCGCCTTCGCTCTCCCGGCCGCGGCCCAGGAGCTCACCGCCATCACCGGCGCGCGGGTGCTGACCGGCACCTCGGTGATCGAGAACGGCACCGTGGTCATCCAGAACGGCCGCGTCGTCTCGGTCGGGACCGGCGCCGCCCCCTCGGACGCGACGGTCATCGACGCCAGCGGCAAGGTGGTCTCGCCCGGCCTCGTCGCCGTCGACTCCGGGCTCGGCGGCTCGGAGATCTCGTCGGTCGGCGGCTCCGACGACCTGCGCAACGGCGCCAATTCGATCAGCGCCTCGTTCGACGTCAGCTACGGGCTGGATCCGTGGTCGATCACCCTGCCGGTGGCCCGACTGGGCGGCATCACCCGCGCGGTGGTCGTGCCCAACCATCCGGGCGGCGGGGGCGGCGGTCACGCCCACGACGACTCCGACTTCGCCGGCGTCGGCCATGGCGGCTTCCAGTCGCCCAGCCTGTTCGCCGGCCAGGCGGCGGTGATCCACCTCGGCGCCGGGACGGACATCCTGGTCAAGCCGCGCGTGGCCATGGTCGCGCCCTTCGGCGAGGCCGGGGCCGGCGTCGCCGGCGGAGCCCGCGGCGCCGAGTTCGTCCAGTTCAAGGAGACCCTCGCCGAGGTGCGTCTCTACGCCCGCAACCGCGCCGCCTACGACCGCGCCGGCCTGCGCGATCTCAGCCTGTCGCGGGCCGATCTCGAGGCCCTGATCCCGGTGGCCGAGGGCCGGATGCCGCTGATCGTCACCGTGCGCCGCGCCGCCGACATCCTGCAGGTGCTCCGCCTCGCCCGCGAGGAAGGGGTGAAGATCATCCTCGACGGGGCCGAGGAGGGCTGGATGGTCGCCGACCGGATCGCCGCCGCCGACGTGCCGGTGCTGCTCAACCCGATCTCCAACCTGCCGGGCAGCCTCGAGACCCGGGGCGCGCGTATGCAGAACGCCGCGGCGCTGGACGCCGCCGGGGTGACCATCGCCATCAAGGGCAACGAAGGCTCGGTCCATCGCGCCCGCGAGACGCGCTACAACGCCGGCAACGCGGTCTCGCACGGCCTGCCCTACGAGGCGGCGATCGAGGCGATCACGGTCAATCCGGCCCGCATCTTCGGCATGGCCGGCCAGTTCGGCGAGCTGCGTCCGGGTGCGGCGGCCGACCTGGTGGTCTGGTCCGGCGACCCGCTGGAGCCGCTGACCATCGCCGAGCGCATATGGGTCAACGGCCAGGAGCAGGCCCCGACCAGCCGTCAGTTCCTGCTGCGCGACCGCTATGCGCAGGGCGGCGAGGGCGCCATGCCACCGGCCTACGGCCGGTAGGAGTTAGGGATTAGGTTCTAGGGTAGATTGGCGCTCCCGCCCGCGCGGCTCCACTGACACCTAGTCCCTAGCCCCTAGTACCTAGAACCTTGTCTTCCCCCCGCATCTTCATCGACGCCGACGCCTGCCCGGTGAAGGACGAGGTCTACCGGGTGGCGGAGCGCTGCGGGCTGAAGGTGTTCGTGGTCTCCAACGGCTGGATCAACACCCGGCGCGAACCGTGGATCGAGCAGGTAGTGGTCGACGCCGGCCCCGACGTCGCCGACGACTGGATCGCCGAGCGGGCCGGGCCGGGCGACATCGTGATCACCGCCGACATCCCGCTGGCCGACCGCTGCCTCAAGGCCGGCGCGCAGGCGCTGAAGTCGAACGGTCAGGCCTTCACCCCGGACTCGATCGGTTCGGCCCTGGCCGGCCGCATGGTCGGCGAACACCTGCGCTCGATGGGGGTGGCGACCTCCGGCCCGGCACCGTTCGGGCCGAAGGACCGCTCCAGCTTCCTTCAGGCCCTCGATCGCGCCGTGGTCGTGGCGAGGCGGGCGACGCGATGACCGTCATCCCCGACGACGAGCTGGAGTTCCGCTTCTTCCGCGCCGGCGGCCCGGGCGGGCAGAACGTCAACAAGGTCTCGACCAGCGTCCAGCTGCGCTTCGACGTGGCGAACTCGCCGTCGCTGTCCGAACCGGTCAAGGAGCGGCTGCTGAAGCTGGCCGGCAGCCGGGCGACCCAGGCGGGGGAGGTGCTGATCACGGCCGTGCGCTTCCGCACCCAGGAGCGCAATCGCGCCGACGCCGTCGAACGGCTTCAGGCCCTGGTCGACGAGGCCTCGATCCGCCCGGCTTATCGCGTGCCCACCCGTCCGACCCGCGCCTCGAAGGAGCGGCGGCTGGAGAGCAAGGCCAAGCGGTCGGCAATCAAGAGTGGGCGCGGTCGACCCCGACACGATGATTGACGCCCCGCGCGCGGCGGCCGATCGTCGTCCGCCGTCGCCCGGCGGTGTGGAGGGGAAATTCAGTATGTTGAAACCATTGACCGCTGCGGCGGCTCTGGCATCGCTGACGCTGCTCGCGGCTTGTGGAGAGGATGGCGCGGACAAGACTGGGGCCGCTGCTCCCGCAGCGGCGGCTGCCGCCGCCGCCGCGCCCGATCCCGAGGCCCAGGCCCTCACCGAACGCCTGTTGCAGGAAGCCGCGGTCCAGATGGCGCGCGAGAACTTCACACCGGCGGAGGGCGTTGCGGACCAGCACCGGGAGATCGCCCAGGATGGGTCGCACGAGTGGACCCTGAATCTGCGCGGCGGCCAGACCTACCGCATCGTCGGCGTCTGCAACATCGGGTGCGAGAACCTCGACCTCGAACTGCGCGACGGCGCGGGGACGGTCGTGACGAGCGACGTGCTTGAGGACGACGTGCCGATCGTCGAGATCGCACCGGCCGCCGACGGCGCCTACCGGGCCCGGCTGATCATGAAGGACTGCGCGGACGGACCGTGCCTGGCTTCGGCCCGGCTGTTCCAGCGCGGATAGGGCAAGAGCCTGAAAGACGGAGGGCCGGCGATCGCGTCGGCCCGTCTGCTATTCCGCGGGACGGAACAGCAGGGCCGCGACCTTGCCGTCGTCGTTGAAGCCGATCACCCACTGGGTGGCGGCCTCGGCGAAGTTGACCGCGAACAGGTCCGCGCCGTCCTGGCTGCCGACGAATTCGATCGTCTGCAGCTCGCCGAAGCCCTGGATCAGCGGCGTCACCTGCGCCTCCTGTTCGCGCACCTTGGAGGCGAGGTCCTCGGTCATCACCGAATAGTCCATGGCGCCCGCCTGGGCGCTGGTGATGAGGGTGCGCAGGGTCGCTTCGGCCGTCGCGTTGAGCGGCTCGCGCACCGCCGGAGCCGCGACCTCGGCCGCCTGTCCCTGCCGCGCAAACGGGTCCGGCACCGCTCCGGCGGCGACCTGGGCCTGGGCGGCGGCGGGCAGAACCGCGAACGCGGCGGCGATGAGAAGCGGCTTCATGGGGTCGTCTCCGGGTAGCGAGATCAAACGATGACGGGCCAAAGCGACAGAACGAGGGCGGCCGCGGCTGCCGCTGCGATCACGGCAAGCGTCACGCCGGCCCAGGGCGGCAGGCGCGTCTCGCGCACGATCACCGTGTGCGCCTGCGGCGGGTTCTGCGCCAGGCGGGACAACGCCCGCAGCGTCGTCCGCAGCTCGTTGAGCGCATCGCGCACCTGGGCCTGCGGACCCAGCTCCCGGCGGATCCAGCGCTCGACCACCGGCTGGGCGGCGGCCCACAGGTCGTGGTCGGGATTCAGCCGCCGCGCCACGCCCTCGACCGAGACCATGGTCTTCTGCAGCAGGATCAGCTCGGGCCGCAGGTGCATGTCGAACAGGTCGGTGATCTCGAACAGCTGGCCCAGCAGCCGGCCCATCGACACTTGGGAGGCCTGCTTGCCGATCACCGGCTCGCCGACCGCGCGCAGGGCCTGGGCGAAGGCCTCGACCGAGTGCTCCGGCGGCACATAACCGGCCTCGAAGTGAACGCGGGCGATGCGCTCGTAGTCGCGGCTGATGAAGCCCCACAGGATCTCGGCCAGGTAGCGGCGCTCGGCCGGGCCGAGCCGGCCCACGATGCCGAAGTCGATGGCGGTCAGCTCGGCCGGCGCGTGGCAGAACAGATTGCCCTCGTGCAGGTCGGCGTGAAACGCGCCGTGGTCCAGCGCCTGGCTGAGGAAGGCGCGAACGACGTTGTCGGCCAGGCCGTTGCGGTCGATGCCCGGCTGTTCGGCGGCGGCCGGGTCGGTCAGCGGCATACCTGGGGCCCACTCCAGCGTCAGGACCCGCTTGCCGACGCCGTCCCAGATCACCTTCGGGGCCGTCATGTGGCCGCCGATGTCGCCCGCCGCCGCGCTCTTCTCCATGATCTCGCCGAGCTCGGAGGCGGCCGCGGCCTCCAGCCGCATGTCCAGCTCCAGGGTCAGCGCCCGGGCGATGGTCTCGACGAAGGCGGCCGGCTCCAGCCGCCGCGCCAGCGGGACGAAGCGCACCGCCAGCCGGGCGGCCAGACGCATCGAGTCCAGCCCGTGCGCCACCCGGCGCTCGACGCCGGGGCGCAGCACCTTCACCGCGACCTTGCGGCCGTCGGCGAGGGTCGCCGGGTGCGCCTGCGCCAGCGAGGCGGCGGCCACCGGCGGTCCGAAGTCGGTGAACAGCGCCTCGACCGGCCGACCCAGCGAGCGCTCGACCTCGCGCCGCGCCTGATCGACGGGGAAGGGCGGCAGGGCGTCCTTCAGCCGTCCGAGATCGCGGGCGAACTCCACGCCGAAGATGTCGGCGCGGGTGGCCAGCACCTGGCCGAGCTTGATGGCCACCGGCCCGAGGTGTTCGAACGCCTTACCCAGTCTCTGTCCGGGACGGCCCTCGCGGCCCTCGCGGCCGGCGAACAGGTGCAGCAGGTGGGCCATCCACCGGGCCCAGACCGGCAGCAGGGGCGTGATCTCGCGCGGCGCCAGCGCGTCGTGACGGATCAGCACGCCTAGCCAGCCGAGCAGGCGCACGAACGACTCCACCGGCTGTCGCACCGGAAGGGTCGCCGGCGGCGGCGGCGGCGTCGCGGGATCGATCCGCGCGGTCAGATCGCCCACCCGAAGTGAATGGCGGCCACTCCGCCCGACAGGTTGGTCACCGACACGCGGCTGAAGCCGGCCGCCTCGATCATGCCTTTGAAGGTCTGCTGGTCCGGGAAGCGGCGGATGCTCTCCACCAGATACTGGTAGCTGTCGCGGTCCTTCGCGACCCATTCGCCGATGCGCGGAATGGCGTTGAAGGACCAGGCGTCGTAGGCCTTGCGGATCGGCCCGGCGACCGGGCGCGAGAACTCCAGGCACAGGAACCGGCCGCCCGGTTTCAGCACCCGGCGCGCCTCGCGCAACGCCTGCGGGATGTCGGCCACGTTGCGGATGCCGAAGCTGATCGAATAGGCGTCGACCGAGGCGTCCGGCAGCGGCAGGGCCATGGCGTCGCCGACGCTCCAGCTCATCTCGGGTTCGCCGCCCTTGTTCACGCCGGCCATGATCATCTCGGCGTTGTAGTCCAGCACGATCACAGAGGCGTCCGGTCCGCCGCGGCGTTCCTGCGCCCGCCGCGCCATCCGGGCGTAGCGCCGGGCCATGTCGCCGGTCCCGCCGGCCACGTCGAGGACGGTCTCGCCCGGACGGGGGTTGAGCTTCGCCGCCGCCGCGTCCTTCCACAGCCGATGCACGCCCGCGCTCATCAGGTCGTTCATCAGGTCGTAGTTCGAGGCCACGCTGTCGAACACGCCGCGCACCAGTCGCACCTTCTCCGTCGCATCCACGTCGCGGAAGCCGAAGGAGGAGGTCTTGCCGGAGGGCGGGGCGGCGTCGGTCATGGCAGCGGTCTAGCGGGTCGCGAGGGTCGCGTCATCCGTCCCCGTGGCCGCACGCAAGCGTCAGGAGCCGCAGTTCGGCCGCGGCACGCCGAGATCCTGCATCACCGATCGGACCATGGCGTAGCAGCCGCAGGACGCGCGTTCGAGGGCGGGGCGGTCCAGCACCTGCACCCAGCCGCGGCCGCGACGGATCAGGTTCCGGTCCTCGAGCTCGGATCCGACCTCGCTCACGGTCGCCCGGCGCACCCCCAGCATGCCTGCGATGTCCGCCTGGGTCAGGGCGAAGCGGTCGCCGTCGGCCCGATCGTGGACGGTCAGCAGCCAGCGGGCCAGGCGTTCGTCGAGCCGGTGCTGGGCGTTGCAGGCGGCGTTCTGCTGCACCTGGGCCAGCAGGCTTTCGGTGAAGCGCGACAGGGCGCCGCGCATCTCCTCGCTCTCGGCCAGGGCGGCCGAGAACACATCCGCCGGACAACAGGCGGCCGAGCCGTCGATCTGGGCGATGGCGCGGCTCGAGGCGCGCGCGTTGAGCGGCCCGCAGGTGACGCCCACCAGCCCCTCGCGCCCGATCACCGCCGTCTCCACCATCCGGTCGTCGGCCAGCAGGGTCATCAGCGACACCACCCCGTTCAACGGGAACCAGACGACGTCGACCGCCTCGCCCGCGTCATAGAGCGTCTGGCCCTGCGCGAACGGCCGTTCCTCTAGATGCGGTTCCAGCCGGTCCCGGTCCGCGGGATCCAGAGCGGCGAGCCACAGGTTCTCCATGAATTCACCTCCGCCAAACCTGCGCAGTAAACTCAAAGCTTCGCCGTGTGTTCCGGAGGTCCGCTTGTGGCGTGCGGCCGGGCGGGATAGGCGGAGACAGGAGGATCCGATGACCGACACTCTCGACGTCGCGGCCGTGCTGCGCGATCTGCCCGATTGGCGCGAGGCGGAGGGCGATCGCCCCGCCATCTCCCGATCCCTGACCTTCCCCGACTTCAACGCCGCCTTCGGCTTCATGACGCGGGTGGCGCTTCATGCCGACAAGGTCGACCACCATCCCGAATGGTCGAACGTCTACAATCGGGTCGAGGTCTTGCTGACCACCCATGACGCCGGCGGGGTGACGCAGCGCGACCTCGACATGGCCCGCTTCATCGACTCCGCCGCGGCGGGGGCGAAGTGAGCGGCCGGGTCGCGGGCAAGGCGGCCCTGATCACCGGCGCCGCCGGCGGCCTGGGTCAGGCCATGGCGCGGATGATGGCGCGCGAGGGGGCGAAGGTCGCGCTCACGGACCTCGACTTCGACGGCGCGCAGGCGCTGGCCGACGCGATCAATGCGGACCATCCCGGGGCCGCCTTCGCCTTCGCCCATGACGTGACCGACGAGGCGCAGTGGGCCTCGGTCGTCGGTCAGGCGGTCGCCGCCATGAGCGGCCTCTCGATCCTGGTCAACAACGCCGGCATCGGCGGCTCGCTTGTCTGGGCCGAGCAGGACACGCTGGAGAACTGGCGCAAGGTGCAGGCGGTCAATCTCGAGAGCGTCATGCTGGGCTGCAAGCACGCCCTGCCGCACCTGCGCGCCTCGGGCGCCGGCTCGATCGTCAACATCAGCTCGGTGGCCGGTCTGGCCGCCGCGCCCGGCATGGGTGCCTACAACGCCACCAAGGCCGCCGTCTGGATGTACACCAAGACCGTGGCGCTGGAGGCGGCCAAGGCGGGCTGGAACGTGCGCTGCAACTCCGTGCACCCGGTCTTCATCCGCACCCCGATCCTCGACCCCTTCGTGGCGATGGCCGGCGGCGACGAGGCCGTGGCCCACGAGAAGCTGGCCCGGGGCATCCCCATGAAGCGCATCGGCGAGCCCGACGACGTGGCGTACTGCGTGCTCTACCTCGCCTCGGACGAGTCGAAATTCGTCACCGGCGCCGAGTTCAAGATCGACGGCGGCATGCTGGCGCAGTGAGGGTCAGTCGAGGTCCACCGGCAGGATCTGGCTCGACAGCAACGTCTCCATGGCGTCCCAACGGTCGCCGCCCTGGCCCTCGACCCACGCCTGGACCACGTCGCGGCCGAGACCGTAGTTGATGATGTAGCTGCGGTAGGTGTCGATGAAGCGCAGCCGCTGGGTCGCCTTGGCGCGGTCGGCGAGGCTGTATTTCATCAGCTGTTCGATGGCCGTGTCGCGGTCGATGCGGCCGGCCAGCCAGGCGTCGGCGATGGTGTATTCGGCGCGCGCCAGCCGCCGGATCAGGGCCTGCAGTTCGGCCTTCTTCTCCGCCGTGGCCGGGTCCAGCCCGGCCAGCGGAAACAGCACCTCGCGCTCGAAGGCCAGGCCCTCGTCGCCCGGGAAGGCCAGGTCGATGCCGTAGTTGGCGCTGCCCTCGGCCACGAAGCTCATCGGCGAGAACAGCGGATAGACGCTCATCTCCACCCAGCCGCGCTCGCGCACGAAGGTCCGCTCCAGCAGGGCGTTGTAGACGTGGTGGCCGGGGTAGCCCTCGTGACAACCCAGATCGATGGCCCGCTCGGTATAGATCGGGAAGTCGGCGTTGATCTCGATTTTCGACTGCGAATTGCCCTGGTAGTAGTTGTACCCGGACCAGGGCTTGTCGCCCACGAAGGCGAGAGTGAAGTTCTCGTTCGCCGGCAGTTCGATGTGACGCGCGGTGCGCGCCCGGCATTCGGCGATGGCGGCGTCCATCACCGCCTGCAGCCGGTCCTTCGGGATGACGTAGTGCGACTTGAACTCGGTCACCCGGTCGGTCAGCGAGCCGGGGCCGGGCAGCAGGGCGTCGATCTCGGCCAGCACCGGATCGAAGGAGGCCAGCGGCGGCAGCTCCGGCCGCACCCCGAACAGCGCCTCGGCCTCGTCGGCGAAGCTCATGCGCTCGCCCGACAGCATGCGCAGGCGCGCCGCCGCCGCCGAGACGTGGGCCAGCAGGTACTTCCGGCGCTGCACGACCGCGGGCTCCGCCCCGGCCGTGGAGATGGCCTCCAGCCGTTCGGTCAGCGTCGCCGCGCTTTGGATCAGCTGCGGCACGGTGCGCGGATCGGCCTTCGCCGCCTCCGCCCACTCCGCAGGACCGTAGTAGGCGTCGACATAGCCCGGCTCGCGCTCGCCGATCTCCAGCGTCAGGGCGACGTAGTCGCGGGCGATGGCGTCCAGGGTGTCGCCGCCGGGGCCGACCGGCGTCGCCGGCGAGGTGGCGCAGGCGCCGACGAGGGCGCAAAGGCCGATCAGGAACGCACGCATCCAAAGTCCTCCCATCCTGCAAACCCGCCAGTGCGCACCCGGTTCGCCGGGACGCATTCGGGATTGAGGGCGGCGCGCTCCTGCTGTAGAGGCCTTTCCTCCCGGCCCCGGCCGGCGCACGCACCCGTAGCTCAGCTGGATAGAGCGTTGCCCTCCGAAGGCAAAGGTCACACGTTCGAATCGTGTCGGGTGCGCCACCCTCTTCTAAGAAAATCAGCAGCTTAAGACGTCGTCGGATCCGGCTCTGTCTGCCGTTCCGCGCCGGCCTGCCGGTGCGTCGACCGAGCGTCGGACGCGGTGTCGCTGCCTGACGCCTCCGCATGCCCGGCGAGCGATCTAACCTCTCCCGGCCTGCACAAGCAAACGTGAACAGGTCCGCCTTGGGTTGGCCACCCTGCCTTGAGACAGTGGCGAATCAGACGCCGCAAGGCGCGGAGAGGCACCATGTGCTTCGTGAGAGGCGATCCAAGGACGGCCGATTACACGGTCCGTTTTCTCGTGCGCGCGAGCGTTTTCCGTGCCGCGAATGACAACGTACAGCCCGTCCGGCTGTGGCAGTGTGCCCTTCCGGACGAACATGCCTGGTCGAGGTCGTTGACCGTCGCATATGGCCTGGCCCCGGGGAGAGCAGCAACGGCTGCGCTTGCGACTGCGGCCATCTCCGGAAGCGTATGGCTCGCGATCAGCTTCTTTCAGGTGATTGCGGGCGTGTTCGGGTAACGCCTGGTCGGCCCTGCGAGCCGGGCCTGTTCTTGCGGAAAACAGCGAGGCCCCGGCGAGGAGGGCAACCGTGTGCCCGCCCGAAGGAGCGAGCCCACCAAGGCAGCCGTACGCTCCCAAACTTCCGTATGCTTCGAAAAGACCAAGTCCTGTCCCGGCCAAGCCTAGGTTCGGTGTCTCCCGGCGGTGGCGGCCGATAGCTTCGATGGCGAGATCGAAGCCTCCAAACCGCAGGAGAGACACGATGTTGAGCCGCAGAGACCTGTCGTCCATGCTCGCGCTCGGAGCTGCCGCTTCCCTGGTCCCGGCCGGCCTTCGCGCCCAGGGCACGGCCCGGGCCCGCAACATCGTCCTGGTCCACGGTCTCTTTGCCGATGGGTCGTGCTGGTCCGAGGTGATCGCCCGGCTGCAGCCCGAGGGCTACAACGTCACCGCCGTGCAGAACCCGCTGACGACTCTCGACGAGGCGGTGCAGTCGGCGATCCGCGTGCTCGACCGACAGGATGGCCCGACCGTGCTCGTCGGCCACTCGTTCTCCGGGATGATCGTCACCCAGGCCGGCATCCATCCGAAGGTGGCCTCGCTCGTCTATGTCGCGGCCCGTGCGCCGGATGCCGGAGAGGACTACACGGCGCTGGCGAAGACCTATCCGACGCCGCCCGCATCCGCCGGCATCGTCTTCGACGGCGACGAGGGGCGGCTCACGGAGGAGGCGTTCCTGCGCGATTTCGCCGGGGACCTGCCCAGGGCGAAGGCCAAGGTGCTCTATGCCGTGCAGGAGCCGTTCCACAAGGCGCTCCTGGAGGGCAAGGTCACACAGGCCGCCTGGCGGTCGAAGCCGTCCTTCTACGCGGTCTCGACGGAGGACCGGACGATCAATCCCGATCTCGAACGCTTCATGGCCAAGCGCATGGGCGCGAAGACCATCGAGTTGAGGTCGAGCCACCTCTCCATGATCTCGCATCCCGACGCGATCACGCAGCTCATCGTCGAGGCCTCTCGGGTGGGCTGAGCCAAGTCGGGCGGGAGATCCGGGCCCCATGCGGCTCTGCCGATTTCGCGCTCCCGTCCTACCGGCAGAGACCGCAGGTTTCATTCGAAACGCGATCGTTCAGCCTTGAAGCGCGCCGGACACGGCATCCGACGAAATCCGTCGAGCCATGTCCCGGCGCAACGGAGATCAAGATGAACGGCGACTACACCCCGCGCCTACGCCACCAAATCGCTATCGGAGACAGCGTCCTGGCGGTCGTGGAGGAAGGGCGGGGCCCGGCGGTCGTGCTCGGCCAGAGCTATCTCTGGGACTGGCGGATGTGGCAGCCGCAGATGCAGGCCCTCGCGTCGCGCTGCCGGGTCATCGTCCCCGAATTGTGGGGGCATGGCGATTCCGGCCCGCTGCCCTCGGGCACCGCTTCGCTCGCCGACGTGGCGACCCAGATGCTCGAAATGCTCGACCAGCTCGAGATCGACCGCTGCGTCATCGTCGGGTGCTCGGTCGGTGGGATGTGGGGTGCGCATCTCGCCGCCCGTGCCCCGGAGCGGGTCGCCGGCCTCGTGCTGATGAACACTTCTCTCGGAAAAGAGCCGGAACCCAAGCGTCTCTCCTACGCCGCGATGCTCGACCAGGTCGAGGCGGAGGGGCGGATCGGAGATGGCCTCATGGCCGCGATCACGCCGCTCTTCTTCGCGAAGGGCATCGAGCAGCGTGCCCCCTACCTGCCGCAGTGCTTGCGCGAGCGGCTCCGCCGTTTCAGTCCCGGCAGGCTGCGCCAGTCGGTCGTGCCGCTCGGGCGCCTGATCTTCGATCGCCCCGATGCGCTTGGCGTGCTGGCCGGCATCAAGGCGCCGACGCTGATCATCGCCGGAGCGAACGACCAGGGCAGGCCGCCGGAAGAAAGCCGCATCATGGCGGAGCTGTTCCCGGCCGAACTGGTGGTGATCCAGGGTGCCGGACACAGCGCCGGGCTCGAGCGGCCGGAGGAGGTCAACGCCGCACTGCTGGCCTTCCTGGACGAGATCGGCTGGGGAGCCACGCCACCCCTTCAAAACCCACAACGCGCGGCCGTGTCCCGCCACTCGGCGCGACGGTCCGCATGATGAGCACGCGGAGGATCGCCACCTCGCACGGTCGCCTGATGGTGGAGGATACAGGTGGAAGCGGAACGCCGCTCCTGCTGATCCACGGGAATTCCTCCTCTCGCGAGGTGTTCCGCCGCCAGGTCGAGGGCGGGCTCGCGCACGGGTGCCGGCTGATCACCTTCGATCTGCCGGGCCATGGCGAATCCGAAGATGCGGCCGAACCCCTCGGCACCTACACGCTCGGAGGGTTGGCCGATGCGGCCACTCAAGTTCTGGATATCCTGGGCTTGGATGAGGTCGTCGTGCTGGGCTGGTCGCTCGGCGGTCACGTTGCGATCGAGATGCTGTCCCGCATCCGGGGCGTCAGGGGGCTCGTCATCACGGGCGCCCCGCCGGTCCGGCGGGGTGGGATGGCGGAAGGGTTCCTCTCCTCGCCTCATCTCGGTTCGGCAGGCCGGAGGCATCTGTCCCGTCCCGAGGTCGAGGCATTCGCGCAGGCGATCTTCGGCAAGCCGGTCGAGCCGTTTCTATCTCGTGCGATCGTCCGGTCCGATGGGCGGTGCCGGGAGCGGCTCTTCCAGGCCGCACGCGCGGGCGAAGGTGTCGACCAGCGTCTTGCGGTGGAGAGGAGCTCGGTTCCGATCGCCGTGATCAACGGCGCAGCCGATCAGCTGATCAACCTCGACTACATCGACACCGTGACCTTCCCGAAGCTGTGGAGCGGCCGCTGCCACCGGCTCGACGCCGGGCATGCTCCGTTCTGGCACGCCGCGACGGAGTTCAACCTCCTCGTCTCCCGCTTCATGGCGGACGTGACGGAAGGCGCCGCCTAGGCGAGCGCCCGGTCGGTCCCGGTGCCCCGCGGGAGATCAGCGCGCGCCCTCGGCTTCGCTTTGGGTGCGGCTCCGGGCGCAGGCGCGGCCCCTCAAACACGCGCGTCGCGACTTCGAAAGTCGCTTGCAGAAGGACATCTCGATCATGACCCAATTCGCTTCCGAGGATCCGGACTTCTCGCGCCGAGCGCAGGAGAACCAGGCGCGGCTCACCGCCGGGCTGAGCGCCAGCTACGATTTCGTCGTGTGCGGCGCCGGCGCGTCCGGGTCCGTTGTCGCGCGTCGTCTCGCCGAGGATCCCGCCGCCCGGGTGCTTCTGATCGAGGCGGGCGGCAGTGACGACGTGGAAGCGGTGCTGAACCCGTCCCTCTGGCCCACGAATCTGGGCAGCGAACGAGATTGGGGGTTTCAGGCGCAGCCGAACCCTCACCTGAATGGACGGACCCTTCCGATGTCCATGGGCAAGGGGCTCGGAGGCGGATCCAGCATCAACGTGACAGTCTGGGCACGCGGACACCGCACCGACTGGGACTTCTTCGCCTCCGAGGCGGGCGACCCAGGCTGGGGCTATGACAACGTCCTCCAGATCTACCGCCGGATCGAGAACTGGCAGGGCGCGCCCGACCCGAGACACCGCGGGACGTCGGGCCCCGTCTGGGTGCAGCCCGCGTCCGATCCGAATCCCATCGCCGGGGCAATGCTCGATGCCGCCCAGGAACTCGGCATCCCGCGCTTCGATCATCCCAACGGGGAGATGATGGAAGGGCGGGGCGGTGCCGCGATCACGGACATTCTGGTTCGCGACGGTCGGCGGCACTCGCTCTTCCGGGCCTATGTCCGTCCCTGGCTGGATCGCCCGAACCTGACGGTCCTGACCGGGACGACGGTGCGCCGCGTCGCATTCGAGGGCCGGCGCGCGATCGGCGTCGAGGTGCTCCGCGAAGGAGAGATCCTGACCATCGGCGCCAGCGAGCAGGTTGTCCTGTCCCTCGGTGCGATGCAGACGCCGAAGGTGCTGATGCATTCGGGGGTCGGGGATCGTGCCGAGCTCACCCGGTTCGGCATCCCGGTGGTGCAGCACCTGCCGGGCGTCGGACGGAATCTCCAGGACCACGTCTCGTTCGGCTGTCTCTGGGAGTACGCGGAGCCGATCGCGCCGCGGAACAGCGGCAGCGAGGCGACCCTCTACTGGACGAGCCGTCCGGAACTCGACGCGCCCGACGTCCTGTTCTGCCAGGTGGAGTTCCCGGTTCCCAGCGAGCGGACCGCAGCCCGAGGGGTGCCGGCGCATGGCTGGACGATGTTTGCCGGTCTCGCGCACCCGGCGAGCCGCGGCTGCCTCCGGCTTCAAAGCGCCGATCCCTCGGCGCCGCTGGAGATCGACGCGAACATGATGTCCGATCCTGCCGACATGCAGACGGCTCTTGCCTGCGTCGAGCTGTGCCGCAGTCTGGGCAACGCAGCCGCCTTCCGGCCCTTTGTGAAGGGCGAGGCCATGCCGGGCGACCTTCGTGGAAACGCCCTGAAGGAGTTCATCCGGGACGCTGCCGTCACGTATTGGCACCAGAGCTGCACGGCCAAGATGGGACGGGATTCCATGTCGGTCGTCGATGCCTCGCTCAAGGTCTACGGAGTGGACGCTCTGCGCGTTGCGGACGCCTCGATCATGCCGCGGGTGACGACCGGAAACACCCAGGCGCCCTGCGCGATCATCGGCGAGCGGGCGGCACAGATGATCAGGCGCGAGCAGACGTCGTAATCGTCCACAAGCAGGTCCCGGCGGCGCTGTTTGCCGCGGCGACGGGGTCGAGCGAGGTGAACCGATGCCTCGTTCGCGATCGCAGCCGCTCGCGGTACGGTGATTGCTTCGATGTTTCCGGGGGTGCCCATGACCGATCCGCACCACGAGACCGACAACCGGCAGACGGATCCCGCAGCGCTCGCTGCCGAGATCGAGGCCGCGCTCGCGACCGCCCGGGAAGGCGCGAAGGAGGATCCCTTCGGAAACCCGATCCTCTGGGTCGCTCTTTGGCTTACTCGTCGCATGGACCGCGGCGAGATCGACGATGCGGAAGCGCTCGGCGTGATCCGTCATTTCGGGCAGGAGGCCCTGGCTGAGCGGGCGGCGCGGCTGAGGAACTATGTCGGTCTGGAGGGCGATCCGGGCGCTCCCCTGGCGCGAGTGGCGGCCCTCGTCGCCGAGGCGTGCCCCGCGGATACGGACGGCTTCGCCCGCTTTGCCGCGACGGTCCAACGCACCAGCTTCGCGGCCGTATTCACGGCGCACCCGACCTTCGGCATGCGCCGAGACCTCGCGCGGAGGCTCGCCGAGGCGGCGACCGCGCCGGATCCCGCCGTGGATTTCGAGCCGGACGGTGATGGCGGATTGTCGTTCCGGCCCGACACCGCCATCACGCTCCACGACGAGTTCGAGCAGGCGCGATATGCCGTCCGGCACGCGCGCGACGCGATCGACAGCCTGAACGAGGCTCTGTTGCGAGAGGCGCGCGAGCGCTGGCCCGGCAGCTGGCAGGCCCTCGCGCCGCGACCTGTCGCGCTCGGCTCGTGGGTTGGCTGCGACACAGACGGCCGCACCGACATCGGCTGGTGGGATACGCTGCGATACCGCCTCGAATCCAAGCGCGGGCAATTCAGCCGGATCCTGGAGAAACTGCCGCCGGGCACCAACACGGCCGAAATCCGCTCGTTGGTAGGACAGGCTCTTGCAGCGCTCGAGCGGCAGGTCGCGCTCGCGCCGCCGACAGGTTCGGAGCCGACCGTCGAGGAATTGCGGACCTTCTCCCTGGCGCTTGTGCATGAGCGGGAGACGGCACTGCCGGATGCCTCCGGTCTCCTGGCTCTGCTCGACGGCGCCATAGATCGGGCCGCGGATGATGAAGAGCGGATGTCGCTCTGCCTGATCCGGGCCGGTTGCAAGGCGCATGGCGTCTCGATTGCGTTGCCGCATTTCCGGCTCAACGCCTCGCAGATCCACAACGCCCTGCGCGGCATGATCTCGCTCGACGGCGATCCGACCCAGCCCGCCCAACGGCGCGCCTACCTCGCCGCCATGAATTCCGCCCTCGAGCGGGTGGAGACGGTCCGGGTCGATTTCGGTGCGCTTGCAGCCGAGCGGGCGTCCGCGACCCGCATGCTGATGACGATCGCCCAGATCCTCAAACATCTCGACGGCTCGCGTCCGGTCCGGTTCCTGATCGCCGAAACGGAGACCGGCTACACGCTTCTGTCGGCGCTCTGGCTCGCCAGCCGGTTCGGCATTGCCGACCGGCTTGAGATCTCGCCGCTCTTCGAGACCTCCGAGGCCCTGGAGCAGGGGCCGCGGATCATCGACGAGGCGCTACGTAGCCCGCACTGGCGCAGCTACCTGCGCCGGCAGGGCCGGCTCTGCATCCTGTTCGGCTACTCGGATTCCGGCCGCTATATCGGGCAGGTCGCGGCGACCTACTGGGTCGAGCGGCTGCGGCTGCGCATCTGCGAGCTGATGGCCCGATACGGCCTGCAGGATGTGGAACTCGTCCTGTTCGACACGCACGGGGAATCGCCCGGCCGCGGCGCCCATCCGGGGAGCCTCGCCGACCGCCTTCTCTATCTGTCGCCGCCGCACAGCGAGGAACTCTTCGCGAAGGCGGGCATCCGGATCGCCCGCGAAACGAGTTTCCAGGGCACGGACGGCTATGCCCTGTTCGGAAGCGGGCCGCTTGCGACGGCGACGATTGCGCGCATCGCCGAGCAGGTTCTCGCGCCGGCCCCGACGGAGCGTGATCCGATCTACGACGAGCCGGATTTCGCCACCGAGTTCTTCCAGACGCTGCGCCAGGAGATGGTCGCGCTCGTCGACGATCCCGGTTACGCGGCGCTCATTGGCACCTTCGGGCCGGCTCTTCTCGACAAGACGGGCTCGCGCCCGGTGGCGCGCCAGGCGGAAGGAGCGGGGCCGGCGAGGCTCCGGCACCCCCGCGAATTGCGGGCCATTCCGAACAACGCGATCCTCCACCAGCTCGGCTGGCTCGCCAACAGCTTCCACGGCATCGGCCACGGCGCGGCGCGGGCGCCCGAGTTGTTCGAAACCATGCGGTCGCGCTCCGATCGGTTCGAGCGGGCCTATCGCCTGGCCAAGTACGCGATGTCCTGCAGCGACCTGGATGTGATCCGCGCCTATGTGGACACGCTTGATCCCGGTACCTGGTACGACCGGGCCAGGCGGACGGGTCGGGACCAGCGCCGCGACGAACTCCTTGGTGTCGCCGACGCGCTCGAGCGACTTGACCTCGCACCCGCCCTGCGTCGGCTATTCGGACGGCTCGTGGCGGATCGGCTCAGGCTCAAGGGCGTAGCGGGCGATCTGCCCGAGATGCCGGCGCGGCTTGCGGCCCTGCATGCCCTCAGGCTCGCGATCATTCACCGGATCTGGCTGTCTGCGACGCATGTCCCGGATTTCCGTCCGCAGGCGGGGCTCAGCCGCTCGGCGCTCCTCGAGCGCATCCTTCGCCTCGATATCCCCGGCTCGCTGGACCTCCTCGCGGAAACGTTCCCGCTCCGGCCCGATCCCACCGAGGGTGTCGATTTCGGCGAGCCGCCCGGGCCCCGGGAGGGCGGCACCTACGGGCCGCTGCATCGAGACCTGTTCGAACCGATGCGGCGATCCTTCGACCTTGTGCGTGAGATCACGGGCGCCATCCAGCACGAGGTCGGTGCCTTCGGCTGAACCCGAAGGCGAGGTCGAGCCGCCCTGCGTTCGGATCCTACGGGGCGGCGCCGGACGGGGCGAGCTGCTCCCTCACGCCTGCCAGGAGGTCGTATGACCGCAGCCTCGCCTCGTGGTCGAATATGGCCGATGCCACCATGATCTCGTCGACGCCCGTCTCGGCGACGAAGCGCTGAAGACCATCCCGCACCCGCTCGGGGGATCCCACAAAGGACCGGGACAGCATGGCGGAGGCCTGTGCCTTCTCGGCCGGCGACCAGTAGGTTTCGATGTCGTCGATGGGCGGAGGCAACTGGCCCCTGGTGCCGCGCACCAGGTTCGTGAAGCTCTGCTGGGGCGAGGTGAAGAGCCGGCGAGCCTCCTCGTCGGTATCCGCCACGACCACGTTCACGCCCGCCATGACATAAGGCCGTTCGAGCTGTCCCGAGGGCTCGAACCGCTCGCGATAGACCCGGATAGCCGGGAGCAGCGCCTCGGGGGCGAAATGCGAGGCGAAGGCGTAGGGCAGGCCGAGCATGGCCGCGAGCTGCGCGCCAAACAGGCTGGAGCCCAGGATCCAGAGCGGCACATTCGAATCCGCCCCTGGGACGGCCCTGATGACCTGGTCCGGCTGGACGGGGCCAAGCAGCGCCTGCAACTCGAGCACATCCTGAGGGAACCGGTCCGCTGCGGAAGGATCCCGCCGCAGTGCCCGCAGCGTCCTCCCATCGGTGCCGGGAGCCCGGCCGAGGCCGAGATCGATGCGGCCGGGGTAGAGCGCTTCGAGGGTCCCGAACTGCTCGGCAATGACGAGCGGCGCGTGGTTCGGCAGCATGATGCCGCCCGACCCGACCCGGATGGTGCTGGTCCCCCCCGCGAGGTAGCCGATGACGACCGACGTCGCCGCGCTCGCGATGCCGATCATGTTGTGGTGCTCGGCGACCCAGAAGCGCTTGTATCCGCGCGCCTCCGCCAGGCGGGCCAGAGAGAGCGAATTTCGCAGCGCGGCACCGGGCGACGAGCCCTGGGGAACCGGTGCGAGATCAAGAACGGAGAAGGCGATCATGGCGATCCATGGCGAGCGGGGCCGGCTTGTCCGGAGTCCAGACACACATGAGGCTGTTTCGTGCGCTTGCAACCCGGCCCCGGACATGGCCGGCACGTTCCGTCACGCAAGGCCTGCCTCCGTATCCCGCCTAGTCTTCGGCGGACTGAGCAGAATTAGCATCCGCCCCGCAAGCCGTTCGTAACCCTTCCGCTTAAGCAATCGTCCAGGCTTGGCTGCCATGGTCTCGGAGCCTTTTCGGAGACCAGATCATGGCAAAGCTAAGCAGGATCACGAAGACCTTCGTCCGCGACGACTCGGGCGCGACCGCGATCGAGTACGGGCTCATCGCCGCCCTCATCGCCGTCGTCATCATCGGTGCGCTCTCGACGATCGGTACGAACCTCAACACCGCGTTCAACACGATCGGAACGTCGCTCGGAACTCGCTGACGCGTTGAGGCGGCTGAGCCGCCGAAGCTCTCATGCGCCGTCGAGGGTACCGGCCTCGACGGCGCATGCGCTCCCTCCAGGCCCTGCACGGAGGAGCGCCGCGACCAGGATGAGGTCGTCTCCGGTATTCGCTCGATCACGGCCCGGGTTCCTCGCGCGTTCGGCAAGCAGACCGGCGTGACAGGGGTCTTCGCCCAGCCCCGGAACTCGGAGGCGGGCTCGTGCTTTCGTTGGCGCGGGCGATCGGTCCGCCACTCCGGGCGCGATGACCACCCCCCAGATTCTTGCCGTTTCGATCCTCGTCGTCATGATGGGGCTCTTCCTGTGGGGGAGGTTCCGCTACGACCTTGTCGGGGCGCTGGCCCTGCTGGCCGCACTGGCCGCCGGTATCGTGAGCCCGAAGGAGG
Organism: Pseudomonadota bacterium; assembly: GCA_023424215.1. Classification (GTDB taxonomy): domain Bacteria; phylum Pseudomonadota; class Alphaproteobacteria; order Caulobacterales; family Caulobacteraceae; genus Brevundimonas. The sequence continues at coordinate 22,085 of JAFAEC010000064.1, forward strand.
CCTTCTCGGGGTTCAGCGACGACATCGTCATCATCGTCGCGAGCGCGCTGGTTGTCAGCGCAGCGGTGGGCCGCTCCGGCGTCATGGAGCACGCGCTGCGCCAAGTCGCGCCGTACGCCCGGACGACGCGCTCCCAAGTCGTCGTGCTGGTCGGCACGGTGACGGTCCTGTCGGCCATCATCAAGAATATCGGCGCGCTCGCGATGCTCATCCCAGTCGCGTTCCAGATCGCTCGGCGCAGCGGCAAGTCCCCGTCGGTGTTTCTGATGCCCATGTCCTTCGGCGCGTTGCTCGGGGGCATCATCACGCTGATCGGAACCTCGCCCAACATCATCGTCTCCCGCGTCCGCGGCGAGATCGTGGGCGAGCCGTTCGAGATGTTCGACTTCGCTCCGGTGGGCCTTGGCCTTGCCGCGGCGGGAGTCGCGTTCCTGGCGTTCGGGTACAGATTGCTCCCGCGGGACCGGCGCGGGGCAGCGACGCTCGACGAAGCGCTCGACATCAAGGACTACATCACCGAGGCGGCCATTCCCGAAGGCTCGCCGCTCGCAGGGCAGACGGTCTCTGACCTCAAGCGCCTGGCCGAGGGCGACGTCACTGTCACGACCATCGTACGCAACAACACCCAGAGCCTCTCGCCCCTGCCGGACGCGACGCTGAAGGCGGGCGACATCGTGCTGCTCGAGGGGGAGCCGGACGCGCTCGAACGCGTGGTGGCGCGGGCCGAGTTGAAGTTGGAGGCTGAGCGCCGAGCCGTCGAGGCCGCGGATCCCTCGCACGAAATCGGCGTGGTCGAGGCGGTCATCGGCCCGAACTCGCTCCTGATCGGGCATTCCGCTCGACGCTTGGCCGTGCACGAGCGCTTCCAGCTCAACATCCTGGCCGTCAGCCGCTCGAACAAGCGTTTCACCGAGCGGCTTCGGGACATCAGGCTCCGCGCCGGCGACGTGCTGGTGCTGCAGGGCGACCTGGACATTGTCCCCGAGCGGATGCGCGAACTCGGGCTGCTGCCGCTCGCCGAGCGGGCCCTGCAGCTCGGGAGTGCACGCCGGGCCTGGCTGACCGTCGCCATCGTGGCAGCAACGGTGGTGCTCCTGGCCTTCAGTGTCGTGCCGGTCGCCGTCGCGTTCTTCGGCGCCGCCGCCTTCCTCATCCTGTTCGGAGCCCTGCCCATCCGGGAGGCCTACGACTCGATCGAGTGGCCAATCCTGGTCATGCTGGCGACGCTGATCCCTGTCAGCGATGCCTTGCGGACTACCGGGACCACCGACTTGCTCTCGGGATGGCTGACCCATGTGGCGGGTGGCTTACCTCCCTGGGGCGCGCTCACCCTGATCCTCGTGGCGGCGATGGCGGTGACCCCCTTCCTCAACAACGCCGCGACCGTGCTGGTCATGGCGCCGATCGCGGCCGGCTTCGCGACCGGGCTCGGCTTCAAACCCGACGCATTTCTCATGGCGGTCGCGATCGGCGCCGCCTGCGATTTCCTCACGCCGATCGGGCACCAGTGCAACACGCTCGTGATGGGCCCCGGAGGCTACAAGTTCGGCGATTACGCGCGGCTCGGGCTGCCGCTCTCGATCATCGTGATCGTTGTCGGAGTGCCCCTCATCCTTGCAGTCTGGCCGATACACTGACGAGGGCTGCAGGCCGGCAGGAGAGCCGCATTAACCAGCTGTTAAGCCTGACGTAGACGCGAGCATCGGAGGGCTGTTTACTTGATGTCGTGAAGTGGACGGAACAGAATCCCCACCCCGACGAGGGTAGCGCCGCAGCCGATCCGCTTGGCTGGACTCTCGCCATGGGGCTCTGCAACATCCTGATCGCTGCGACCATCCTCGGCTGTATTCTGTTCGTCGCGATCGAGAATGGGATCTTTCATCTGTACTGATCGGCCCGAAGCAACGCGGCACAGCCTCTCGCATTCCAGCCCGCTCAGCGGCAGCGTGTGTAGACCTGAGTTCCCCGCTCGCTCACCCAGGTGAGCTTGTCTCCCGCCAGGGCCAGCCGGATCTGCGCGTTCCAACTCTCGCCCGGGCCGCTGCACGCCGCACTGACCAACCAGCGCAGGCCGTTCTGTTCCGTCCGCCTGAAGGAGCACGACGCCGATCCCGCTTTCGCCCCGCGCTCGTCGAGCGTGAGCGGGAGGTACGCCGTCCGATTGCGCTGGGAACATGCCGCGAGATGAGGAGCCCACCTGCCCGCAAGTGCGCGAAACGTGGGCAAAGGCTGCGGGGCGGTGACAGCCACAGCGCTATCGGCGCCCGGCTCAGCCGGCCTTCCGCTCTCCCGCTCCCCCTCGATCGGCACCTTCTCGTCTATCAGGCTGGCGAGGCTGAACAGAATGCTCGGCAGAGGCTTCTGCTCCTGAAGATCTAGCCCATCGACGCCCGAGTCTGCCGCTGCGAACGCGGGCTGCCCCGTCCCGGCGAGTTCCTCCTCGAACGCCTCGCCAATCTGGAGAGGGGTCGACCAGATGTCGGGTGCCTGTCCGCCGCCCATCACGTCCGGCGCGGCGTTCATGACCCGATCGATCGGCAGAGATATCTGCCGACGCGGGAGGGGAGCCATTGCCTGGGCGGCGTGCACCTCGATCGTCGGCGAAACTGAAGCGGCGCCAGGCGTTCTACCTTCGTCCGGGGCGACAAAGATGAAGGCCAGCCCGGCGCAGAGCAGCAGTGACGAGCTGCCAGACCGCGCCCTCCGCGACCGGATGCGCCTTGCTCTTGCGAGAGGATACTCGAACTTACGCATACGCCGATCCGAGCCTCGCATCGGCTCCGTGGCCACAAACTTGTGGTTAAGGAAGATTAACGAAGATTAGGAATTGCGGCAAGGATTGACAGATTCTGGTCTGCGGTTCGCGAATCGTCCGTGGGGGCGTAGCTCCCCTGCCATCGTCCAGTCCCACCGATCGCCCCCCGTTCCAAGGGGTTCGTGGTATGATGCAGAAGGCGCCCCATCCGACAATCCGGGGCGCCGCAGACATGCGAGACCGGACATGGTTCAGCCCTTATCGGTGGTTGCTGTCGTAGCCCTGGTTGCGGCCCTCTTCGTCAGTTTCGGTCCGGCCGCTGCGGATTGCAGGTCCGCCCCGGAGCCGAAGGTGGACTGGAAGGGCTGCAGCAAGACCTCGCTCCTCCTCGATCGGACGGACCTCTCCGGGGCCACGATGCCCAATGCGATGCTCACTTCAACGACCCTTGAGGGGGCAAACCTCAAGGGGGCCAAGATGGGCGAAACCGAGCTGAGCTTCGCTCGACTCGATGGCGCGGATCTCTCGAATGCCGATCTCTCGCGGGCAGTCGGCTGGCGCACGTCCTTCAAGGGCGCGAACCTTACGCAGGCGAGCCTGGAGATGGCGCAGATGAGCCGCGCCAATTTCGAGAAGGCCAAGCTTGCGGGCGCGAACTTCCTGAAATCGGAGATGAACCGATCCGATTTCGAGGGCGCGGACCTGACCGGCGCCCGAATGTCCCGGGCGGAGTTGGCGCGCGTGGACCTCACGAAGGCCGCACTGGGGCAGGCGGATTTCAGCTACTCCAACCTGTCCCGCGCGCGGCTCGACGGCGCACATCTCGACGGCGCCAAGTTCACCGGCACGTACCTCTATCGTGCCCAGCTCGGGGGCGCGGATCTCACAAAGTCGAGCGGTTTGACGCAGGCCCAGATCGACCTCGCCTGCGGAACTCCCCAGACCAAGCTTCCCGCGGGGCTGACCGCCCCGAAGCATTGGCCGTGCAACACCGAGGACGACTGAAACTCCGCTTCGGGCACCCTTGGCGCAGGGCGCCTGCTCGCCTATATTCGGGAGGTCGGGGCAACCCGGCTATGATCGTAGAGGCAGAGTGGAATAGGCGTTTAGGACGCGGGTTCAATTCCCGCCGCCTCCACCAGGAGCGCATGGCTTCGTGCGTTCCTGACGGGGGCGACTTGGGTTCGACTAGGCGCGGTAAAGGCTAGGCTGCGATTGGGCTGAGCTACGGCCCTGATAGTGCAAATTCACAAATGCCAACGACAACGTTGACATGGGTGAGGTTCGCCTCGCGGCGTAACCATCCGGGGCTCGGGAAAGCCTAGCAACAGAAACGGCGCCTTCGGGCGCCGTTCCCATTTGGGGTCGATGCTTCTTGGAAACTGGAGGCCCGGCCCTGGATTTGAACCAGGGCTGCAGAACGTTGCACCGCTCGTGAGTAGCCACTCCTCCACCGGGCCGCAGGACCGGTGTAGCGCAGTGTCTCACAAGAAAAGGTTAGCAGAACGACTTCAACCCGCGGTGCGTCGGCAATTGGTGGAACCAGAGCGGAGTCGAACCGCCCACCTCTTCTTACGAAGCGCTCTGCCTTGAGCTATGGCCCCGTCCCCGCGCGGGAGCATGGAACGGATAGCGCGCCTGACGGCGCTGTCGACCGCTTCGTTAAGTGTTGGTTAACCAGCGCGCCCGGCGCGGCTGCTCGACGGGGGCCGGCCATTCTGGCACAGTATCGGCTGTGCCCGACTGCTCGAGGTGGTGCCACATGGGACGTCCAGCCGCACGGGTCACCGACATCACCTCGCATGGCCCGCCTCTCAATCCCGGACCCGGCAGCCCCAACGTGCTCATCGGAAAGCTGCCCGCCTGGCGGGGGCTTCCGGCTGCAGCCGCGGCTGCCCTGCAAGCCGCCCAGCAGGCGAGCGACGCCGTCATCAAGACGGCGGAGGCGGCCACCGTCGCGGCGGCCGGAACGCCCGGCGCACCAGCCGCCTATGCGGCGGAGCAGGCGGCGAAGACGGCTGCCGCCACGGCGATGAGTTCGCTCATGAGCGGATTGGCAGCGGGGGCGGCTGCCGCGACGGGCGGGATGGGCGCGCCGGACATGCACGTCTGCCCGATCCCCACCCCGGTCCCGCCGCACGGTCCCGGCTACGTGATCGACGGATCGCAGACGGTGCTTGTCAACGGCCTTCCGCTCTGCCGGCAAGGCGACAAGGTGCTCGAGGCGCTTGGGGGCCCCGATCCGATCGCGAAGGGGGAGTTCACTGTCCTGGTCGGCGGCTGAGGCGGAGGGGCCCTCCAGCTAAAGTCGAGTCGACGATCGGTCGAGCGCATGCGAAGTTATTCCGGCGGCGCCGCTACTCTCAGAGATCATCGATGCATCTTGCGCGATTTCTTGCCGTCGCCGCGATCTTCGTTGCCAGCACTGCTGCTAGCGCCCAGAAGGGCGACATGGGCACGATCAAGTGCGACGAATTTCTCAAAGCTCCTTCAGAGTTCCATGGTCAGGCCCTTATGTGGCTTACCGGCTACATGGCGGATGAGGATGCTGACCCGGTCATCGACTTTGACAAGATGGCCGAGAACGGCAAGAAACTCGGCGCTTATTGTGCCCAGAACCCTGCTTCCGGCTTGATGACGGCAGCCGAGAACGCGATGCAATAGAGGCCGCTCGTGCCAGGCCAGGGCAGTCTAATGGCCGGTTGTCGCTGCGGAATTTGACTTTCAGGCAGGTCTTGCCTAAGTCGACGGCCACAATCGAGACGAGCGAGCTTTTCAGCCGCCGACCGGTCCGGGGTCCGACGCAGCAGCGTCACAGGCTTCGCCGGAGGTCAACGCCCGACAGCGCGATGCGCCCTCGGGCGTTGTTGGCGTTTGGGCGCACGCTCGCCACATGCGGCCCGAATGGGTGCAAGCTATGGCGGACCAGGAACTGCGCATCGAAGATGCCGTGAACGAGACCTGCCCGTGGTCGGGAAAGCCGATCGCGGCGGATTCGCTCACCCTTTATGCCGGGGCCGTCGTCGGCTTCTGCAATCCCGGCTGCCGCGACAAGTTCGAAAAGGCCGTCAATCATTTCGAGGCCGCGCTGGCGAGCAGGCGGCTCGAAGCCTCGATGGGCGGGACGGCCGAGTAGCATGTTCGAAGGTCTCTCCGAAAAACTTTCCTCGATCCTCGATGGCCTGACGCGCCGCGGGGCGCTCACGGAAGAGGACGTCAACGCTGCGCTGCGGGAAGTGCGGCGCGCGCTGCTCGAGGCGGATGTCGCGCTCGAGGTGGTGCGGAGCTTCGTCGACAAAGTCCGCACCCGGGCGGTGGGCGCCGAGGTCGTCAAGTCGGTCACGCCCGGCCAGATGGTCGTCAAGATCGTCCACGACCAGCTTGTCGAGATGCTCGGCTCGGACGCCGAGACGATCGACCTGAATGCGGTCCCGCCGGTGCCGATCCTGATGGTCGGCCTGCAAGGGTCGGGCAAGACGACCACGACGGCAAAGATCGCCAAGCGCCTGACCGACCGGTCCGGCCGGCGCGTGCTGATGGCGTCGCTCGACACGCGGCGGCCGGCCGCGATGGAGCAGCTCGCGATCCTCGGCAAGCAGGTCGGGGTCGAGACGCTGCCGATCGTCGCCGGCCAGAGCGCCGTCCAGATCGCCCGGCGCGCCATGGAGGCCGCAAGGCTCGGCGGGTTCGACGTCGTGATGCTCGACACCGCCGGCCGCGTAACCGTCGACGAGGCCCTGATGGCCGAGGCGGCGGACGTGAAGGCCGCCACCGATGCGCATGAGGTCCTGCTCGTCGCCGATGCCCTTACGGGTCAGGATGCCGTCAACACGGCTCGCGCGTTCGATGGCCGCATCGGCGTGACGGGCATCGTGCTCACCCGCATGGATGGCGATGCCCGTGGCGGCGCAGCCCTCTCCATGCGGGCCGTGACCGGCCGGCCGATCAAGCTCGTCGGCACGGGCGAGAAGGTCGATGCGCTCGAGGAGTTTCACCCGGGCCGCGTCGCCAACCGCATCCTCGGCATGGGGGATGTCGTCTCGCTCGTCGAGAAGGCGGCGGAGACGATCGATGCCGCCAAGGCGCAGAAGATCGCCGACAAGATGCGCCGGGGGAAGTTCGACCTCGACGACCTGTCGGACCAGCTCGGCCAGGTCGAGCGCATGGGCGGCATGGGCGGGCTCATGGGCATGCTGCCCGGCATGGGCAAGATCAAGAACCAGATCGCGGAGGCCGGTCTCGGCGACGGCATGGTGAAGCGCCAGCGCGCAATCATCTCGTCCATGACCAAGGCCGAGCGGGCCAATCCGGACATCCTGAAGGCCTCGCGCAAGAAGCGCATTGCGGCCGGTTCGGGCACCAAGGTCGAGGAGATCAACAAGCTCCTCAAGATGCATCGCCAGATGGCCGACGTCATGAAGATGATGGGCGGCGGCAAGGCGAAGGGCCTCTCCGGCATGCTCGGCAAGATGATGGGGCTCGGCGGCGGAGGCATGGGCGGCATGCCGCAGCCGACGCCTGAAATGATGGCCGAGCTGCAGAAGAAGATGGGCGGGGCCGGCGGCATGCCCGGCGGCAAGATGCCCGCCCTCCCGCCTGGCCTCGGCGGGCCGGGCGGAATGCCCAAGCTTCCCGGCCTCGGCGGGCCGGGTATGCCGAAGCTCCCGGGCCTCGGCGGCTTCCCGTTCGGGGGAGGCAAGAAGAAGTGACGGCCGAGAGGCCGTCAGGCCCGGGCGTGTTCCGGGCAACCGGACATCCGTTCACAGGACCCATCGAGATGGCCGGGGCAAGCCCGGCCAGGACAAGCTGAGTTAGGAGAAAACCGTGTCCCTGAAGATCCGTCTCGCCCGCGGCGGCGCCAAGAAGCGTCCCTATTACCGCATCGTCATTGCCGACTCGCGCTCCCCGCGTGACGGCCGCTTCATCGAGAAGGTCGGCACCTACGATCCGATGAAGTCGAAGGACGACCCGTCCCGCGTGACGCTCGAGACCGAGAAGGTCCAGGCCTGGCTCACGAAGGGTGCCCAGCCGACCGACCGCGTCCTGCGCTTCCTCGATGCCGCCGGCCTCGCCCAGCGTCCGGCCCGCAACAACCCGAAGAAGGCGCAGCCCGGCAAGAAGGCCCAGGAACTCGCCAATGCGCGCGACCTGAAGGCCAAGGCGGCGGCCGCGATGGCGGCGGCTGGCGGCGACGCGAACGAGCCTGCGGCGTAACGCGCCGTCATGGCCCGCGGGCCACGGCCTCCGGCCGGCATGAACGAGGCGGGCGCCGTTGCGCCCGCCCGCAAGGATCTCGTCCTCATGGGCGAGTTCGGGCGCGCGCACGGCCTCAAGGGCGAGCTGCGGCTCAAGTCGCATACCGGCGACCCGCTCGCGATCGCATCCTACGGCCCGCTGCTTCTGGCGGACGGGCGCAGTGTCGCGCTCGCTTCCGTGCGGCAGGCGGCGGGTGACCAGCCGGATCTCCTCGTCGCCAGGGTCGAGGGCGTGCAAACCCGGGAGGTCGCCGAGGCTCTCAACCGGGCCAAGCTGTTCGTCCCACGCGAGAAGCTGGGCGAGCCCGAGGACGAGGACGAGTATTTCCTGGCCGACCTCATCGGCCTTCCGGCCAGGTCCGAGGCGGGGGAAGAGCTCGGCAGCATCGTCGGCGTGCCGAATTACGGCGGCGGCGATCTCCTCGAGATCGCGCCTCCGCGCGGACCGACGATCCTCGTTCCGTTCACGAAGGAGTTCGTGCCGGGCGTGGACCTGAAGGGCGGCTTCGTCACGGTGGCGGAGGAGGCCCTGGCGCCCGGCAGCGAGGCGGAATCGGAGGCCGAGAAGGCCGACGGAGCCGAGGCATGACGATCCGCTTCGTGGCGACGGCGCCGGTGCTGCGCATGTTTTCCGTCGAGAAGGCGAGGGAGTTCTACCTCGACTTTCTCGGCTTCTCGGTGGAATTCGAGCATAGGTTCGAGCCGGACTTGCCGCTGTATCTGGGAATCGCCCGCGGAGAACTGGAACTTCACCTCAGCGAGCATCACGGCGACGCGACGCCGGGCTCGGCGGTGTTCGTTTGGATGACCGGCATCGACGAGTTCCATGCCGAACTGGCGGCCAAGCGGTACCCCTACAACCGGCCCGGCATCCAGGAGCAGCCCTGGGGCCGCGTCGTGTCGGTCACTGATCCGTTCGCGAACCGCATCCATTTCTGCGAGAGGCCGGCGGCGAGCGAGGCCGCGGCGCCGTGACCTGGCGCGCGACGATCCTGACCCTCTTCCCCGAGATGTTCCCCGGCCCGCTCGGGCTCTCGCTCGCGGGAGATGCGCTTGAGGCGGGGCGCTGGGCGCTCGACGCACACCAGATCCGCGAGCACGGGATCGGCCGGCACCGCCGGGTCGACGACACGCCCGCGGGGGGCGGCCCCGGCATGGTGATGCGGGCCGATGTCGTGGCGGCCGCGCTCGATGCCGCCTCTCCCCCGGAGGACCCGCGCCCCCGCCTCCTGATGTCGCCCCGCGGAAAGCCCCTGACCCAGGCGAGGGTGCGCGAGCTCGCGGCCGGCCCCGGCGTGGTCGTGGTCTGCGGCCGCTTCGAGGGGATCGACGAACGGGTGATCGCGGCGAGGTCGCTCGAGGAGGTCTCCGTCGGCGACTACGTCCTGTCGGGCGGCGAGATCGCGGCGCTGGCGGTGCTCGATGCCTGCATCCGCCTCCTGCCCGGCGTGATGGGCGCGGAGGATTCGGAGGCGGAGGAGAGCTTCGAGAGCGGGCTCCTGGAATACCCTCACTATACGCGGCCGCGGGAATGGGAAGGGCGGACGATCCCGGACGTTCTCCTCGGCGGCAACCACGCCGCCATCGCGCGCTGGCGCCGGAGCGAGGCGGAGCGGATCACGCGCGAGCGCCGGCCCGACCTGTTGGGGCCCGGCCGGAAGGGCTGAACTCCCGGGCTGCCGCCCCCAGCCTCGTCAGGCGAAGCGCCGGGCGCCCGCCACGCAGAGGACCACCAGGGCCGTCACGGCGATCATCGCGGCGCTGATCGGCTCCCCGAGGAGAAGACCGGCGAAGACCAGCCCGAGGAAGGGCTGGAGCAACTGCAATTGCCCGACGCCCGTGATGCCGCCGAGCGCCAGGCCGCGGTACCAGAAGATGAACCCCACCAGCATGCTGAACACGGACACGTAGGCGAGGCCCGCCCAGGCCGGCAGGGCGATGGCCCCAGGGCTGTCCGGCAGGGTGAGGAGGGCGAGCGGCGCCATGGCGGGCAGCGACAACAGGAGCGCCCAGGAGATCACCTGCCAGCCACCGAGCCGCCGCGACAGCACGGCGCCCTCGGCATAGCCGAGGCCGCAGACGAGCACCGCACCGAGCATCAGCAGGTCCCCTTGGAGGGAGGAATGGCCGCCCTGCGACAGCGCAAAGCCGGTCACCAGCATGCTGCCGACAAGCGAGAAGAACCAGAAGACAGGCTTCGGCCTCTCCCGGCCGCGCAGCACGCCGAAGAGGGCGGTCGCGACCGGCAGCAGCCCGATGAAGACGATCGACCGCGCCGAGGTCATGTACTGGAGGGCGAGGGCGGTCAGGAGCGGGAAGCCAATCACCACGCCAAAGGCCACGATGGCGAGCGAGCCGAGGTCGCTCCTGGCCGGGCGGTGCTGCTTCAGGGCGACGAGGAGCGCTGCGGCGAGGAGGCCCGCGATCGCAGCCCGCGCCGAGGTGAGGAAGACCGGCGGCAGCCCGCCGACGGCCACGCGCGTTGCCGGAAGGGACGCGCTGAAGATGACCACGCCGAGCAGCCCGCTGCCCCAGCCTTCCCTCGAACGAACCATGATGCCTGTTTCCCCCGGCGGCGGAGCTAGGCCAGGCGGGACGGTTCGGGAAGGCACACTCCCATACGATTGGTCGGAACTGTATGGCTGACCGAACCGGTACAGTTGGAGGAGGCAGGGGATGGAGAGCCGCATCGGCGTGGTCATGAATGCGGTCCGCCGCAGGCTGGCCAGCCGGGCGCTGGCGGCGGGAGAGAGGCTGCCTTCCATCCGGCGTCTCGCGGCGGACATGAAGGTGTCGCCCTCGACCGTGGTGGAGGCCTACGACCGGCTTGCCGCGGAGGGATTGATCCAGTCCCGCCCGGGCTCCGGCTTCTACGTCTCCGGCTCGCTGCCCGCCCTCGTGCCTGCGGAGGTCGATCCGCCGCGCGATCAGGCGGTCGATCCGTTCTGGGTCTCGCGCCAGTCGCTCGATGCCGGCGCCGACGTCGTGAAGCTCGGATGCGGATGGCTGCCGGCCGACTGGATGCCCAATGCCGCCATCCGCCGCGCCGCGCGAGGCTTGGCCAGGGCCGAGGATGCCGTGCTGGCGGATTACGGGGGCACCCGGGGTTCGCTGCCGCTGCGCCGCCTCCTTGCCCGCCAATTCGCCGCCGAAAGCCTCGATCTCGGGCCGAGCCAGATTCTCCTGACGGCGTCGGGCACCCAGGCGATCGACCTGATCTGCCGTCTCCTGCTGCGGCCTGGAGACGGCGTCCTGGTCGACGATCCTTGCTACTTCAACTTCCAAGCGCTGCTGCGCGTCCACCAGGCGCGGATCATCGGCGTGCCTTACACGCTGACCGGGCCGGATCCGGCCCGCTTCGCCGAGACGCTCGCGGCTCACCGGCCGCGGCTCTACATAACCAATTCCGCACTCCACAACCCGACCGGCGCGACGATCTCCCCGCAGACGGCGCACCGAGTCCTGAACGCGGCGGCGGAACACGACGTGACGATCGTGGAGGACGACATCTTCGCCGATCTCGAGCCGGAACCCTCGCCACGGCTCGCGGCGCTCGACGGCCTCTCCCGCGTCATCCGCATCGGGAGTTTTTCGAAGACGCTCTCGGCCTCGATCCGCTGCGGCTACATCGCGGCCCGTCCGGACTGGATCGAGGCGCTGCTCGACCTGCAGGTGGCGACCAGCTTCGGGGGGCCGAGCCCCGTCGCCGCGGAGCTCGTCCACGGCGCCCTGGGTGATGGCAGCTACCGCAAGCACCTGGACGCGCTGCGGCGTCGCCTGTCAAAGGCGCGCCGGCAGGCAGAGGAGAGGTTCGGTACTCTCGGCATCACGCCCTGGCTCATGCCTCGCGGCGGCTTCTTCCTGTGGTGTCGCCTGCCCGACGGCCTGAACGCGGCGGACCTCGCCCGCGCGGCGCTCTCAGAGAAGCTGGTGCTCGCGCCGGGCGACGTATTCAGTCCCTCCCGCTCGGCGTCCGGCTTCATGCGCTTCAATGTCGCCCAGATGGCGGATCCCCGGGCCATGGTGCTGCTGTCACGGGCGCTCGGCAGGCGGACGGCGTAGCGGTAGGACGCGGCAGGCACTGCATCCGGCGCATGGCGGCGCGCCTATTGCTTCTCACCCCTGCATCCCCGGTTGACCAAAGCCCGGGCTGAGAGTTCAGTTTTCGCGTTGAGGGCCGGGAGATCCGGCTGAGGAGAGCAGCATGCCCGTCATCAACCGCGTCGCCGATCTCGTGGACGAGGTCACCGAATGGCGCCGCGACATGCATGCCCATCCGGAGCTCCTCTACGACGTGCATCGCACGGCCGCCCTGGTGGCCGACAAGCTCCGCGCCTTCGGCTGCGACGAGGTGGTGACCGGGATCGGCCGCACCGGTGTCGTCGGCGTGATCAAGGGCCGGCGCGGGACGGGCGGCAAGGTGATCGGGCTGCGGGCCGACATGGACGCGCTGCCGATCGAGGAGGAGACGAACGCTCCCTACCGGTCGCAGACGCCCGGCCTCATGCATGCCTGCGGGCATGACGGCCACACGGCCATGCTGCTCGGGGCCGCCAAGTACCTTGCCGAGACGCGCAACTTCGACGGCACGGCCGTGATGATCTTCCAGCCGGCCGAGGAGGGCGGCGGTGGCGGCGACGCAATGGTGAAGGACGGGCTCATGACCCGCTTCGGCATCCAGGAGGTCTATGGGCTCCACAACTGGCCGGGCCACCCGGTCGGCGCCTTCGCGATCCGACCCGGGCCCGTCATGGCGGCCGCCGACCGCTTCACGATCAAGGTCGAAGGTCGGGGCGGCCATGCCGCGCATCCAAACAAGTGCGTCGACACCCTGCTCGTCGCCTCGCAGATCGTGGTCGCCCTACAGTCCATCGCTTCCCGCAACGTCGACCCGCTCGAATCCGTGGTCGTGTCGGTCTGCTCCTTCAAGGCGGGCGACACCTACAACGTCATTCCCCAGCACGCGACGCTGCTCGGCACCGTGCGCACCCTCAAGCCGGAGGTGCAGGACCTCGTCGAGGTGCGGATTTCGGAAGTGGCCAAGAGCGTCGCGGCCGCCTTTGGGGCCCATGCCACCGTCGAATATGCGCGCGGCTATCCGGTGACCTTCAACCATCCGGAGCAGACCGACTTCATGGCCAAGATCGCCGAGATGGTCGGGACCGGCGTGAAGCGGGACGTCCCGCCGCAGATGGGCGCGGAAGATTTCTCCTACATGCTGCAGGAGAAGCCGGGCGCCTACATCTTCCTCGGCAACGGCAACTCCGCGCAGTGCCACCATCCGGCCTACGATTTCGACGACGGCGCCATCCCGTACGGCGTCTCGCTCTGGGCGAAGATCATCGAGGAAGGGATGCCGGCGGCGGCCTGATCCCGCCCGCGCTCAACGACGGCGCGCCTTCGGCTGCGCGCCGCGCCAAGCGGTCTCGAGAATGCCGGCGAGTTCGCCCTCGTCCAGCGCTCCGAGCGCGACCGTGGTCCAGCCCTGCCGGCCCCAGGCATTCGGCACTGGCGCGAAGGCGGCGGGTTTCAGGAGGCACTTGAACTCCTGGTCCTCGGGCGAGAGCTTCAGATTGGCGCTCGCCCCGCCGGGCGGAACCGTCGCGTAGATCCGGGCAACCTTGAAGGCCGTCCGGTCGAAATGCGGCGTCTCGACGGTGCCGGCCAGCGAGAGCGCGATCCGGCGCAGGTCGTCTTCCGTTGCCATGCCTTCCGCTCAGGGTCCCGGGACGACCATGAGGGTAAAAGGATGGACATAGGCCTGCAACATCACGAGCCCACCCACCAGGCAGGCCAGCGCGATCGAGTGCCAGAACACGAAACGCAGGATGGTGCCCTCGTGTCCGAACCAGTTCGTGGCCGTGGAGGCCACGACGATCGACTGGGCGTCGATCATCTTGCCCATGACGCCGCCGGAGGAATTCGCCGCTGCCATGAGGATCGGCGAGAGGCCGAGCTGCTCGGACGTGATCCGCTGCAGCCCGCCGAACAGCACATTGGAGGCGGTGTCTGATCCGGTCAGCGCGACGCCGAGCCATCCCAGCAGCGTGCCGAAGAACGGGTAGAGGAAGCCGGTTCCCGCGAAGGCGAGTCCGAGCGTAGCGTCCAGGCCCGAGAACCGGGTCAGCGTGCCGATCGCAAGCATCGAGGCGATGGTCAGCAGCGAGTACCGCAGGACCCAGATTGTCTCGAGGAAGGCCGTCACGAGCCGGAGCGGCGAGAAGCCCATCAGCAGGCCCGAGATGATGGCCGTAAAAAGCACGCCGGTGCCCGTGTAGGACATGTACGTGAAGGCGAAGACGGCACCTTCGGGCGTCGGCTTGGCGACGATCGGCGCCACCTTCTGGATGGCGTTGTGCAGCCCCTCGACCGGGTAGTTCCAGGTGAAGATCGGGTTGACGATCCCCTTGAACCAGTTGGTGCCCCAGAACGCGAGGATCACGCACAGGATGATCCACGGCACATAGGCCATCATCGTGCCGTTTGCCGCGAGCGTCCCGTTCGGCGTCACGGCGCCACCTCCCGTGACGCCGAGGCCGGGATCCGGCGCATGCCTCGGCTGGCCCGGCGCAATCTTCAGGGTGCCGACGGAATCGTCGCGCGTGCGCAACGCGGGCGACGTCCAGACCTCCGCTGGCTGCCAGATCCTCAGGAAGCCAATCAGGCACGCCATCGAGACGAGCGAGGCGCCGATATCGACGATCCAGGGATTGATGAAGTTCGAGATCAGGTATTGCGGGACCGCGAAGGAGACGCCCGTCACCAGGATCGCCGGCCAGATCTCCTTCATGCCGCGGAAGCCCGCGAAGGCCCAGATGAGCCAGAAGGGGACGATCAGCGAGAAGAACGGCAGCTGGCGCCCCACCATGGCGCCGAGCAGGAACGGGTCGATCCCCGTGACGGAGGCGAGCCCCTGGATGGGGGCCCCGAGGGCGCCGTAGGCGACGGGTGCCGTGTTGGCGATGAGCGAGAGGCCGGAGGCGGCGAGCGGCGAGAAGCCGAGCCCGATCAGGATGGCGCCTGTCACGGCCACGGGCGTTCCGAACCCGCCGGCGCCCTCGAAGAAGGCGCCGAAAGCGAAGGCCACCAGGAGAAGCTGGAGCCGGCGATCGGGCGTGATCCCGCCGATCGACCGCTCGAGGACCTTGAACCAGCCCTTCTCGACCGTGAGCCGGTAGAGGAAGATGACGTTGAGGATGATCCAGCCGATTGGGAACATGCCTGTGGCGACGCCGAAGAGCGCGGCCCGGATCGCGAGCCCGCCCGGCATGGTGAAGACGAAGACCGAGACCAGTATCGCCACGATCAGCGCAAGGACGGCCGCGATATGCGCCTTCACCTTGCCTGAGGCGATGAGCACCAGCAGCGTCACCACCGGGATGGCCGCTGCAATGGTCGACAAGACGACGTTGCCGAACGGGTCGTAGACTTGCTGCCACATCTTGGCTTCTCCTACCAAGATCGTCCGAACTGCCCGTCTGCCTGGAAGCAACGAATGTCAACGCCCGATTTCCCGGTGCCCGGCAGGGCTGGGCTGCCTGTCTTGCAAGTCTCTGCCGTCAGAAACCGGGTCGCGGCCGCCGCCGGGGCCGGCTAGCGCGGGGGGCGGAGGTCGCACAGTGCTTCGTCAGTCCCCGATCCAGCGCACGATGAACACGACCGAGTGGCTGCTGCTGCTCGGCCTCTCCGTCCTGTGGGGTGGGTCCTTTTTCTTCGTCGCGGTGGCCGTGAAGGAAATCCCGCCGCTGACGCTCGTGCTCCTGCGGGTGGGGCTCGCGGCGCTGATCCTCAACGTTCTCCTGCCACTGCTCGGGACCGGGCTGCCCCGGACGCGCGCGGCGTGGGGGACGATCGCCGTGATGAGCGTCCTGAACAACGTGGTGCCGTTCACGCTCTTCATGTGGGCCCAGACCCGCCTGACGGGCGGCGCCGCCGCCATCCTGAATGCAACGACGCCGCTCTTCGGCGTCCTCGTCGCGCATGCCTTCCTGGCCGACGAGAAGCTGACCTGGCGACGGGGCGCCGGCGTGCTGCTGGGTTTCCTCGGGGTCCTGATCATGATCGGGCCCGGGGCCCTGGCCGGATTTGGGCATCAGATCGCCGCGGAGGCGGCCTGCCTCCTCGCCGCGCTCACCTATGCCTTTGCGGGCCTGTGGGGACGACGCTTCGCGGCGCTCGGCATCTCGCCGATCCAGACCGCCACCGGGCAGGTAACGGTCTCGACGGTGCTGCTCCTGCCGCTCGCGCTCCTCGTCGACCAGCCCTGGACACTTCCGGCGCCCGGCGCGTCCACCTGGCTGGCCGTGCTCGGGCTCGCGAGCCTGTCCACGGCGCTCGGCTACATCCTGTTCTTCCGGATCCTGGAGACGGCCGGGGCCACGAACCTCCTGCTGGTCACCTTCCTGATCCCGGCAAGCGCCCTCCTGCTCGGGGCCGCGTTCCTGGCCGAGCCGGTCCAGCCGCAGCAACTGGCCGGCATGACCCTGATCGGCGCAGGCCTCGCGGCGATCGACGGCCGCCTCCTGGCCTGGGCGGCATCCCGGCGGCCATCCGCGACCGGCCGGACCTGAGGCGAGGCGACCCGGCGGGCTCAGCCGGGCTGGACGAGCGCGCTCGCGCCGGCCGCGATCAGGGCCGCACCGATCACGCCGATGGCGCGCTCGTTCATGGTGAGCGGGAAGATCCGGCCGCGCTCGGTGGCGGGCCGGAGCGCGATGTCGACGATGAAGCCCGCCACCAGCGGCACCGTGAGCGCCGGGGTCGGGACCCAGTGCGGGATCGTGGCGGGGGCGCGGCCCAGGACGAGGCCCGTAAGGGCGCCCACCACCCAGATCCCGGCGATGAAGGCGTAGCCGGTCCGTGTCAGCATCATCGGCCCTAGTAGGTAGCGCGGCCGCCGGAGAGGTCGAACACCGCCCCGGTCGTGAAGGAATTCTCGGCCGATGACAGCCACGCCACCATGGCGGCGATCTCCCGCGTCTCGACGAAGCGGCCGCGCGGGATCTTGGACAGCATGAAGTCGATATGCTCCTGGGTCATCTGGTCGAAGATGCGCGTTCGGGCGGCGGCCGGCGTAATGCAGTTCACGCCGATGTCGTAGCCGGCGAGCTCCTTGCCCAGCGACTTCGTCAGCGCGATAACGGCCGCCTTGGAGGCCGAATAGGCCGACGCGTTCGGATTGCCTTCCTTGCCGGCCACGGACGCGATCGCGACGATCCGGCCGTAGCCCTGCGCGATCATGGATGGCACGACGGCGCGGCAGCAATGCAGGGTGCCGTCGACGTTGATCTTGAAGATCCGCGACCACTCGTCGAGTGGATAATCCCAGGTCTTCACGTTCGGGCCTGCGATGCCGGCGGAGGTCACGAGGATGTCGATCGGGCCGTGCTCCGCCTCGGCCGCCTTCGCGGCCGCCACGGTGCTCTGTGGGTCGGTGACGTCGACCGCGCGGGCGATGACCTTCCCGCCCGTGTTCTCGGCGGTCTCCTGCGCCAGGTCGAGATCCAGGTCCCAGATCTCAACGGTTGCGCCGCTCGCGGCGAAGCGCTCGACGATCGCCTGCCCGATGCCCTGGGCTCCGCCGGTCACCACGGCGACGTGACCGTTCAGATCGATCTGGTTCATCCATCCTCCCCTTGCACTTTGCCCGAGCCTAGCTGCGCTCGCTGGCAAGAGCGAGCCCGCCGAAAGCCGTGTTGAACGGGCCAGGGTTGCCGCCTAAGGCCAATCGACGAGCGCGTGAAACAGAGCGGGGACCGACGGCATGCGGGTGGGGCTTGGGTTGGCGGCTGCTGCCGCCGCCGGATTCTGGGCTGGGCCGGCGCAGGCCGCCGGCGCGATCGACGGAAAAGCCCTCGGCCTCGTCTGGGCCATCCCGTTCGTCGGGATCCTGCTCTCTATCGCCATCCTGCCGCAGCTCGCCCACCGGTTCTGGGACCGCCATATGGGCGCCCTCTCGGCGTTCTGGGCCCTCCTCGTCCTCGTGCCGCTGGGATTGACGCAGGGTTTCGCGCCGACGCTGGACGTCGTGATGCATGTCCTCCTGACGGAGTACATGCCCTTCATCCTGCTTCTGTTTGCCCTGTTCACGATCGCGGGCGGCCTGGTCGTTGTTGGCAACTTGCACGGCTCCCCCGCCCTGAATACCGGACTCCTCGCCTTCGGCACGGTGCTGGCGAGCTGCATCGGCACGACCGGCGCCTCCATGGTCCTGATCCGGCCACTCCTGCGCGCGAACGACAACCGCGTGCACAACGTGCATGTCGTCGTCTTCTTCATCTTCCTGGTCTCGAATGTCGGCGGGGCCCTCACGCCGCTCGGCGACCCGCCGCTCTTCCTCGGCTTCCTCCGCGGGGTCGATTTCTTCTGGACCACTCGCTTCCTGGCGGCCGAGACCCTGTTCACGGCCGGCGTGCTGCTCGCGATCTTCTTTGTGCTCGACACCTACTGGTACCGCCGGGAAGGCGTGACCGTGCCGGATCCGACGCCGGACGACGAGCGGCTGCACATCCGCGGGGTCGTGAACCTCGTTCTGCTCGCCGCCCTGGTGGGCGTCATCGTGCTGAGCGGCGTGTGGCGGCCGGGGATCAGCCTGCACGTCCTCCACGTGGAGCTGCAATTGCAGAACCTCGTGCGGGACGCTGCCATGGTGATCTTGGCGCTGCTGTCACTCGCCCTGACCAGCAAGCGGAACCGCGCCGCGAATGATTTCAACTGGCGTCCGATCATCGAGGTGGCGAAGATCTTCGCGGGCATCTTCGTCTGCCTCGTCCCCGTCGCGGCGGCACTCGGTGCCGGGCGGGAGGGTGCCTTCGCGCCGCTTCTCGCGCTCGTGTCCCGGCCGGACGGATCGCCGAACGAGGTCGCCTATTTCTGGCTCACGGGCATCCTGTCGTCCTTCCTGGACAATGCCCCGACCTACCTCGTCTTCTTCGAGCTCGCGGGCGGGGATCCGGTCCAGCTCATGGGCCCGCTCGCCGGCACGCTCGCGGCCATCTCGACCGGGGCCGTCTTCATGGGCGCCAACAGCTATATCGGGAACGCACCCAACTTCATGGTCTACGCCATCGCGCGGGACGGCGGCGTGAAGATGCCGAGCTTCTTCGGCTACATGCTCTGGTCGGGCGCGATCCTGGTGCCGATATTTGTCGTCGTGACCTTCATCTTCTTCCGGTGACCTGGCTGGGGTACAGTCTTGGAATGGGACGCGACGAGGCAATCATCAGGCTGCGGGCGAATGCCGACCGTCTTCGGTCGTTCGGCGTGAGGCACCTTGCCCTTTTCGGCTCGACCGCGCGTGACGAGGCAAGTGCAACGAGCGATGTCGATCTGCTCGTCGATCACGAGCCAAAGCGACTCGGGCTGATCGAACTCGCTGGGCTGACCCGCGTCGCTTCCGAGATCCTTCAGGCTCCCGCCGATGTGGCCTTGCGGGAAGGACTTCGCCCTTCAACACGGGCGACTATCGAGGCAGAAGCGCTCGAGGTCTTCTGAGGACATATGAGGCCGGCCCGAGCCCCCAGCGATCGACTGCGCGACATCCTGGAAGCAGTGGATCATGTCGGCGAGATGATCTCGGGAATGGACGAGGCGGGATTCGAGGCCGATCGCCGGACGCGCCTTGCCGTGGAGCGTTCGATCGAAATCATCTCGGAAGCGTCACGCCATATCGGCGCTGAGCAGAAGGAAAGTTATCCGGACGTGCCGTGGCGCGACATTGCCGGGATCGGCAACGTGATGAGGCACGGATACGATCACGTGCTTCCGTCGGTCGTCTGGCATACCGCTACCGAGTCGCTCCCCGAGCTCAGGCCTGTCATCGCGGCCTTGCTGGAGCGGGCGAACGAGGCCTGAGACCTCACCGCTCCGTCAGCTTCAGCTCGATGCGGCGGTTGCGGCTGTAGGCTTCGTCGGTCGTGCCGAGGTCGAGCGGCTGGAACTCGCCGAACCCGGCGGCCACGAGGCGCTGGGGCGGAATGCCCCGTGCTGCGAGCGCCTGCACGACCGAGATGGCCCGGGCGGCCGACAGCGCCCAGTTCGACGGGAACTGGGACGAGGAGATCGGGCGGGTATCCGTGTGGCCGTCCACGCGCAGCACCCATGGGATGTCTGGCGGGATCTCCTTCGACAGGTCGAGGATCACGGCCGCGATCCGGTCGAGCTCGGGGCCAGCCTCCGGCTTGAGCGTCGCCTGCCCGGCCGCGAACAGCACCTCCGACTGGAACACGAACCGGTCGCCGACGATCCGGACGTCGGGGCGCTGGCCCAGGATTTGGCGCAGGCGCCCGAAGAAGTCGGACCGATAGCGGGCGAGTTCCTGGACCCGCTGGGCCAGGGCGACGTTCAGCCGGCTGCCGAGATCGGCGATGCGGGCCTGCGATTCCCGGTCCCGGTTCTCGGAGGCGGCGAGCGCCTCTTCGAGCGCGGCCAGCTGCCGCCGCATGGCGGCGATCTGCTGGTTCAAGAGGTCGACCGTCGAGAGCGCGCGGGCGGTGAGCGCCTTTTCGGCCTCCAGGGCCGCGCTCGCGGCGCCGGCCCGGACCTCGGCCGAGCTGCCGGCATCGATGAGGGCCTGGAGGCGGCTACGCTCGTTGGCGCTCGCCTGGAGCGTGCTCTGCAGGCTGCTGACCTGGGTTTCCATGTCGCGCCGGCCGGAGCGCTCCAGGGCGAGGAGGTCCGTCAGCTCCGCGATCTGCCGGTTCAAGCGGTCGAGCACGCTGTCCCGCCCCGAGATCTCCCGTGCCAGGAAGAACTGGCCGAGCATGAAGATCGACAGCAGGAAGATGATCGACAGGAGCAGGGTCGTCAGGGCGTCGACGAAACCCGGCCAGTAATTGAGCGAGCCGCGGCGCGAGGCCCGCCCGGCGGCGACCGGCATCAGAGCACCCGATCGCGCGCGAAGCGCTCGAGCAGGGCGCGGACGTCACGGTCGCGGGCAGCCTGCGTCTCCATCCATTCGCGGAGCAGCTTCTGCTCCGAGCGCATATTCTGGACGAGGCCCTCTATGCTGTCGGCGAGATTTGCCATCGCCTGGGCGGCGATGGCGGGGTCAGCGGGCGCGGCCTCGGCGCCCATCGCGTTGGCGGCAGTGGCCGAGGCGAGCCAATCCTCGAGCTCGGTGTAGAACCGGTTCTGGGCCTGCCCGGCCTGGAGGTCGAGAAAGCCGAGGATCAGTGATCCGGCGAGGCCGAAGAGCGAGGCCGAGAAGGAAATGCCCATGCCGGCGAGAGGTGCGGAGAGGCTCGTCTTCAGCTCATCGAACAGGACGGCGGCGTCCGACCCGGTCCGGAGCGAGCCGATGATGCGGCCGACGGAGTTCACGGTCTCGATCAGGCCCCAGAAGGTGCCGAGGAGACCGAGGAAGACGAGCAGCCCGGCGAGGTAGCGCACGAGTTCCCGGCTCTCGTCCAGCCGGGCCGAGATCGAATCGAGCAGCGACCTCACGGTCGTGACGGAGAGGCCGGCGCGGCTGGCCGGATCGCCGATCAAGGCCGCCATGGGGGCCAGCAGGATCGGCGGCCGGGCGAGCGTCCGGCCATCGGCGCCGCTGATGTGGTTGACCCAACGGATCTCGCGGAAGAGCCGGATGACCTGCCGCCCGGCGAGCACGATGCCGACGAGCAGGACGCCGCCGATCAGCGCGTTCAGGCCGGGATTGCCGAAGAAGGCCCGCTTCAGCGGCTCGAACAGGATCAGGACCAGGAACCCGACCAGGATCAGGAACACGGCCATCCGCACGAGGTAGATGCGGGGCGAGGAGAGCGGGCGCGCCTCGTGCTGAAGCGGGGTCGGGTGCAGCATCGTCAGCTCATCGTGGCGTGGCCCCTCCGGCAAGAGGCCGCACGGTGAGCTTAGCGAGCCAGCGGCTTCCGCAGAAGTCCAAGCAACTCGCGGTGAAGGACTTCATTGCCGCAACACACCGACAATGTGGTCATCGGGTCCGAGCCGCCGTCGCAATCGCTGACGAAGCCGCCGGCCTCGCGGACGATCGCGATGCCCGCCGCCATGTCCCAGGTCTGCAGGTCGCGCTCCCAGTAGAGGTCGGCGCGGCCGGCCGCCACATAGGCCATGTCGAGCGCGGCCGAGCCCATCCGACGCAGGCCCGCCGAGACCGTCATGACGGACGCGATCTCCTGCAGGAAACGGGGATGGGCCGGGCGGCCGAGATGCGGCAGGCCGCAATAGACGACCGCATCCGCCATGTCGCGGCGCGAGGCGACGCGGAGCCGGCGGTTGTTCAGGTAGGCGCCCTTGCCGCGCTCCGCCATGAACAGCTCGTCCTTGATGGGATCGTAGATGACGCCGGCCACCATCTGCCCGTCGCGCTCGAGCCCGACCGAGATGCAGAAATGCGGGATGCCGTGGAGGAAGTTCGTGGTGCCGTCGAGCGGGTCGATATGCCAGCGATGCGTGGTGTCGGTGCCCTCGATCGTGCCGGTCTCCTCCATGACGAGACCGTAGCCGGGGCGGGCCTTCTCCAACGCGCCGCGGAGGATCTCCTCCGCGCGGTGGTCGGCGGCCGACACGAAGTTCCCGGGCCCCTTGCGGGAGACCTGCAGGTTCTCGACCTCGCCGAAATCGCGCTTGAGCGACCGGGCCGCCTTCATGACGGCCTCCGTCATCACGGTCATCAGGGGGGAGCGGATCATCTGTCTTCCAAAGGAATGGCTGCCGGCGGCACGCCGGCAGCGGGGCGAGCGTGTCGCCGGATGCGGTTGTGCCGTTCTCCGCTCAGCCGAGCGTGGCGTCGAGCGTGATCTCGGCGTTGAAGAGCTTGGAGACCGGGCAGCCTTCCTTGGCGGCCTTCGCGAGCTCGTCGAACTTCGCCTTGTCGATGTTCGGGACCTGCGCCCGCAAGGTCAGGGCGGACTTCGCGATCTTGAAGCCCGGTCCGTCCTTCTCGAGCGTCACGGCGGCCTCCGTCGACAGTTCGGTCGGCGTGAAGCCAGCACCCTGGAGCTGGAAAGCCAGCGCCATGGTGAAGCAGCCGGCATGCGCCGCCGCGATCAGTTCCTCGGGATTGGTCCCCTTCTCGTCCTCGAACCTCGTCTTGAACGAATAGGGGGTCGAGCTCAGCACGCCCGAGTCGCTCGTAAGCTGGCCCGTGCCGTCCTTGCCCGTCCCCTGCCAAACCGCGCGCGCCTTCCTGACCGACATCTGCAGCCCTCCGGGTTGGTGAAGCGGTTCAATTGAGCCGTCCGGGCGCGTTTGTCGACAGCACCCGCGAAATTTCGCGGCGCCGGCCGCCGGTCAGGTAGCCGACCGGCTGGGCGTCGCTGGGGGCGCCTCCGTCTCGACCTGACCCCCGCGCTGGAGGAGGAGCGCGACGTACCAGCAAAGGCTGGCCCAGCAGGCCCCGACACACCACCCGGCGAGCACGTCAGACGGCCAATGCACGCCGAGATAGATGCGCGAGAGCCCGATCAGGACGGTCAGGACGACGGCGAGCCCCAGGAAGAACACTTTGACGCGCCTCGGCTTGTGCACGCGCGCAAGGAGCGCCCCGAGCGTCAGGTAGGTCACGGCCGAGAGCATCGCGTGCCCGGACGGGAAACTCGCCGTGTAGACCCGCACGCCGTGCGGGACGAGGTCGGGTCGCGGCCGCTCGAAGCCGAGCTTGAGGAGCGCGCTCACGATCATGCCCCCCACGACGGCGAAGAACACGAGGGCGGCCGCGCCGCGCCGGCGCGTCATGAGAAGGTAGCCCAAGGTCGCGAGGGTCACGAGGCCGAGGATCGCGTGGCCGCCGAGGCCGGTGAAATCCCGCGCGCTCTCCTCCAGCCAGGCCGGACCGAGCGGGTCGGCCGGATCGGTCGGGCTTCGAAGGGCGAGCAGCAGGGTCCTGTCGAAGGACAGGGTGTCGTTGTCCATCACCTCGCCCGCAAGAGCCACAAAGCCCCATCCGAACAGTCCCACCAGGGCGAGGGTGACGAGCGGCCCCGCCTCGGTCAGGCCAAGGCGGAGCGTCAGGTTGCGGTACAGGTGCTGGACGGCGCCATGGCGGGGCGGGCCGGCGGGAAACTTCATGAACGGGCCCCCGCTCCGATGGGCCTGCGGGCGCGCACCCTCAGTTCCGCTGCGAATAGATGAAGTAGTCGAACGGGAACTCGCCGATCCGGAACCAGGTCAGCTCCTTCTCGCGGAAGGCCGACCAGTGGTCGTAGATCTTCTTGAACTTCGGATTCTGCGCGGCGATCTCGCCATAGAGCTGGAAGGCCTGCTTGTAGCTCGCCTCGAGCACGTCGCGCGGGAAAGCGCGGAGCTGGGCGCCCTGGCCGATCACTCGGCGCAGCGCGTCCGGGTTCTCCGCATCGTATTTGGACAGGCACCAGAGATTGGCCTCCGCGCAGGCTGCCTCCAGAACATTCCTGTAGGCCTCCGGCAACGTCGCAAGCTTGTCCTTGTTCACGTAGAGGGACGTGCCCGCCGTGCCCTCCCAGAAGCCCGGGTAGTAATAGTAGCGGGCGACCTTCGCGAAGCCGAGCTTCTCGTCGTCGTAGGGGCCGGCCCATTCGACCGCATCCAGGGTGCCCCGCTCGAGCGCCGGATAGATGTCGCCTCCCGCCAGGACCTGCGGCACGACGCCGAGGCGGGAGAGGACCTGCCCGCCCATTCCGGCGATTCGGAACTTGAGGCCCTTCAGGTCGTCGACCGAGTTGATCTCCTTGCGGAACCAGCCACCCATCTGGGCGCCCGTGTTGCCGGCCGGAAAATTGACGATGTTGTAGTCGGCCATGAAGTCGCGCACGAGTTGCAGCCCGCCGCCGTGGATCATCCAGCCGTTATGGTGGCGGGTGTTGAGGCCGAAGGGGACCGAGGCCTCGAACATGAAGGTCGGGTCCTTGCCGATGTAAAAGCTCGACAGCGTGTAGCCGCATTCCACGGTCGCGTTCTGGACCGCGTCAAGCACCTGGAGGCCGCCGATGAGTTCGCCGGCCGCGAAGACCTGGATCTGGAACTTGTTGTCGGTCGCGGCCGCCACCCGCTTGGCGATGTGGGCGCCAGCCCCGAACAGGGTGTCGAGGCTCTTGGGGTAGCTCGACGCCATCCGCCAGCGGATCTCCGGCAGGCCCTGCGCGATCGCCGGGCTGGCGACCGCCGCGGCTCCGGCCGCGATCCCGCCGCCCTTCAACAAAGACCGACGATCCATACCTTGCTCCCTCGAGAGATCTCTCG